>JAGBMP010000146.1 GCA_017634825.1 Butyrivibrio sp.
CATAGCTTTTTTGTCCATCATGCTCATACTCACATTTTTCTCCAACACCATCATGAATTATTCGCTACCTCAGGTGGCAACCCAGCAGATAACAAGCGGAACCATTTCTCCTCAGATCAGAGGTACAGGAACCGTATCTGCTGAGGATCCTTATAATATCACGGTAAAAGAGACAAGAAAGATCTCAGGTGTGGCGGTCAAGGAAGGTGCGCACGTGGAGATGGGAGATGTCATCTATTATCTTGAGGATAAAGAGTCCAAGGAGCTTCTTGATGCCAAGGAAAGACTTGATGACCTTGAGCTTTCCTACGAGCAGTCTTTGTTTTCAGGCGACGTTCCCAATGATGTTATATCAAATGTCAGAAACGGAAAAAAGACCACCTATGATACCTATCAGGCGGAGCTGGCAGCGGTAACGGACAGGTACAATAATGCCTTAAATGCTGATAACGCAGCTCAGGCGGATATTGATTATATGACCCAGAAGGACAGCTACGACTCAGCAGGCAATTCCTATAATGCAGCAACACCGGGTTACAGCATTGCACAGCTTAATTACGAGCTTACCAAGGCCCAGAACGAAGGGAATGACGGCAGGGTACAGGAACTTGAGAATCAGATTGCAGAGCTGACAAAAGACAGCTCTCAGCTTCAAAATTACGGAACTCAGCAGGACCTTAGCTATGATCAGAAACTGGCCCAGCTCTATCAGACAAAGGCCAGAACTGCTGCAGAGCTCAAGGCAGCCGAACTTGAGAAGACAAATCTTTTAAAGAGCATCAATACCGAGATAAGCCTCTGCCAGATGAGAGACAAGATCGGTGAGCAAAGAGACCTGGTTGCAAAACTTGAAGCTGAGTCGGTCGGTGCATCCGTTAAGACTCCTGTTGCCGGAACAGTATCAAGCCTTTCAAAGGTTTCCGGTGAGTCAACCTCAGCTGATGAGACAATAGCAGTTATCCAGGTTGACGGAAAAGACATGACAACAAGCTTTTCGGTTAGCAATGCCCAGGCGCAAAAGCTCAAGGTGGGAGATGCTGCGAAGCCTCAGAATATCTGGCAGTACGGAGATGACTTTAAGGCAACTCTGACTTCCATAAGAAATGATAAAACAGATCCCGGTAATAAGAAGCTTCTTACCTTCAAACTTGAGAGCAAGGACGTTACTCCGGGACAGAGCATATCACTTGCCATCGGAGAAAGAGCTGTTGAGTACGATCTCATCGTTCCAAACAGTGCCATCAAGACAGACAGTAACGGTAAGTTTATCCTCGTTGTAAAGAGTAAATCAAGCCCTCTGGGTAACAGATATATGGCATCAAGAGTTGACGTAACGGTCAAAGCTTCTGATGACAACAATACGGCAATTGCTGCTGCAGTAGAGGGGGATGAGTACGTCATCACAACTGCCACAACACTTATAAAAGCAGGAGATCAGGTGAGGCTCGCAGATCAGTAATGTTTTTTGATAAATATAAGGAACGGTTAATTAATTTTATAAGAAAAAGAGCCTTTATCATTATACTTTCTGCTGTGTCCCTTATTGTTTATATTGTTCTTGGCCTTGTTACAGAACACATAAAAAGCACTCTTGTGGATCAGAATCTGGCGGAGAGATGGTCAGAGGATATGAGAATGGCCCAGGTCAGTATTTTTGCCACAGAGGATCAGATGATCAGAGAGGATGATATTAAGAAGTTCTCATATCTCCTTGAAAAAAAGCTTGTGGAGGCGGGAGTAAGCGCCGGAGATGAGGGAGAAGGTGACGCGGCAAAAACTCCCCGGATCATTGATACCATAGATATAGAGGACATGAAAAAGAGCCTTGAAGAGGAAGAATTTTCTATTCCTCAAAAGACGCCGCTGCAGGAGCTATATAATGTTGCTTACTGCGCTCAGGGGAAAGTCACCTTAAGCTTTGAGAACAGAACCGGTGAAAATGCTGCAGCAATAGGAGTGGGCGGAGATTTCTTTTTGTTTCATCCCATGAATTTTGTCTCGGGGTCTTACTTTTTGGGTGATGACCTGATGAAGGACAAGATCGTCATTGATGAGGAGATGGCCTGGCAGCTCTTTGGCTCCACAGACATTATAGGACAGAGTGTAACGATAGAAGGGGTTCCCCATTATGTGTCGGGTGTCGTAAAAAGAAACGATGGAATGATCAGCAAGGCTGCCCAGCAGGATACAAGCTTTGTGTATATGTCCTATGAATCTCTTTCAAGATATGGGACAATACTCAGCGGATTGACTGAAAGCTCTGAGATATCGGAAGACGGTATGACAGCTTCAAAGGGTGGCATCACCTGCATCGAGGTTGTATGTCCCAATCCCGTGAAAGGACTGGCAGCCAAGATCTGCAAGGAGAGCCTTGGGATCAAGGACGAGTTTGTGGTGGTTATAGATAACACCGAGAGATTTTCGGTTTTCTCACTCCTTGCGGTTCTTAGAAACTTCTTTACAAGGAGCATGTGGAATAAGGCGATTTACTATCCCTACTGGGAAAATGCAGCAAGAGGCTACGAGGATGTACTTGCGCTTATATTGCTGGTAAGGCTCATATGTCTTTTGCAGCTCATCCTGACTCTTGTGATCTTTACAGTTAATTCATACAGACACAAGAAGTGGACAGCCCGTGGAATCATACAATATCTTTCCGACAAGAAATACGATCTGGAAGTTGAATATAAGAGGAAAAAGGAGAAATTATGAAAAAGAAATCTTGGCTAAACAGAGGAATTACCCTTGCTTTGATGACAGCTCTTTTAACAGGGACTCTCAGCGGATGCTCTTTTGGAAATAAAGGTGGATCCAGCCTTGTGGATGAGGCGGCTAAGGGTTCAAAGGATTATGTGTTCAGAAGCGAAAAACTGGATATTTTAGAGGATCAGGACTACAACAATATAGGTATCGTAGGTGACAGGATCTATGCTGCCTCCTATTCCGATGGCGATAATATTACCATAGCTTCTTTTAACTCAGACGGAAGTGACCTTAGGAGTACCAAGATCCCCGAGAGTGATTCGGAGAGTCATGGCAACATGACCTATGACAAGGAGGGGAATCTGTACTGCATCCTCTACAAGTACTTCTATACTGACAAGCAGGGCAATGTTGTTGACACAGAAACCGTTAACGAAGAGCCCATCACTACGACAGAGGATGTCACAGCTGAGAAGGTAATACCTGATGAGGGAAACATGGAGGAGGAATATGACTACCATGAGGAACAGTACCTTCAAAAGTATGACGCAGAAGGACATCAGCTATTCAATATCATGCTCTCTGACAGTCAGGATGAGGAGAATGGCTTCTCATTGTACGGAATGGTATGGGATGAAAACAGCGGCCTTATAATCAGCTCAAACAGAGGCATTGAGAAGTTTAATGAGACTGATCAGTCCTTTGATAAGATACTGGACACCTCTGATTCCTCAAATGAGTTCTATCAAACTTCAATAAGCCTCTACAGCGGCTTTGACGGGCAGATATTTGCAACCATCTGGGGAGAGCACGGTATTGAGCTTAGGAGCCTTGATGTTGCAGCCGGCAAGCTCTCGGAGCCCTCGGAGCAGTTTAAGACCTATGATGATTATTCCTTCTTTGGAGGTAACGGATATGATCTGTATGTGTCCAAAACAGACGGAATCTATGGATATGATAAGGGAAAAGATACACTGACTAAGCTCCTTGATTTTGCGGATTCTGACATCAGCATTAACTATGCGGTTAACAGTGTAGTTGCCGTAAGTGATCAGGAGTTTATCGCAAATCTTCCGGATGAAGCTTATAACTGGGCTCTGTACAGGCTCACCAAGGTTCCTGCGGATCAGGTAAAGGACAGGACTATCATTACTCTGGCAGGAAGAAATATCGACTACAATATCAGAGAACTGGTATATAAGTACAATCAGGAGTCCGGTGATTACAAGATAAAAATCGTTGATTATGCAACCCTTGATTCTGAGGACGACTGGCAGGCCGGGATGACACAGTTCAACCTGGATATAGTTTCCGGCAACGTTCCGGATATCATGTATTTTGCCAATGATGAGCCTGTGGACAGCTATATCAATAAGGGACTGTTTTTGGATCTTAACCCTTACCTGACAAATGACCCTGAGCTCAAGGATGTCAAGTTTGTACAGAATGCCTTTGATGCCTTTAAGACAGGAGATAAACTCTATCAGATAATTCCTTCCTTCTATGTAAATACCATGGCAATTAAGGCTTCAAATGCAGCAGGAATGGATACCCTCACCTTAAAGGACTGCAGGGATATGATACAGCAAAAGGGTGTGACCTTCTCGGACTCCTTCGGTATGACTTCAAGAGATACCATCATGTACTACGGACTGATCTCCTCAGGAAATAATTTTATCGACTGGGAGAACAAGAGCTGTAACTTTAACAGCGAAGGATTTATAGAGCTTTTGGAGTTTGCAAAAGAATTCCCCGAAGAGCTTACGGAAGATATGTGGATGGACTACGACGAGTCCGCCTACAGGACAGATAAAGCCCTGTTCTCAATGGCATATTTAAACGGCTTCAGGCCCTACAGAAGATACATGGACGGAACCTTTGGCAGTGACATCTCCCTTATAGGCTTCCCAAACGAACTGGGGATCAACTGCTCCATAATGACACCTAATATCAGATTCGCTGTAAGCTCCCAGTCACAGTATCCCGAGGAGTGCTGGAAGCTTTTAAGGAACCTCTATCTTGATGAATATCAGGACAAAATTCAGTATGACTTTCCTATAAGAAAGGATAAGTTTGATGCCCTGGCCAAAAAATCGATGGAAAAGGAATCCTGGGTGGATGATGATGGGACAAAGCACTACGAGGATGAATACTATTGGATCGGCGACACACAGATAGTGGTAAATCCTCTTACAAGCGAGGATGTAAAGCTTGTGACAGACTTTGTGGAATCCCTCACCCTTACATATTCCTCCAACCAGGCTGTGAACAATATCATCAATGAGGAGGCAGCTGCCTATTTTAAAGGGCAGAAGAGTGCTCAGGAGGTTGCAGATATTATCCAGAGCAGAGTTTCAATATATGTGAATGAAAACAGCTAAATACGAGACATAAAGAAATCCCGGCAGTTTAATGAACTGTCGGGATTTTTAAATGAAGCAAGCGACGGGAATCGAACCCGCCTCTTCAGCTTGGGAAGCTGACATACTACCGATGTACTACGCCTGCAAGCGTTCTAACTATTTTATTTTAGGCATTCTGTGTTATAATTTCAAGAGTATGAAAAAATATTTTGCGGAGGTAAAAGGATATGACAGAAAAGATTAAAAGCGTAGCCGGTAAGGGCAAGGGTTTTGCAGCTGAATTTCGTGAGTTCATCATGCGCGGAAATGTGATGGATATGGCAGTCGGTGTTATCATCGGCGGAGCTTTCCAGAAGATCATTACTTCACTGGTTGATGACATTATCATGCCGATAATAAGCCTTCTCACCGGTGGAATTGATTTCAACAACATGTTCGTTTCTCTCGATGGCAGCTCATATGCCACCCTCGAGGCAGCAAAAGAGGCCGGAGCAGCTACACTTAACTACGGTACATTCATTACAGTAATCATCAACTTTATTCTCATGGCACTTGTAATCTTCTGCCTTGTAAAATCCATGAATAAGATAGCAGCCAGATTTGAAAAGGAAGAAGCAGAAGCACCTGCTACAACTAAAATCTGTCCACGTTGTAAGAGTGAGATCAACATTGAGGCAACAAGATGCCCTCACTGCACATCTGAACTTTAATTAACAGTCATCTATGTGAGGAAGGAAAACTGAATATGAAAAGGATTAGTGACTTTGTTGGAAAGTATATGGCAATAATTGTTCTGGTAGTTGCTGCTCTGGCACTTTTTGTACCAAAGTCATGCCTGTGGATACAGACATCATGGATCAACTACCTGCTTATGGTTGTAATGTTTGGAATGGGCCTTACTTTGAAGTTTGGCGACTTCGCAGTAGTCTTCAAACGCCCTAAGGATATCATTATCGGTTGTATTGCACAGTTTACCATAATGCCTCTTCTGGCATTTGCTCTTGGTAAGATATTCGGCCTTGAGACAGGTCTTTTAGCCGGAGTGATCCTTGTAGGAACCTGTCCGGGCGGAACAGCGAGCAATGTAATGACATATCTGAGTAAGGGAGATGTAGCCCTTTCAGTAGGAATGACCAGTGTCAACACGCTCCTGGCACCACTTCTTACACCTGCTATTACATACCTTTTGTTAAAGACAACAGTATCAGTGGATGTGCTGAGCATGTTCCTTTCAATCATCAAGGTAGTTATCATCCCCATTGCTCTGGGCTTTATCATAAACAGATTCTGGGGAAAGTATACAGAAAAAGTATCAGATGTACTTCCACTTATTTCTGTAGTTGCAATAACACTTATTGTTGCAGCGGTTGTTTCTCACAATGCTGAGAGAATCCTTGAAACAGGAGCTATCGTATTTGTAGTAGTTATTCTTCACAATGTTCTTGGATATATTTTGGGATTTGCACTTGGACTTGTACTTAAGCTTCCAATGTCCAAAAAGAAAGCTCTCTCTATTGAGATTGGAATGCAGAATTCAGGCCTTGCAACATCTCTTGCCGGATCAGCTTTCCCTGACCTTGCAATGGCAACGGTTCCCGGAGCTATATTCTCTGTATGGCACAATATATCGGGCGCACTGTTAGCTAATATATACAGAAGGCTGGAAGATAAAGACCGGCAGTCTGGATGTCCCTTGAAAGAGAAGAAGGGCGCTTAATAGATCAAATAAATCAAACAACCGGCAAATGAGCATGGCCTCATTTACCGGTTGTTTTTAAATGTATATAGAAAGTAGTTAAATCCTGGTTGAACCTCTCTTGATAAGTTCGCCTGAGAAGATGGTCTTCTGTGGCATCTCATTCTGAGTCAGGGTTCCGATAAGTGTCTTAACAAGCTGAATGCACATATCCTCAAGCCTGTTATCGATTGAGGATAGCTCCGGCTCAGAGCAGTGGGAGAGAATTGAATTGTTGTATCCAATAACCTGAAGCTCTGAAGGAACCTTGATGTGATTGGCTCTGGCGAAGTTCATGGAACCAACTGCTAAAAAGTCATCACTTGTAACGATGGCATCGAACTTAAGACCCTTAGCGTGAAGGCTCTCTACAAAGCCCTTAACACCGTCTATGTCCTCATGACTTCCCTTAAAGCACTGCATGAACTGTTTCTTAAGCGGAATGTCATGTGTAAGAAGGGCGTTCTGGAATCCTGCCAGCTTCTTAAGACCTGAATAGGAGTTACTGTTGTAGAGATAAAGGATATCCTTGGCTCCGCCGTTTATAAGCTGTTCTGTTGCATCCTGTGTTGCCTTGTAATCATCGCAGAGAGTGCAGTATACGTTATTACAGTCAAAGTCTGCGTTAAGAAGCATGATAGGCACAGTTGCAGCTGCATCCTTAATGTACTGATTATCCTCGGGAGTGTTCATGATAAAGTTGGATCCTATCATGACAATTGCATCTACATGCTGAGATAAGAGGAGATTAACCGACTCTTTCTTGGCCTCAATATCATAACCTGTACAGCAAAGAACTGAATGATACCCGTTCTCGCGGAGCTTTTGCTCGATGTAGTAGATGGCCTTGGCAAGGTACAGATCGGATGCATCGGCACAGAGAATACCAATGGTCTTCATTGAATTAAGACCAAGTCCTCTGGCAAAAGCATTGGGCTTGTAGCCATATTGTTCAATTATGTCCATGACTTTCTTGCGAGTGCGGGGCTTAACATTGGTAGATCCGTTAAGTACACGGGATACTGTGGCAATTGAAACCCCTGCCTTCTTGGAAATGTCATATATTGTCATCTGGTTGCTCATAAAGTTATCTTTCTTCTAATGGGAATTTGAAATATCTAACTGCATTATTATAAGAGATATCTTTTACAATTTCACCGAGAATATCAAGGTCCTCTGAAGGATATTCACCATTTTCAACAAGAGATCCCAAATAATTACAAAGGATTCTTCTGAAGTACTCATGTCTTGTATAGGAAGTAAAGCTTCTTGAGTCTGTAAGCATTCCTACAAAGCCTGAGAGATTGCTGGATTCAGCAACGCATCTGAGCTGCTCCTCCATACCAAACTTACTGTCATTGAACCACCACGCGCTTCCCTGCTGGATCTTGGCAACTGCAGGACCTTCGTTGAAGCAGCCCAGCATAGTGTTGATGATCTTGTTATCGTTAGGGTTAAGTGAGTAGAGAATTGTCTTAGGAAGAGAATTCTTTACATGAAGGGCATTGAGGAAATCTGCCATCTCACCCATAGGATAGTAAGCGTCGATTGAATCGTATCCTGTATCGGGACCGAGCTTCTCAAACATAGGAGTGTTGTTGTCACGCTTGCATCCGAAGTGAAGCTGCATTACCCAGTCTCTCTTTGCAATCTCTTCGCCCTCAAAGAGCATGAATGCTGTCTGGAACTTAAGATCCTCCTCTTTTGAAAGCTCAGCACCGGAAAGGCGCTTTGCAAAGATTGCCTCAACCTCTTCGTCAGAAGCAGGGTAGTACATAACATATTCAAGGGCGTGATCTGTAACTGTGCAACCCTTTGAAGCAAAGTAATCAAGTCTTATCTTAAGAGCTTCCTTAAGTGAAGCAAAAGAGTCAATCTTAACTCCGCTTACATCTGAAAGAGTCTTAAGATAATCGGTAAACTCAGGCTTAGTGATATTCTTGGCCTTGTCAGGTCTCCATGCGGGAAGAACCTTAACATCAAAAGTAGGATCTTCTTTAATCTTGTCGTGCCACTCAAGAGTATCAACAGGGTCATCTGTTGTGCAGATAAGAGTTACACCTGAAGCCTTGATAAGAGATCTTACGCTTGTGGCAGGATCCTGAAGAACCTTGTTGCAAAGATCATAAACCTCTTCGGCAGTCTTTGAATTAAGAACTCCCTGGTAACCGAAATATTTGCGAAGTTCAAGATGTGCCCAGTGATGAAGTGGGTGTCCTACCGACTTCTCAAGGCACTTTGCGAACATGAGGAATTTATCCTTATCAGAAGCATCTCCTGTAATAAACTTCTCATCAACCCCGAAAGAGCGCATCATGCGCCATTTGTAGTGATCTCCTCCGAGCCATACCTGTGTGATTGTGTCGAAATGACGATCCTCGGCTATCTCTCTTGGACTGATATGGCAGTGATAGTCAAGAATGGGCATGTTCTCTGAATAATCATGGTACAGTTTCTTGGCAGATTCAGACTGCAGAAGGAAATCTTCGTCCATAAATCTTTTCATTTGTATACCCTCCAAACATTTCAATTATGAAAGCATTTTCATAATTTTTTTCAAATTGATTATACAAGACAGCCACGGCAATTACAATAGAAAAATTTGTTGACGTTTGATTTAGTTAAATATATGATTTTATTGTAAACGCTTACAACATTTTTTCAAAACACAAGAAGGGTAGGTTACAAATGGGCAGATTTTTACAGATTCATCCCCAGGACAATGTGGTTGTATGCCTTGAAGAATTAAAGAAAGGCGAGAGCGTAACTCTTGGAGATGGCAGAGCGGTAGAGGCTTTGGAAGATATTCCTGCAGGCCACAAGATGGCTGTTAAGGACATTGATGACGGAAAAGACATTGTGAAATACGGATACGCCATCGGACATGCTACAGAAGCGATAAGCACAGGCAGATGGGTTCACACACATGATATCAAGACTAATCTTGAGGGAATCCTTGATTATAAGTATCAGCCTGATCCTGAGTATGTTCCTGCCAAAGAGGCTAAAATGGGCACGAGAAAGGGCACATTTAAGGGCTTTGTAAGGGGTGATGGCAGAGTAGGCATAAGAAATGAAATATGGATCATTCCCACAGTCGGCTGTGTAAACAACATTGCAACAGCTCTTGCCAAGCAGGCCAATGCTCTTATTAAAGGAAGCATTGATGAAGTGGTTGCTTTTACACATAACTACGGATGTTCTCAGACAGGAGACGATCAGGAACATACAAGAACTATTCTGGCAGACCTGATAAGGCACCCAAACGCAGGCGGAGTGCTTGTTCTTGGCCTTGGCTGCGAGAACAGCAATATCGATGTACTTATGCCTTATATAGGAGAATATGACAAGGACAGAGTTAAGTTCCTGGTATGCCAGAAGTCGGATGACGAGATGGAGGACGGACTTAATCTGTTAAAAGAGCTAATAGACACAGCATCGGCTGATGAAAGAACAGATGCAGATCTTTCCAAGCTCATAATCGGACTTAAGTGCGGAGGAAGCGACGGCTTCTCCGGAATCACTGCCAATCCTCTTGTGGGAAGGATTTCAGATCGCATCATAGAGTATGGCGGAACCAGTATCCTGACTGAGGTTCCCGAGATGTTCGGAGCAGAAACTATTCTTATGAATAGATGCAAGGATGAAAAGACCTTTGAAGATACCGTCAATATGATCAATGGCTTCAAAGAGTACTTCACCAAGCAGGGCGAGCCTATATATGAGAATCCGTCTCCCGGAAATAAGGCGGGCGGAATTACAACACTTGAGGATAAGTCCCTTGGATGCACACAGAAGTCCGGCGATTATCCTGTAATGAACGTTATGGAATATGGTGAGAGAACTGAGACGACAGGACTCAACCTTTTGTGCGCACCCGGCAATGACCTGTGTGCAGCAACAGCCCTTGCCAGTGCAGGAGCTCAGATTGTGCTCTTTACAACAGGAAGAGGAACACCTTTTGCATGTCCCGTTCCTACTATGAAAATAGCCAGCAACAATGCCATTGCCCAGAAGAAGGGCAATTGGATCGACTTTTGTGCAGGCCGTATATTAGACGGAGAAACCTTTGAGGACCTCACTGATGAACTCTTTGACAAGATTGTAAGAACAGCATCCGGTGAAAAGCTTAAAAGTGAACTGGCAGGCTTCCATGATATGGCAATATGGAAAAGAGGAGTGACACTTTAAATAAATTTTTTGTAAATTTTTACATGTAAGCACTTTCCAAAATTGCCTTATAAATGCTACTTTCGACAAAAAACCGGGGAGATTGTTACAAATCTTACAAAATTTGTACTTGCAATGGATTGCGATACATGATAAAGTACAGTTACAAGCAAATGAAAGTGCTTACATTTAATCTTCAAAAATCAAATTGGGAGGAACAAATTAAATGAAAAAGAAAGTCTTATCATTAATTCTTTCAACAGCAATGGTAGCTTCTCTTGCAGCATGCGGATCAGAATCAGCACCTGCTACAACAGACGGCGGTCAGAGCACTGACACAGCAGCTCAGTCAACAGATGCTACTGCATCAACAGACACAGCTGCATCAACTGAGACAGCAGAAGCTGGTGAGTACAACCTCACAGACCTCTACATCACAGTAGACGGAACACTTACAGCAAACGTTGATAACGGACAGGATGCTTTCATCGAGCAGTGGGAAGCAGCTGTTTCAGAGAAGCTCGGTCATGACATCAAGCTTCACATCAACCAGCCTGAGCACTCAGGTTACAAGGACAATGTAGCTCAGCTCCTTACAACTGGACAGCCCGGTGACGGACAGTATCCTGATGCTCTTATCATGAGCGCTACAATGTTCAAGCAGTATCAGAACACAGGAATCCTTTGGAACATGGCTGATGCTTATGAAAACGCAGAGTTCCAGTCAAGGATCACACTTCCTTCAATCAATGAGAACATGAAGACTGCAAACGGCGAGCTTTACGCTTTCGCTCCTACATACGGTAACGGATGTGTTACATACATCAAGCAGTCATGGCTCGATGCTGCAGGACTTAAGGTTGATGACATCAAGACATTCGATGACTACTACAACATGCTCAAGGCTTTCACAAAGGATGGCCAGACAGGTGTTATCGCAGCAGGATTCGGTAAGCTTGACGAGGCTCCATACATCAACTACATGCCTGAGTTCTGGCAGGGTGCTTACCCGGCTATCTACCAGAAGGACGGACAGTGGGTTGACGGATTCCAGGAGCAGGCTACAATCGATGCTCTTACAAGACTTGCTCAGGGCTACGCTGATGGCGTAATCGATAAGGATACTGAGGAAGCTTCAACAAAGACAGCACGTGAGAAATGGTTCTCAAATGACCAGTCAACATCAGAAGGTGTATTCACTTACTGGGCTGGTACATGGCTTAGAACTCTTACAGATAACCTTGACAAGAACGACGTTGATACAGATCTTGGCGATGACAGACTTGTACAGCTTCCTCCTATCAAGGAGATCAAGGATACATGGGGCGGATACATCAACCGTGAGGCTCCTGTATGGGTAATCACAGATGATGGCGACGGAGACGATTCTCGTGAGCAGGCTATCTTCGATGCACTTATCGAGACAATGCTTGACGGTGACAAGGTTCAGACACTTTGGACATATGGTGCTGAGGATGTTCACTGGTCAACACACGCTGAGTCATTCACAACTAACCCTGATGATCCTGACAAGAAGAAGGATTACGAGTATGCAGAGGGTGAGTTCCACCTTAAGCAGTCTCCTAACGACCCTAACTCTGTATGGAAGAAGAATCACCTTGATCCGGTACTTGTTATTGCTCCTCTTACAAACGGTTTCGTAGATAATGACGAGCTTGTACAGGCTGGTAACAAGTTCTTCACAGAGAACTGTGTAGATGCTCCTCAGTCACCTTCATCAGAGATCCTCACAGAGGTTGAGGCTGATCTTGCAACAGATAAGACAACTCTTATGAACGAGGTTGTTGCAGGCAAGAAGACTGCAGAAGATGCTATCGCTGAGTACCAGGCTAAGTGGGGCGATACAATCACAAAGATCCTTGACGAGCTTAACGCACAGTAATTTCTTTATCAGATTCGATTCTATTAAACTATCTATAAACTGTATGGGCATCCATCCGGGTGCCCATGCAGAACCTTAAAGAGATCCTTTATTTCACCGCAATCAACAAAAGTATTTATATGAATGGGGCAGTAAAATGAGCAAAACACAAAAGGTTACATCCACAGGTCAAACTATAAACAAAAAGCCTTTGGGTATGCGTATATGGAACCACAGAGGTTTTTACCTTATGTTTCTTCCTGTAGTTATATATGTTCTTATTATCTATTATTGGCCAATGCTTGGCGTAAGATACGCTTTTTATGACTACACACTTAAGAAAATGGAACCGGTAGGCTTTAAACATTTCCAGAAGATGTTCGCTGATGCGGATTTCTGGAAAGCCTTTTTTAATACACTTCAGCTTTCAATCATAAAGCTGTTGATAACAACAGGTACTGCGGTTATTGTATCTGTATTTATCAATGAGATGGCAAATCTGTTTGCCAAGAAAGTGCTGCAGACAGTAATCTATCTGCCACACTTTATGTCATGGACAGTTACAGCAGCTATTTTCACTCTTTTCCTTTCAACTTCTTCAACAGGTTTCGTAAATGAAACACTTAAGAGCTGGGGACTTATAAAAGAGAGTATTGACTTCATGCATGAGCTTACGCTCTGGCGACCTGTTTACTATCTGGTAAATATCTGGAAGGAGACAGGTTGGGGAACAGTTATCTTCCTTGCAACCCTTGCAGGAATTAACCCCGAGCTCTATGAAGCAGCTGATATCGATGGTGCTACAAGACTTCAGAAGATTTGGTACGTAACAGTTCCTGAGCTTCTCAACACTATCATTATCGTACTTATCCTGAATCTGGCTAAGGTTCTTAACCTCTTCGAGTCAGTATTCGTTATGTACAACAACAGAGTATTTGCTGTTTCAGATGTTATTTCAACATACATCTATCGTAAGACCTTTATGACAGCTATCCCTAACTACGGATATACTACAGCGGTAGGTCTTTTCAAGTCACTTGTTGGATGTGCACTGGTACTTATTTGTAACTGGGCCAGCAAGAAAGTCCGCGGTCGCGGTATTATTTAAGGAGGCTTACGATGGCAAAGAGAGTAGAATTTGGTGCAGGTCGTAAGAGAAAGACCGATGCATTTGATGTAGTAAATTACATAGTATTTATTTTGTTGGGAATTATAGTTCTTTTCCCAATCTGGAAGGTTGTTGTTGATTCCTTTAACGCTGTTGGTGTTTACAAATTCCAGTTTTTCCCTAATGAACCAACACTTGACGGTTATAGAACAATCCTTCATACAGCTAAGCTTTACAGACCATTCCTTAACTCAGTTATCACAACTGTTTTCGGAACACTTCTCGGTCTTGTAATGTCAACCCTTGGTGGATACGTTCTGTCACAGTATGAGATGCCCGGAAGAACACTGTTTGCATACTTCCTGCTCTTCACCATGATCTTCTCAGGTGGTATGATCCCTGAGTACCTGGTAATGAAACAGCTCGGTCTTACCAATAACATGTGGGTACTTGTTGTTAAGCATGGTATGAACGTATACAACCTGGTTCTTATGCGTAACTTCTTTGAAGGTATCCCCGGATCACTGTTTGAAGCAGCTGAGATTGACGGATGCTCCCCTATGGGAATCTTCTTCAAGATCGTGCTTCCTCTTTCAAAGGCAGCTCTTGCTTCAATCGGACTTATGTATGCCGTTACAGTATGGAACGATTATTCAACAGTTCAGATCTACATCACAAACCGTGATCAGGTTAACTTCCAGTACATTCTGAGAGTTATGGTCATGGACGGAGACACGCCGACGACGGCTTATAAGGTATCGCAGAGTACTCTGTACTACGCAGCTATCGTTTGTGCTATCCTTCCTTTCATGCTTCTTTATCCTTTCCTTCAGAAGTACTTCGTAAAGGGTGTTAATGTAGGAGCTGTAAAAGAGTAATATTTAATTGAAAATTGTTTATCAGACAGGCCGTCCAGGTTCATAGCTTGGACGGCTATTTTTAAAGGAGCAGAAAATGAGACATATATTCTGGGCAGGAGATTCAACGGTAGCTACCAACAAGGCATCAACTTATCCGCAGACAGGAATAGGACAGGCATTTGACAGGTTCACTGCAATGGATGTCTGCGTTTGCAACAGGGCTGTAAATGGAAGGAGCACCAAGAGCTTTATAGATGAATCACGTCTTGCACCAATTTATGACGAGATTACAAAAGGGGACTTTCTCTTTATTCAGTTCGGCCACAACGATGAGAAGAAAAATGACCCTTCAAGATACACGGATCCTCATGGAGAGTTTATTGTCAATCTTGGCAAGTACGTGAATGTAGCCAGAAATAAAGGCGCATATCCTGTTTTCATTACTTCGGTTGAAAGAAGGCTATTTGATGAAAACGGTAATCTTAAGCCCTCAGAGCATACCGAGTATGTAAAGGGAATGAAGGAAGCTGCTTTAGAATTTGATGTTCCGGTTGTGGATCTTTTTACCATGAGCAGGGACTTTTTAACAAAGACAGGTGATGAGGCTTCGAAGAAGTACTACATGAATCTTGCACCGGGAGAGGCTGTTTGGGCTCCTGAGGGTAAGATTGATAACTCCCATTTAAAGTACGAAGGAGCAATGCTCTATGCAGGCATGATAGCTAAGGGACTAAGGGAACTTGGCGGAGTTTATGCATCCCTCCTTGCAGATGATGAGCTTAATAAAGAGACTACAAATATAGAGATAAACGGATGATAAAGACATGAAAACTTATTCTGATCTTGGTAATAAATTTAGAAATCCTGTGCTGTTTGCGGATTACTCTGACCCTGATGTAATAAGGGTTGGAGACACATTTTATATGACTGCCAGCAGCTTTAATTACACGCCGGGGCTTCCGATCCTTGTGTCAAAAGACCTTGTGAACTGGAGGCTGGTTAACTATGCCCTGAAAAACATAGGGCAGGAGAGATTTAAGATACCGAGGCACTCCGAGGGCGTCTGGGCTCCTGCCATCAGATTCCATGAGGGAATGTTCTACATCTACTACGGAATGCCGGATGAAGGCTACTACGTAGTAAGGACAAAAGACCCATTGGGAGAGTGGGAAGAGCCTGTTCTTGTCCTTGAAGGGAAAGGTCTTATTGACCCATGCCCGTTCTGGGATGAGGATGGAAGGGCTTATATCATTCACGGATATGCCAAGTCCAGAATCGGCTTTAAGAGCATTCTCGGAATATTTGAGATGAGCCCCGACGGACTGAAGGCTATAAGTGAAGATCACTTTGTCTTTGACGGAAATGACCCATCTCATCCGGCTGTGACAATAGAAGGTCCCAAAGTTTATAAAAGGGATGGATTTTACTATATCCTTGCTCCGGCCGGTGGCGTAAGGGAGGGCTATCAGGTTGCACTCAGGTCAAAAGATATTCACGGTCCCTATGAGATAAAGACTGTGATGGGACAGGGCAGCACTGTGATCAACGGCCCTCACCAGGGAGGCCTTGTTGATACTCCGGATGGAAAAGAGTATTACCTTCATTTCCAGGACAGAGGACTCTATGGAAGGATATGTCATCTTCAGCCTGTTTACTGGAATGGCGGATGGCCGGTTATCGGAATAAATCCTGATATAAACGGAGTTGGAGAGCCGGCTTTTGAGCTGGATAAGCCTGTTATTACAAGCGAAGAACCCGTATATCTTGAAGGGTCAGATGATTTTAAGGACGGCAAACCAAATCTTTCGTGGCAATGGATGGGCGATCACGACGATAGCTTTTATGGAAGTGTAACAGATGAAACCGGCGCTGAAAGAGACGGCTTAAGGCTCTTTTGCCAGAATCCGTCTCATGATGATATGCCCGTTCTGTGGAGGAGCAGCAATGTTCTTACACAGAAGCTCATTTATCCTTCCTTCAGGGCGGAAGCTTTAGTGGATGCATCCGGTCTTTTGCCCGGAGAAAGAGCGGGTGTCTGCATGACAGGCGGGCAGTACGTGGCTGCTTTTATTGAGAAAGATGAAACGGGTAAGTATTATGTAAAGACCATTCACTCTGAGGGCGATGATGCGCACAAGAGTGAAGCTGTAGACTTTTCTGAGCTTTTTGAGAACTATGTAAAAGACAGCGGACTTTCTTTGGAAAATGCGCTTAAAAGTATTAACTGGATCATGACCTTTACGGGAGGAGATACTTATTTCCAAAACGTGACCCATGGCTCTGATGAAGCAGATATGAAGCTCAAGGTATACCTTTCTTTTGAAAAGACAAAGGATATAATGATCGATCTTGGCATAGACTATACGCCTTCGGATCACACCTGGGTTGGTGCAAAACTTGGATTATTTGCCCTGTCTCTTGGCAGTAACAGCAAAGAATGCGGACATGCTGATTTTAAGAGTTTTACTCTGGAGGAGCTCCTATGATTGATGCAATAAGGCAAAATGACCTTGGCAGATTAAAAGAGATACTGATAAACGAGCCTTCACTTGTAAGTAAGGAGGCTCTGTTTGAAGCTGCAAAGCTTGGGAATCTTGAAATCCTCAAATATCTCGTTGAGTACTCCAGGATCAGCCTTAATGAATATGATGATGAGCACAGAAACGTGCTGCACTTTGGCGCTGAATCCGGTGACATAGAAGTGTTTAAATATCTGGTTGAAAGATGTGGCATGGATCCTCTTGAAGGTGATAAGGACCTTGTGACGCCATGGGATATCGCACATGACCTTAGACAAAGCTATGAAAATATGTATGATGAATATCCTGAGGATTCAATAGCTCAGGGATATGTTGAGATTGAAAACTACCTCGAAGGATATTTTGGCCATAAATACGAGGATTATTATCACAATCCCGTAAGGCGCGGTTTTTACCCGGATCCGTCCATTGTAAGAGTTGGCTCTGACTACTATATGGTCAATTCTTCCTTCATCTTTTTTCCCTGCATTCCGATTTCCCATTCCAGGGACCTTATTCACTGGGAGATAATAGGGCATGCCATTACAAACCCTGACTGGGCGCATCTTGATGAACTTGAAGGCGGAAGAGGCTACTGGGCTCCGGATATTTCCTACTACGAGGGAAGATTTTACATAACAGCGACCTACAGGCTAAATGACGTTCCGCCCACTTACAGAAGGCAGATTGTTGTAAGCTCGGATAAACCGGAGGGACCTTATACAGAGCCTGTCTTCATCGACGAGGATGGGATTGATCCGAGTATCTTTAACGATGATGACGGCAGGAGATATATGCTCTTAAATCGCGGAGCGAGGATCTTTGAGCTGGATAAATCAGGGACTGAGAAGATTTCCGATGCTCAGCTTCTTTACTACGGAGATCATAAAAGAGCTCCCGAAGGGCCTCATCTATACAAGAAGGACGGATATTACTATCTGCTTGAAGCTGAAGGTGGTACCGGCCCCGGCCACAGGGTTACTGTGTCCAGGTCAAAAGAGCTCTTTGGCATCTATGAGAGATGTCCCTACAATCCGATAATGAGGCAGAAAGACGAAAGTGCTGCAATTCAGAGATGCGGACACGGGGACCTGGTAGAGACAGAAGATGGCAGATGGTTTATGGTCTACCTTTGCGGAAGAGCACTGGATGGCAGGTACAGTATTCTTGGAAGGGAGACGGCAATCGATCCCGTGACCTGGACGCCTGACGGATGGCCTATCGTCAATGACCTTAAGGGACCGTCAGCTATGCAGGTTAAACCATTTCCCGAGATGAATACGGATGCGGAAGCTGATAATGGTAAAAGAGTGCGAATATCCCCTTGCGGGCTTTACATGGAATATATGACTCCTCGTCCCTTTAAGGATGGCGAAGTTATCTGCAGCTTTAATGAGAGGAAGTTCCTCATAAAGGCAAGCACAGCGCCTCTTTCAAGTGTAGATAGCAGGAATATAGTTTTAAGAAGGCAGAGCAGTTTACACTTCTCATATTCGGTGACATTGGATATTCCTGATATGGAGGATGGACAGAGCGCCGGAATTTGCGGATACTATGATGAGAACACCTTCTTTGAATTCGGAATTACAACGAAAGAGGGAAGGCGATATCTTTATGTTAACGAGCATATTGGAGATGAGGACAGAGCTCTTTTGTCAAAAGAGCCATTTGATGGCGCAGCAGGATCGATAAGGCTGTATATGGATACGGATCGCCTGAGAAGAGAGCTTTCTTATAGTCTTGATAAAGAAGAGAACAGAGAAAGCTTTGCTACTTTGGAAAATGTCTTTTACCTGTGCGACGAAGGGCTTGAGCGCGGCAAGAGATTTACCGGTGCAATGGTCGGAATGTATGCTTTTTCAGGCACAAATGAGATGATTGTTTCCTTCAGAGATGATAAGTTTAGGGAGATATAAGAGGAATACATATGAAATTAGATACTGGCGTCTATTTTGACAGCTATGAAAAGCATAAGGGAAATCCCCTGATGACTCTGATAGGATTCTATAAGGGAATGTACCACAACTTTTTGTTATCTACCGTGTTTTATGTGGTAAAGCATAGTCCTGTATGGATACTTCCCATTGTGACTGCAAATATCATAAATGCGGTGACAGATCATGATCCGAATGTAGTGACTCTGATCATTTTCAACATAGTGCTGATGGTATTTCTCCTTATCTTAAACGTCCCTATGAACTACCTGCACATACACTTCAGGAGCAAGTCCGTAAGGAAGGTGGAGGCAGGACTTAGAAGCGCTCTGGTCCACAAGATACAGGTCATGTCCATTCCGCATCAGAAGGACATGCTCTCAGGCAGGCTTCAGTCCAAGGTAATAAGGGATGTTGAGGCGGTGGAGACTTTGTCGGATCAGATATTTGTCTCCCTCATCAATATCGTGATCAATATGTCCGTAGCTCTTACCGTCACCATAACAAAGAGTATTGTGGTATTTTTGTTCTTCCTGTTTATGGTGCCCCTTGCGGCAGTTTTGGTGGTGACTTTCAAAAAGCCCATCAAAAAGCACAATCAGAGATTCAGAAAAGAGATGGAAGAGACCTCGGCCAAGGTCATGGAGATGGTTCAGCTGGTGCCCGTAACAAGAGCCCATGCCTTGGAGGATGAGGAGATCGTCAGGATGGATACCCAGGTGGATCTCATTGCTCAGGCCGGTTATAACCTTGATATTATTCAGGGTAATTTCGGAGCTGTGAGCTGGGCGTTTTTCCAGATTTTCCAGGTCCTGTGCCTTGCGTTTACATCAATACTTGCTGTAAAGGGAAGAGTGCAGGTTGGAGATGTGGTACTTTACCAGAGCTACTTCACATCAATTGTAGGACAGGTATCATCTCTTTTGACACTGCTTCCTGTTATATCAAAGGGCCTTGAGTCCGTATCAAGTATCGGGGAAATTCTGGAGTTTGAGCACGTTGAGGACAGCTCTGACAAGGAAGAGATCGGAGAGATCAAGGGTGAATTTACCTTTGAAAATGTGGGATATTCGTATCCTGACAGCACTGAAGAGATTGTTCACGACATTAATCTGCATGTTGAGCCCGGTGAGACTGTGGCCTTTGTGGGTGAGTCGGGAGCCGGCAAATCGACCATAATGAACCTTCTGGTGGGCTTTGGTCTTCCGACCAGCGGACGTATCCTTGTTGACGATAAGGATATCAGCAAAGTCAACCTTCAGAGCTATCGAAAGAACCTGGCTGTTGTGCCCCAGAACACGATCCTGTTCTCCGGAAGCATCAGGGATAATATCTTATATGGAACCAGTGATGTGACTGAGGATGAGCTTAACAGGGTAATAGATGAGTCAGGCCTTAGGAGCGTAATTGACAAACTCCCTATGGGGCTTGAAACAAAAGTTGGCGAGCACGGAGACAAGCTCTCCGGCGGTCAGAAGCAGAGGATATCTATTGCAAGAGCCCTTATAAGACACCCTAAGGTGATCATCCTTGACGAGGCTACATCCGCGCTGGATGCACTCTCTGAAAAAGAGGTTACCTACGCTCTTGAAAACATGTCGGATAAATGCACGACATTTATAGTGGCTCACAAGCTAGCCACAATAGAGAAGGCAGACAAGATAGTGGTTATAGATGCCGGAACTGTGGCAGAGTGTGGCACAGCTAAGGAACTGATGGAAAAAAGAGGTATATTCTACAGAATGGAGATGACAAGATGATACAGCTTGGAATTAGATTTCATGACACCAGAGAACTTCCTTTTGAGGAGAGATTAAAAGAGGTTAAGGACCAGGGCTTTTCCTGCATCCACTTAGCGCTTTCCAAGGTTCCGGGATTTACGGCGGATACAAACGCCCTGACACCCGGATATGCCATGTATCTAAAGAATGCCCTGCGGAAGGCAGATCTTGATATGGCGGTTCTTGGCTGCTACTTAAACCTGGCAAATCCAAATGCCGAGAAGCTCTCAGAGATTCAGGAGAAATACTACGCACACCTTCGCTTTGCATCCATTGCCGGCTGCGGAATGGTGGGAACAGAGACAGGTGCACCAAATGAGGGCTACACCTATGACAAGGAGGCTTGCCACTCAAAGGAGGCGCTGGAGACCTTTATTACAAACCTGCGCCCTGTTATTGACTGCGCAGAGAAGTGCGGAGTGATCCTTGCGATTGAGCCTGTTTACAGACACATAGTATATGATGGCAAAAGAGCCAGAGAAGTCCTTGATCGTATCGGCTCCCCGAATCTGAAGATCATCTTTGACCCTGTAAATCTTATCTGGACAGACAATTATGAACAGAGAGATGAAGTTATAGCTGAAGCGATCGACCTTATCGGAAAAGACGTTGCCATGATCCATTTAAAAGACTGCATTTTAGAGCCTGATAGGGTAAAGAGTGTAGGATGCGGATTTGGAGACATGGACTACACTGAAATTGTGAAATTTGCACTAGAAAATAAGCCTTTTATCCATGCAACTCTTGAGGATACTAAGCCCGAAACTGCCGTGGAATCTAGAAAGTGCATTGAAACTGTGATAGAAAAATATTACAATAAGTGAAATATCTTTGGTAAAATTGTTCATTGATGAAAATTGCCACATCTGTTAAGTTATTCAAGGTTGTATTTTTTGAAGAAATAACAGTTTTAGAGGAGAGAATTATGAAAAGAAGATTTATTGCAGTGGTAATGACAATGACAATGGTTATGGCTCTTTCAGCATGTGGTAAGAGCGCTGAGACACAGGAGCCTGTAGCAGAGGCTACTGTAGAGGAAGCTGTAGAGGCAGCTACTGAGGAAGCATCTGCATCAGAAGTAGCAGCAGAGGCTACAACAGAGGAGAGCACTGAGGAAGCTGATGGCGAGTTTTCAATCGGTACAGTTGAGGGCAACGCTTATGTAAACGAGTACTTCGGTGTTAAGCTTAACCTTCTTGATGGATATTCATTTGTTGATGACGAGACACTTGCTCAGATCACAGGTATGACAACAGATATGCTTTCTGACAACAAGCTTGCTACTAAGGCTATTGAGGAAGGCACAGCAGCAATCGTTGCATATGCACAGAATTCAACAGGTCTTTGCAACATAAATGTAACAGCTCAGTCAAATGCTACACTTGCTAACGCAATCCTTGATGAGGAAGCAGTTCTCAATGCCAGCGTTTCTCAGGCACAGAGTGCTCTTGAAGCTCAGGGCATCTCAAACATCACAACCGAGATTGTTGAGAGAGAAGTTGCAGGTGAGACTCACAAGGTTCTTAAGATGAACGGCGAGTTCAACGGTGTTGAGTTCCACAACGAGATGGTTAACCTTCAGAAGGGTGACTACATGCTTGCATTTGCAGCTACATGCTTCAACGAGGATTCAACAGACGCACTTATCGACGCTATTGAGGCACTTAACTAATTAAAGTTATATAAACAATATAAATCCCTGATCGCTTTTAAGGTGGTCAGGGATTTTTTTATTTCTGAAGATGTTCAAGTTGACCTGTTATCGGGGCAGGCACATGGATGCCTTCCTTGGTAAGCTTGTGGATCAGATTTGAGATTGGTTTTGCTATATTTCCTATTCGGGCATTATAGTGATTTATGAGCTCGGTGTACTGAGGATTGTCCGAAAGCTTTTCTCTTATCTCTTTGGAAAAAGGGCAGAAGGTAAAGAGGATTTCTCTTGCAACCTTGTTAAGCCTCGGAGACCCGGCTGACTCATATTTTATGTAGGAAAGGTAATCCGCTATAAAGACAAGTTTAAAGTTGTTGCTGAACTTCTTGAGGTCGGTCTTTAACTTTTCCTTATTATCTGCTGAGAGAGTAGAGTTCTTTTTAAAGAACTGCAGATAGTCGCAGTACATGGACGTAAGGGATGGGTCTGTTACATCGTTCCAGTGTACTCCCTGTACAGTCTTGCACATTTCCCACCTGAACTCGCCAAAGAGCTTTATCATTGTCTCTTCAGTGTTTTCTGTGTTGAAGATTGAAACCAGCATACGTGCCCTGGTCCTTCTGTTCTTACCATCTATATCCTGCCACAGGGCAGCTCTGCTTCCGACATTGGGCATCAGTATCATGATAGGAGTGATGTCCTCATCGTAGTAAACCTGAGTGATTCCGATTTCCGGATTTGAATAAACAGCCTGTCTGCAGAATACGCTATAGTCTATGCTGCGGATATTTTCATAATACCCGTTTATCTTCGCGGAAGTAATATATGCCATATCAAGCGGACGAAGGACGTTTTGCGCATCAAAAACTGGGACAAAGGAGGTGACTCTGCCAAAGGTCATTCTGTTACCCAGCGCAAAGAGATTTCGAAGCTCAAAATCAAGCTTCTTCTGAGGATTATTTAACATGGCCTCCATTCTCTCTTCGGTTATTGCTCCGCTGTTTTTCTGATCTTTGAGGTATGTAGGCCAGTCCTGGTCAAATTCGTTTTTGGAGGGCTCTGCTTCATGCATGAAGACCATTTTAAGCCACTCGTAAACAGTAAAGACATTTCCCTCGGGATCGGGAGTATAGGATTTGGCCATGTTGTAGAGGATGGTGGTATTTTTTTCACCTGCAAGCTCTTCATCAACAAAACCAAACATAAAGAACATCTTTACTTCTATTGGAATATCATCGTCTGTAAGACTTCTCATAAAAGCGGGCAGATAAATGTCATAGAACGCGCTTTGTATGTTCTTTCTAAGAAGTCTTGCTTCGTCAGAGGAGTCATATCTGTTTTCGTTTGACTTAAACTGAGATATCAGATCCTCAAACCACCCTGCGACTTCTCCGCTTACACCCGAGTAGGAGAGAATAGTGGCAAGGGCGTTCACAACTCTGACGCCGCCGTCGCCTTCGCCGTTTTCAACTTTTTCAAGCTCTGCGAGTTTTGTCTTTATGGCAGTCATAGTGGTGTTGAAGGCAGTAGTTCTCTTCTTAAGGGTTTTTCTGTACTCGTTTAAAAGAACCACCTCATCGGAGATAGTGTTGTAGATATTAAAGGTACTCATGATCATTCCGATGGCGATTTCCACATTTATGGGATAGAGGTTCTTTTTCATAAGCTCCTCATTTTCCTTTAAGGAATTTATGAAATCAATTGCCCACTTGGGAATATTATTTATCCTCTCGGGAGGAATGATGGCTTCAAGCTCGGGAAACTCTTTTACCACTTCGCCAACTTTTATGCACAGATTGGGATAATCTGTGTAATCAGCCATAAGCTGATCATATTCCTTAATGACATCGTCATACTGCTGGTCATAAACAGCGCAGATACGTGCAGCAGTATCAGTGGACTGAGCTGCCAGAACAGGTGCTATCTTTGGATTTGATCTTACAATTTTGGGAATATCTTCAATGGATTCGTATGGATATGAATAGACAGAAGATTCTTCGATCGCCTCGATGGTGTAGTTGTAGGGCTGACCCGGGTGTTCTACAATTCCGATAAAGGTACCGACGCCTGCTGTGATGGAAGAATAAGGGTTAGAAATCTTCAGAGTACCCTTAACAAGAACTTCTACAGTAGATACGATATCCTTACCGGCTTTATGAAGGATCTGACCTTTTTCGAGCTTAATAAGACCCATGGCGCCTCCGGGAATCTGACTTAAGTGAACATACACATATATGTTATCACGTATAAAACTTTACATCAAATGATTAATGTCAGAGCAGTACGGGTTTTACACTGTACTCTGAGCCCTCGTAGGACTTGGAGATAGAGTTGTATATGCTGCTGGCGGTAAGAGTCTCGTCAAAGAGTCTCTTCTGAAGAGGATCAAGGAATTTATCTGCATATTTTATCCTGTCGATAACGGGTATGCCTGATTTTTCATGAATGAGTGCAAGGACATCCGAGGAGTCGGTTCTAAGGCCCAGTACCCGTGCATAGCAGGTAAAAGAGCCTTTTTTGTACTCGTTCATGTTTTCCTTGGTTATGTTTAGAAGGATATGAAGCAGCGATCTGCTTATTCTTGTATATACCAGGTTTTTGCTCTTAAGCTTGGAGCAAAAGCCGCTGAAATCATCAAAGCCGTCCAGATTTTTGACTATCAGATTTGAGATGTCATTGCTTATGTCAAGGTAATCGGTAAAGCCCTTGTCTCTTTCCAGGGTAAGCTTATAGTGCATGAGCCTTGAGAGCGAATTGGAAGATAAAAAGCTTCCGTTGTAGGAGGCAATCTCATGGATTGCACCTTCCGGCATGAAACCACTTAAAATATCATTGGCATTGGCCTTTGTGTAGCGTTCTGAGGCTGTAAAGATCCTGGCTCTTACACCGGAAGCGCTTGGAACTCCGCCGAGATCGTCGCTGTGATAGGGCTGCCCTATACGCTCAATGGTGTAGGGCTTTATTTTGCTCTTTTGTTTCTTAAGTGCCTTTAAGTATTCTATGGCAAGAATGCTGTTGGGAGATTCAAAGATCTGCCTGTATATATCAATATTGTTGTCAACGGACTGATTTTTTAAGGCTGCCATAAGCGCACTTGCGCTGGCTGCAGGATAGGGCTTACCCTGCTTTAACTCTTTTTCAAGAATCTCTTTGTAAAGAGTCGATTCATGGTGAAGAATGTTTGCGATGTTATCAAGCTTTTTCAGGTCTGCATGTTCGCTGCCAAAGCACAGATAGTCGATGCAGCCAAGGCTGTTTAAGATTGAAACTGCACCCTGAGCAAAGTACTCAGCGCTTCCGGTGCTGTAATAGACAGGGAGCTCAAGCACCAGATCGGCGCCACTCCTAAGAGCCATTTTGGCCCTTGCGTATTTGTCCATGATGGCAGGTGCGCCTCTTTGAACAAAGTCTCCGCTCATGACGATAACGACTCTGTCAGCTCCAAGGTTTTCCTTGCACTTTTCGATAAGTTGTTTATGACCTTCGTGAAATGGATTAAATTCTGCTATTATTCCGATTGTTTTCATAGGGAGTTTACCTGTTTTTCCAATTTTTGTACAAGTTTTACCTTGTCCTTAAATTATAATATAAGTATATTAGTATTTGGAAGTTTTTTGACTTTACATATCAATGGGAAAAGAGGTTACTTTATGAAAATACTGGTTATCAACTGTGGAAGTTCATCACTGAAGTTCCAGCTTATCGATTCAGAGACGGAAGGCGTTATCTGCAAGGGACTCTGCGAGAGAATCGGAATCGACGGAAGCCGTATCGTTTATACACCCGCAGGCAAGGATAAGATCACAAAAGAAGAGCCCATGCCTGATCACAACAAGGCGATTGAGATGGTTATCGAAGCTCTTACAAATGAGAACGACGGCGTTGTTAAGCTCGAGGAGATCGGAGCAGTCGGACACCGTATCGTACACGGCGGTGAGAAGTTTACCAAGTCAGTTGTTATCGATGACGAAGTTATTAAGGCAATCGAGGAGGTTTCAGATCTTGCACCTCTTCACAACCCTGCAAACCTTATCGGAATCAGAGCATGCCAGAAGGTTATGCCCGGGGTTCCTATGGTAGCTGTTTTCGACACAGCATTCCATCAGACAATGCCACAGGAAGCATACCTTTACAGTCTTCCATATTCATACTACGAGAAGTACGGTATCAGAAGATACGGCTTCCACGGAACAAGCCATTCTTATGTAAGTAAGCGTGCTGCAGAGATCCTTGGAAAAGACATTAAGGACCTTAAGATCATTGTTTGCCACCTTGGAAACGGTGCATCAATTTCAGCAGTTAAGGACGGCAAGTGCATCGACACTTCAATGGGTCTTACACCTCTTGAGGGTCTTATCATGGGAACAAGAACAGGTGACATCGATCCTTCAGTTGTTGAGTTTATCATGAAGAAAGAGAACACGACAGTTGCAGACGTAACAAACCTTCTCAATAAGAAGTCAGGTGTTTACGGACTTTCAAATAACCTTTCATCAGACTTCAGAGATCTTGAGGATGCATACCTTAAGGGCGATGAGGGTGCTAAGAGAGCAGTTGATGCTTTCACTTACAGAGTAGCTAAGTACATCGGCTCCTACACAGCAGCCATGGGCGGCGTTGATGTAATCTGCTTCACAGCAGGTGTAGGCGAGAACAGCGGATTCACAAGAGGACTTATCTGCGACAGACTTTCATTCCTCGGTGCAACCGTTGATGCTGAGGCCAACAAGGTTCGCGGCGAAGAGAAGACAATCTCAGCTGCTGACTCCAAGGTTCTTCTTATGGTAGTTCCTACCAACGAAGAGCTTGCAATTGCAAGAGATACATACGAGCTTTGCAAATAATTTAATCAGTGTCATTAAAAACCGGGACTTTGTTCCCGGTTTTTTTGTTGCAATTCTTTGTAATGAGCATTATCAATGATAAAATGATTATATAACGTTAAATGGTGAGGTGAACATATGCAGAATTTCAGCATAGCTCCAAATGAATCAGAACTTTCTAAAATTCTTGATAATCTTACTTCTAAAGATATCGTACCGATTGTGATCATAGCTATAATAACGTTTCTTTTAACGGCTGCTGTGTATATACTGCTGACCTACTTTATCCTGAAACTCAACAAGGCTATATTTAAGAGAATTGAAAAGAAGAGGGGTAACAGCATAACACTGCAGTTTTTGCAGAAGGCTGTAGCTCTTTTGCTTATAGCGGTTTTGGTAGTTCTTCCTTTGGGTGGCAAACAACTTGCCAGGTCCCTCCTTGGATCAACTGCGGTTCTTGCAGTTATAGTCGGTCTTGCTGCCAATGAAGTATTAAAGGACATGTTCGCAGGGCTTGAGATAAGCATATATAAGCCCTTCGATATCGGATCAAGAATCATGCTTGAGGACGGAAGAGCAGGAATTGTAGAAAAGCTTACGCTTCGTCATGTAGTACTTAAACTCATCGACACGACACGTGTA
>JAGBMP010000147.1 GCA_017634825.1 Butyrivibrio sp.
TTCATGTGGATTTCCTCCTGTTAAATAAATTTAGACTCGTTTTTCCTTTTATCTATCCTGCAAATGATTGGTTGAGCTGGCGGAGCATGTCCGTACTCATTGCCATCATAGGATATACAAGATATCCGCCTATCTCGATTGCAAGTGGGATGAGGGCTATGAGCTTTGCCCTGTCTGCCTTTTTCTCGGCACGCATCTGATTGTATATTTTTCTCTCTTCATTGGAGTTTGCCTTTTCTGAAGCTATATCTTCAAAAGCGGCTACAACGCCCTGAGAGTTTACGTTGAGCATGTTGTTTACAAATCTCCTGAATGGTTCGAAAGGTTCAAGACGAAGCTCTTTGAGCGCTCCCTCTTCATCAAGCGGAAGCTCCATGATGCATTTTGAAATTGGCTCTTTGAAGCAGTAGGCAAATCTCTCCATCCATTCAAGGATCGTTGCAACAGACATGTTATCTACATTCATCAGAATGATTACAATAGTCTGGAACTGGTTTACTTCATCTTCCATTCCTTTTCGCATCTCGGATGCCCTGTATAAAAGAAATGCGTATGGAAGCATATATCCTGCGATACCGGCGGCAAATACTATAAAGAGATAGAACCACTTATAGTAGTTGACTGACAGCTCATGAGTCCTTGTCAAAAGCTCTGCTGCTATCATCTGTGCCTGGTCACGTCTTACAATTCCCTGTTCTTCCTGTACCTTATCGGTAAGGGCATCTATATCAAGGGTTTCAATTCCGGCTTCTTTTCTTTCGGCGAGATAGCTCTTGGTAACGTATTCCATAGCTTCTACATCTGCATCTGTAAACTGATAGGATGTATTAAAAGCATTGGAGAAGTCGGTCATGAGCCTTTTTGTCTGTTCTGCCTGTGCTCCGATTATAAGGATCTGTGCTGCCGCCATAAGGACTGCTGCCCAGATTATCCTTTTTAAAAGGAACTGCTTATAACCAATCCTCTCGCCGTTTAACTTGAGCTTTTCAGTAGTTCTCTCTGCCTTTGAGAAGTTCTTGTTGGCAAGATTTGTAAGGAAAACTGATATAAAGCCCCAGTTGGATATCTTTGTAAGAAGTGGCTGTTCCTCAGGCTCTCTTCTCATGATATCCTTAGAACCCATGATGAGGTTGTAGCATATAAGTGATGCTGCAAACACAATGACCATCATTATTGTTCCGAATGAGCCTGTATAGTAATCTGAAAGCTCTGTGATACCTCTTGTTCCAAAGAGCTGAATAGGCTTTAAGAAGAAGATAGGCGCTATTGCCACCCATACAAGGTTTGCAAAGAGGTACATGTTACGCTTGATCCTCTGAAGCTCGATATCAACCTCGTTCTTAAGCTCGTTCATTGAGTGGATGAAGTTTGATGTTGTTGTGCCTTCTACCCCTGCAATCTCTTTATCACCGTACTGCCATGTGGTCGTTGCTATGGCAAGGAACGTTGTGAAGTATGAGTTTGGTGAGATGTCGTTATACTTGGCAGCCTCGAGTTCCATATCATCACTGTTTAGGATGTCATAGAACTTCTGTGCATGAAGACTCATCTCATAAGGGGATTCATCCACTGTCATGTATATGGCTGTATCAAGCTGGCGGTTTGCTGAGTAGTAGTTACTCTTTACATCTGACAGGAAGACCTTGAACTGCTGTAAAAGCTTGACGTATAGGTTTTCATATCTTGTATTGATGATGTGTGAGTAGGTAACATATGTTGCCACAAGACCCATGCCGATATAAAATACCGAGCCGCCGCTTGAAACAAGCACGAATATTGCTGCTGCAAGTGCTATTCCAAGGCCAAGGGTCATATCCTTTGTGACCTTATTATTTACTACTGTCACATCCGCCGGATATAAAAGTGATGTTCTTGAATACTGCTTTTTAAATATCCTTCTAAGCGCCGGGATCTTCTGATAAAGGAGATAGAAAGTATATAGATAGTTCTTTCTGTTCCTTGTCTTTACGATGACCCTCTCAAGCTTCATCCGTCTGTTTCTTGCGTAATTGAACACAAGAAGTGCGGTGACAAGCATGAGTCCGCCTATGGTTATTATTAAGAGCTGCTGATTCATAGGAGTTTTCCCTTTCCTGCAACCTTAAGGATTGCGTTCATGTCCTGTACGAAGAGTTTTTCTTCGTCGGCAGGGATATTTGCAAGGATTCTCTCAATAAATTTATCTGAGAACATTGATACAAATTCGTAAGTCTTTGTTTTTCTGTCAAACTCACAGAGGTTATGGTAAGTAAATGTTGATCTGTCGGTTACTCTTTTGTAGTATTCCTGTTCATTTACAAGAGCCGCCTTTTCAGGTGCTACCTTTGCATCTCCAAGTACTGCCTTTGTGATATCAGGGAATGGATAAAGCTCCTGCTTGATGGCGCTTATCTCTGTGATTCGCTCACAGAACCTGTCTCCCCTGTCCCTTGTCATATGGATATCCACGTCGATTGCATCTGCAACCATGACTTCTACCGACTTTTCGTTGTTATATCCATCGGTACTCATCATGTTCATCGCAAAAGCTGTGATAAGGTCGGGCACTGTCTTTGCATGGTGCGTTCCGGCACCGGCCCTTGATGCAACTTTACATGTCTGTACATACCATGAAGCTGCCTGCGCTGTCGCAATCTCTCCGATGATGTTAACTGTTCCTGATGTCTTTTTCTGGAAATCAAGTCCGTCCTGCACCGATACAGAACCGGTCTCGGCGAATGCAAGGATATTACGGTTTGGGTATGCAAACCTTAAGTTAAGTTCCGGCTGAAGCTCTGATACCCTAAGTGCCGCTGATGGCGGGTAAAATCTTGCGATTGACTTCATGTATGTGGTCTTTCCGCTACCCTGATCTCCTGTCACAAGGAATGAGAGATATCCGTATACTGTCCACTTTGAAAAGAGGATAGGGATTATGTTGTTGTTTGAGTTTGTATAGTACTGCTCCGGTGGAATAAGTGGCGCAGGACCTTTATAGATCCCTGAGTTATGTCTGTCCTCTGCCATCTGATTTTCCATGGCAATTCTTTCATGTCTTTCATCCATTTGGTTTTAAGCCTCCTTTTTCCTTGTCGTAAGGAGCTGTTCAGGTAAGATGGAAGGTGTTGAGTCAAACTTACGGCAGAGGAATGCGAATGAATCTGAAAAATCAGGACACATTACCGCTACACGGCTTCCATCCTTCATGGTTGATATGATCTTGGGGTCCTTCTGAGTAAGGATCGTAGGTGCGTTGTATCTGTAGATATTCCTTGTTACTCTCTGAAGCTCTTTCTGGGTCTCAAACGTAGTACACGATAGGTGTATATTAAGACCATGGAATACTATCCATACAGCCTCAAAGGAATACCTGGGCTCATCAAGTGACTTCTCATAGTCTGATACATCCTCGGGATAATCATCATCTGACTGGCTGTGGAGTGTGATGTCATATCTTCCTGAAGGGATTCCTGATGTACCGCCCTGGTACTCATCTATCTCTATCTCATGTAAGAGATCCACAGGTCCAAGACCAAACCTTTTTTCATATACGAGCTGTGTGAGGAAATCAATCTTTTCTGCGTAGTCGATACCGCCTCGCTCCTCGATATATTCCTCATATACCCTTGTGATATCTTCCTTTGTTACGTCGTATACATCACCGTATCTTGTCTTTTTGGGCTTATCAAGGCCAAATCTTGTGAAGTTCTTGGAAAACCCTCTCTCGCCCTCTTCCATCCAGAGCATTGTAAGGATCTCGAACTTATAACGTGGCTTTAGCTTATCCGGGTCGTTAAAGGGGATGATTGAGTCGATATTATAAGGTGATACCTTACCTATCCTCTCATCCGTGATAACGTCCTGTGTGTACTGCTTAACGAAAGCCCTTGCAGCAGCATCACCATCCGCACATTTGTGGATGGAACTCTTAAGTTCTTCCTTATTGGCCATCTTTTTCTTGTACTGCTCAGAATTAAGGTTCATATCATTAATTGAGCGCTTGATGGTCGCTGCAAAAGTTTCATTTACTTTCTGCATAAGGGACTCTACCGTTATAAGCTCTTTTTCCTCGATATCATCATTGTCTTCTGTGGTCTTTTTTACGAAGTAGATAAGGCCTCCAAGAGCCACAACAAGTATAAGGATTATCATTAGTGTGTTATTCAGCATCTTTACCCTCTTTTAGTTCCGCATTCCTGGCAGAACTTTCCGGTGTTTACTGTTTTACAGTTGGGACAAGTCCAGTCGAGTGTCTTCTTTGTGCCGCACTCTGTACAGAACTTCCCGGTGTTTTCCGTTCCGCATCCGGGGCATATCCATGAATCAGCCTTGCGGATGGTTCTTATGGTCTTTATCTTTACAGGATCTTCCTTGATGACCTCTGCATCGATCTTCTCATATGCCTGATACTGTGGCGCATCTTCCATAAGAGGTTCTTCCTGTGAATCATCGATTTCCTCACCTCTTAGGTATGCTGCTTCTTCGTCTCTGATGCGGGTTTCTTCGTCCATTGGCTCTGCATTTCCTTCAAATGCGTCCTCATCAGGTTCAAGGAAATCATACTCTGATGCATCGACTCTCTTTTTCTTTCTTCCAAAGAGGCCTCGCCTTTCCTTTTTCTCTTTCTTTTTCTTGTCCTTTACAGGCTCTTCAATTTCTTCGGGTTCTTCTGATGGTTCTGATGGAGCTACTATTTCCTCAAGGCCTTCAATACTTCCGGCTGAGAGGTCATCATCAACCTTCATCTCACCCTCGAA
>JAGBMP010000148.1 GCA_017634825.1 Butyrivibrio sp.
ACCCATCTGGAATAATCTGCCGTTTTTGAAATTAAGTCCTGCAGGTGCAACAAAGTCTTTTACAGAAAGGCCGCTTCCCACAAGCCATTTCCAGTCGAAGAAGAACTTCTCATCATCTCCCATATGAAACTGCTGGTGAATCAGCTCTAAGCGTTCTGCGCCGTTTAGCGTATTTGCCTGAACACCAAGTCTCTTGAAGTTGTTAAGAAGATCCATCTCGATATGAATAAGTCTCGGTTTTGCTGCTTTCATGGACTCTGCATGAATACCAAAGGATAAATACTTGGTCTTGGTAAGACCGTTGTTACCAGCTTCCATCTGACGCTTTAACATGCCGGTATACTCATCCCTGACTTCATTGAAGCCATCGTTCTGATGTGGTATGGCAATGGACTTTTCAAACTTCTCAGCATCCGTAGCCATGTTCATGAAGCTGAGTTCAAAGTGAACCGAGCTGTCAAAGAAATTCAGGAAGCTGCACCATTCCTCAAAAATCTCTGTCTGATCTTCCTGCTGTGCCAGCTGATAATTGATATCCTGAAACTGAATCGTCTTTGTATAATAATCGCTGCCTATTCTGCAAATGCCATCCTTAAACATCCTGTCAAAAGGAATGCTCTGCTGAGCTGTTCTGGGAACACCATCATTTTTCTGAGCTTCTTTGATGACGGCTCTTACTCTTTTCTGGTCTGCTCTCGATAACCCTGCCGGCATTGCGATGTCTCTTTTTTTCGCTTTCAGAAACAATTTTTTCTACCTCCTTCTCTGCTTTCTCCTGCCTCATCAGGGCAGCGTAATAATTATCTGTTTTGTAAGGCCGGATTTTCGGCCTGATAAATGTTGCCTGAATAAAGTGATGCAAGAATACCTCAAGTGGCTGTCCGTTCTTTTCATACATTGCAAAGAAAAACAGCGGCATCATTACAATCATCATGCCCATAGCTGCAAAGGTTGAGTCTCCGATCTTTTTCAAAAGGAAAAAGGTAGGAACACCAATAGCTGCAGCTATACAGAAGCAAATGAGCTGACGCTTGGTGAGGTTGAATGCCACTTTACTCTTTACCTTCGTGAGATCACGAGGCACCGGAATATAAGATGCCATTTCTTTCCCTCCTTAATGTGCGTGGAATACAGATCTTGCAATAGAACCTGTCTTAAACAAGGTGAATGCAAGAAGTAATGTGATACCAAGGACATTCCACAAAGAGCCCATGATATCTGATGAAAATGAAACTGTCTGTACCAGGGCTGCATAGATTGCTACGCATACCATGATTAAGAATCCCTGGAAGCCAAGTGCAAAAAGGGATCTAAGGTAGTTCTGTCCAATCATGCTCTGCTCTCTATTGCCAAAAGTCGCAAAAGGAATCGGAGCAAGACTGATAGTCAAATAGATTTCTATCATTCGACCATAAACAATAGCCCAGATCAGAATCGATAAAATCTCAAATAAGAACTTCACTGCAAAGGACTGTAGGAATATGCCAAATAGCGGTCCCACATCCATTGCTTCCAATGTGGTTTGCATGGTTGCCAGAGTTGAACCGTCCACTGCGGTACTTCCGGCGATAAGTGATCCTGATTGATTGACCACATGTTGTGCTACGTCAAAGACTGCCATGGTGATATTAAAGGTATTTGTAATCAGCGTTACTGCTACAAAGGTCTTGAATACCCACTTGAAAAAGATCCAGGTTTCAAAGTTTGCCAGGTTATTGTGAGCGATGACCAGCTGTATCAGTTCATAGCAGGCAATAAACGTAAGGATGATTCCTGCTATGGGTAGAATCACATTCTCCGACAGATTCCTGATGAGGTTATAAACCGTGGGCTGGAACTGATCCGGAGTCTGTGCCACCTGTGCTGTTACTTCTCCAATCTTCTGATTCAAGGTTGAAAATGTAGATGTGAGGTTATCCATAATCCCACCTACCAGCATGTCTTTGAGCCAATCAGTCAGTTTTTCTAACAAACTTTCCAACGATTGCCTCCTTTCTCAGGGAAGGGCAGCTTGTCACACTGCCCCTCCTGATTTTTATTGATGATAGGCCGGATTAGAAAAGTCCGGAAAGAAGTGGAACGAGAGTAGTACCGATAAGGGCAACTCCACCACCGGCCATGAGCTGCTTCATGCCCTGTGACTTAGCTCCAGGGTTGTCATTGCCATATCCCTCCATGAGGTTTACAACACCCCAAATTCCAAGACCTGCACCAAGTGCGATAACGAGTGTCTGAAGTACGCCTACTGCTGAGTTGAAAAATGCCATAATAAAATCCTCCTTGTGATTAAAAAAAATTGATTGTTTGTAGTTGCGGGCATTAAAAAAGAGCCATGGCTGATCATGCCGTGACTCTCGTTAATTACCCTTGTAAAAAGTTCCATATTCAGTTGTAAGCCGGATGTCTTCTGCAGTGACTTTTCCGGCACAGCGCTGCATTAATTAATGCGGAATCTTCCGCTATACTCCTCTACAGGAGTAAATACGGCGGCAGGTTATGACTCCTGCTTTTCAATCGCCCTTGGGCTACGCCGCATGATGGTTACTTGCTTTCGCCATCATCAAATACTTCGTATTCATCATTTGGATGAAGGACAAGCTTTCTGTTTAGATACTTCTCAATATCAAACCAGTTCTTCTTGTCATAGTCTGCTGTCAGAGGATAGTTTGGATGCTTTGTCAGGTCATACTTATCTGAAAGAAAAGGTCTCACACCTCTCACCTGCACGATACATTTACTTCCATCCATAACTGCAAGCTCATCCATACTCATCAGCTCTTTGCCGAGTTTCTGATAATTCATGTTGTAGGACTCCTGAGAGCCCTTAGTATTTCCTGTGGTGTACATATCAATAGTTTCCTTGCCAAGAATCTCGGTGAGATCCTTAAGCGTTGTCTTCTCAGTTCCACCAAGGAAAATCTGAGAATCCATGTTGCCGATAATGGTATCCGCATTATCTTTGTAGATTGCCTTAAGCTGTGACTTTGCCTGCAAAACCAAGCAGGCACTAATCTCACGGGATCGGATGGTTGCAACCAGCTTCTCCAGGTTAGGAATCTGTCCGATATTGGCGCACTCATCTACGAGGCACCGTACATGAACCGGAAGCCTTCCACCGTAAACATCATCAGCCTTCTCACAAAGGAGATTAAACAGCTGCGTATACACCATAGATATCAGGAAATTAAAAGTGGCGTCCGTATCTGACATAATCAGAAACAACGCCGTTTTCTTATCACCGATAGTATCCAGTTGTAATTCATCATAAGCTGTAATCTCTCGAAGCTCCTTGATATCGAATGGAGCCAGTCTGGCACCACAGCTTACAAGGATTGACTTCGCTGTCTTTCCAGCTGCCAATTTGTATTTCTTATATTGGCGAACTGCAAAATGATTTGGATCTTTTTCTTCCAGCTCATCAAAGAGCATATCGACTGCGTTTTTGAACTCCTCATCATCTTCTCTGACCTCCATTGCGTTGATCATTTCAAGAAGTGTTGTGAAGTTCTGTTCCTCTATCGGAGCCTCATAATGGATGTAGCCTATAAGCGCTGAATACAGCAATTTTTCGGCCTTTTCCCAGAATTCATCACCGCCTTTTCCTTCACCTTTAGTGTTGGCAATCAGCGTAGTTACAAGCTTTAAAATGTCCTTCTCACTATGAATATAAGCGAAAGGATTGTAATGCATACTCTTGTTAAAGTTGATGGTATTGAAGATTTTAATTCGATACCCCTTCTTCAAAAGTGCATTGCCACATTCAAGAACCACGCTTCCCTTTGGATCAGTTACTACAAACGAACAAGGGTAATCCTTACTGTCGCACTGCAGCAAGTTTGGTTTAATAAAAAAGCGTGTTTTACCTGAGCCGGAACCACCTACAACCAGCACATTCTTATTTCTTGCGTACTTTGGCTGTGATGGTCTGGAACTTAGTGTAATCTGCTCCGTCTGGGACAGAATCACATTATTCTTCGGATCAGGATCTTTGAAA
>JAGBMP010000149.1 GCA_017634825.1 Butyrivibrio sp.
ATTCTCAGCAACAGCCATGTACTCTGAGAATCTGATCCTTCCCAGATCCGGGTCATTAAGTGTCAAAAGAGCTTCTGCAGAGAATACTCCCATTGTCTCTTTTTTATATACCGGATGATACATAACTCTGAATGCATTACCTGCCATTCCCTTAATGATCGCCTTCTCGACATCTATACTTCTATGAATGAAATCAAGGTCCTTTCCCCTAAATACCATTCTTTCGTCGTCATCGATCTTAGTCTCGGAGAGTCTTAAAATATCATCGGCATCGTTAAACTCATCGGGAGACTTTACACAGATGATCTTGGCTTTAACGTTGGTTGCTCCGCCGCTTACTTCAAAGCTCTGTCCAAATCTCTCCACTATGCGGTCAATGATTATATCTACCGTATCTTCATCTGCATCTGTACAGATCAGATAGAAATTGCCGCCGGTAGTCCTGTAAACATCGTATTCATAGTTAATTCCCTTAAGGAAATCCGCAACCTTTGTGAGGATGATATCATATCCTTCATAGCCCATAACTCGCCTGTAAATGTCAGCATTAACAATGCGAACATAGATGGCCACGAACTCTTTTCCCACATTGATGCTGCCCTTTAAATCCTGAAGGAGTGAAGCTCTGCTCAGAGCCCCTGTCTTATAGTCAAGCCTGTAGTCATCCTTCTCAATCATGATCATAACGCCCATCAGTCCCAGGGATTCAGCCAGCATCTCACAGATTATCTCAGGGAATATCATCTGTATGAAGACGCCCAGCACAGCAAGTCCGAGAGAATAGAACATGGCGATCTTCTGAATATGATTCATGGTATTCCAGTACTTGCCAAGAAGATAGAAGCAGAATCCCAGATAAAACGCACTGATAATATAAGCCAGATAAACGCCACCGCCTCTGGCAAAATTCTTTTCAAGATTATTGCTGATAATAAAACCTGTGAATGGGTTGGTCAAAACCGCAATCTCGAGAATAAGACACGGTGCAAGGAATATTGCCAGTTTGAGTTTACTTTTGTATCTGTGAAAGACATCGCAGACCATCATTATGTATAACGCAAATATCGGAACAAAAGCAAAATGTGTTCCGTAATAGCTTAGCTTATTAAAATAGATAACTACATTCTTAATACTTTGAGAGAGATTGCTGCCTAGAACAATGGTATTGATGATACCGGTGATACAGTCATAGAGAGTGATCACAATGGCAGCAAGAAATAAACGGCTGCGGAGCCTTCTTGTGGTCTCTCTTTTCATCACAGCCGTGTAGAATATACATGTTATGCAGATTATAGCCGCAGCAGTCCTAAAGGATAGCGCTCCAATAGGATTTAAATCACCCATGTATTACTTCCTCGCCTTAAAGAATGCATCCAGAGTTGAAAGAAGTTTATCCTTAGATATAGTCTTAAGCAGATAATCGGCAGGCTTTAATGCGATAACGTTTGTGACACTCTCCTTGTCGTTCTTGCCGGTAAGGAACATTACCGGTGTTGAGCTGGAAAAGGACTCGCTCTTTAACATCTCAAGAACCTTTGGGCCGTCAAGAACAGGCATATCGTAATCAAGAAGCACAAGGTCAGCCTTGTTGGTTGCAAGCCATGCAACAGCCTGTGTTCCTGAGTTTGCCATGCCGACTCTGTAGGTATCTTTTAGCCACTCCCTTATCATCTGAAGGAAGGTAAGATCATCATCAACTATGAGAATACTCTTTCTTCTCTGGAACTCGTACTCATCATCTGTGACAATCTGCGCCTTTTGAACCAGGTCAGCCATATCAAGAGGTCTTTCTATCTCGTAGGCAACATCCTCTTTGGGAATATACTGATGAACAAAGTCAAAAGCATCCTTATTCCCTATGACCATCATGACTATGTTGTCTTCCATGCTCAGATCCTTAAGGTAGACCATGGCATCGCGATGTTCCTCAAGCTTGTTGTCCGTATAAAGAAGTATCAGATTGGCATCCCTGGCCTTTGCACTTAGATCCGCAAGGGAATAAGCTGCTTCATCCACTACAAATTTAGCAGCATCCAATGCGTTCTTTATGGCATTTACCAGGAATGTCTGTTCATTTCTTACGAGTAATATTTTTTTACTAAACATAGCTTACTCCCCTAATCCGGCAAGTCCTTCCGATGCCAGCTTCACTATCTCATCCCACTGAAGTTTGTAGGCCATTTCTCCGATACTTCTTGTTATCTTCCTGTCCGCATCGGAGAGTCTGTAGCTTCTTAATGAATCGAGAATAAAGGTAAGTGTGTCATAATCAAGGCTCTTGCTTACTTCTATAATGCTCTGATATGCGTCTTTTAACTGTGCTGTGTTTATGTCAACTTTATCCTCTGTATCATCACTCTCTTCTTCCTTAGCAATTCCCGGAACCTCTGAGAGGGTATGAATTACTATCGCATACAGATTCATCAGTTCCTCCTGATGATCTCTAATGGTTTCTATATCACCTGCATTACCTGCATCTTCCAGCTTTTTGGCCAGTTCGCTGAGCTGCCTTGCACCGATGGTTCTGCTGGTGCTCTTTAAAGAATGAACATAGCTCGTATAATCCTTCCAGTTTTCATCCTCATAGGCATTTACCAGGTTTGATTCTGTCATTTGCGCTGATTCGTAATATACCTTGATAATGCTGAAGTAGCTGTCTACTCCGCCACAGTTTCTAATGCCCTCGCCCACATCTATCTCTTCAAGTGCTTTAAGCCACTGCGGATATTCTTCCGTATCCTTGCTGCTATCTTGAGTCTCTTTAGATGCATTCTCCTCAGAGGCCATCAAAACCTTATCCTTTGGCAGATATCTTATAAGTGTATCTTCAAGCCTGTCACTCTCTATCGGCTTACTTAAATAATCATCAAAGCCTTCCCTGAGGAAGTTCTCTCTGGCGCCTGAAATAGCATTGGCTGTAAGCACGATGATCGGAGTGTCCTTGTTGGGACTTTCCGTATCCTTCTTGATCTCATCCAGAGTCTCAATACCATCCATTACGGGCATTCTGTAATCCAAAAAGATGATGTCGTATTTCTTTTCGTGCTGCTTCTTTAAGCACTCTTCTCCGCTTCTTGCAGACTCTACTTTTGCCTTTGTGTCCTTCAAAAGTTCCCTGATCACCACGTGATTCATCGGTGTATCATCAACTACCAGGATCTCTGCTTCAGGTGCAGTGAGCTTAGCTTTATACTTCTTTCTCTCCTTAACGGATTCCTGAAGTTTGGTCTTAAAGTCTCCTATAGGTGTATCATCCACTATCCTCTGAGGAAGAGACATTGTGAAGGTTGAGCCCTTTCCGTACTGACTCTCAACGGAGATATTTCCGCCCATTAGATCAAGAAGAGAGCTGGTGATCGCAAGTCCAAGTCCACTTCCTTCCACCGTCTTGTTCTTGTCTATATCAAGTCTCTTAAACTTCTCAAAGAGCCTTGCTTTGTCCTCTTCCTTGATACCTACGCCGGTATCTGTGACATCTATCTTAAGGGTTATCAGATCCTCATATTCCCTGTAGCCTGTGATCCTTAAGGTCACTTTACCCTCTGAGGTATATTTGACTGCGTTGTTAAGGATGTTGACCATTATCTGTCTAAGGCGCATCTCATCGCCATGCATTCTCTCAGGCAGCTGGTCATCAATATCAAACTCGAGCTTTAGTGACTTTTGGGATGCCTTGATATGAACCATGTTGTAGACGTCGTTCAGTACTGATGAGAAGTCATAATCCGACTCGTTGATCTCCATGCTTCCCGCCTCGATCTTGGAGAAGTCAAGGATATCATTTATCAGTGACAAAAGAGTTCTTCCCGCGCCTTCAATGTTCTGGGCATACTCAAGTATCTTCTCATCCTTGCACTCACGAAGAATGACCTCGTTCATGCCGAGCACGGCATTGATGGGGGTTCTGATCTCATGTGACATATTTGCAAGGAAATTACTCTTGGCTTCGTTGGCAGCTCTTGCCCTTCTCTCCTCCATCCTTGCAAGCTCAGTGGCACGAAGGATTGCGATAAACTCGTTCTTACTTACTGCCTCGGAGAAATATGCTCCCTTCAGATAGTCAGCCTTTATGTGTGCAATGGTATCCAGGAGCTCCTGACTGTCAACATTATCGATAACAACGCGCTTTAGCATCTGATTCATCATCTTGAGTCTGTTCTCAAGGATGATCTTGTTCTGCATCTGCTTACCTGCCACATGTAAAAGAGCCGCATCCATCTTTACACCCTCAAACATAAGGGACGATGCCGACTGCATGTTAAAGAAACCGGTTCCGTACTCATCCATAAAGAATCGGATTCCGTCTTTCGCAAGATCAGACATAACAACGCCAAGCACATCCTGATCCGTTGCAGCTGCTGATTCCGTGATGTCAAAGACAATCTGCGACGGTCTGACTCCAAACTTTGAGAGAGCTTCTCTGACTCTTTTACTGAAGTCTGATTTGATGAGCTGAATAGATGAAAGGCCGATCTCAATAAACAAAAGTCCCATCTCTTCTGCAATACCGCCGCCCAGGAAATAGAAAGCTTCATCGATGGTAAACCATCCAAGCTTTTCGATAAGTCCTGTCTGCTCTGCTATTGGAATGAACTCCTCAGGCTCTATCTTTCCAAGCTCGGGATCCTCAAAAACAACAATCGCCTGAGCAGCACAGATAGCCAGATCTTCCTTGGTATATATGGGTTCAAAGTAAACCTTGAAGGCATCCGTTCCAATGCCTCTTTTTACAGCTTTCTCAACTTCTGCTCTTCTTAGGATGAAATCCAGATCGTGTCCGCTCAAAACTCTGTCATTGTCCGCATCTATTGAAGTATCACTGAGGAAATAGAGATTATCCAAAGACGCAAACTGATCGGGGGATGAGGCCATGAGAATATAAGCCTTTAAGAATAAAGTGTTATCTCCCAAAGACCAACCCTTGCTAAATCTTGCAAAAATCTTCTCTGCAGCCTCTTTTGCATCGCTCCCGTCAATATCCGGACACACAACCATAAAGCAGTCCGAAGCTGCCCTGTAAACATCAAAACTGTTGTTTATACTGCGGATAAAATTGACGATCTCCCTAAGTATCTTCTCAAACTCTTCGTATCCTGTTATCTTGCGATACGAATCAGCGTTGATCATTCTTATACAGATGCTGTAGAAACTCCGTCCGTATTTGAAATAGCTTGCCACATCCCTGGTCATTGCATTTCTGTTGAAGGCACCTGTGGGCATATCCATTCTGTCATCATCATTTTCCAGAACTATCATGATACCCATAAGACCTATAGCTTCGCACATGAGCTCGCACTGGATATTGCTGAGTATCATCTGTATCAGCGTTCCGACTATGACTATGGCAAAGAAATACAGAAGTGCTATCTTCTTCATACTGTTTAGGATATTCCAGTAAAGAAAGAGCGCCACTACCGAAAAGAGGACATAGAAACCCGCCTCTACGTAAGCAACATACACTCCTGCCTGTCTGTGAAATGTCAGATTATCATCAAAGATATAGATAAAGCGTGTCAGTGGATTGGTCAGAACAAGAATTTCAAGAATATAGAAAGGAAGCGCAAGGCAAAACTGTGCGCTTCTTGAGAACCTATACGAAACATTGCATACCAAAATGATGTATAGGGCAAATATCGGAGCTATGGCAAAATGGGAAAAGAAATAGAGAAATTGGAGCACATTAAGAAGCAGGAGCTTACCGGCATGGGAAATACCTCCGGCAACAACCAGGTCAGCTCCGATAACTGTTATTGAATCAACGATAACAATTACTATTAACGTAATAAACAGTTTATTCTTAAACCTGCGGTTTCTGCCCATCAAAAGAGTGTAGAAAAGACAGGTCAGTGAAATGACAATAGCCGCAAGGTTAAAGGTAAAACTGCCGATACCTCTAACATCTACCATACAAAATCCTCAAGGCATCCAAAAGATCTTTTCCCTTATGCAGGAATCAGATCGCGATACCATCTAAGTGCCCCGAGATATGCAGTATAAACATCGTTCATATCAATGTCTTCAAGAACCAGAATCCTGGATATTTCAGTCCAGTCCGCATCCTCATAGCATTTAATAAAATCCAGCACCTTGGCAAAGTCACCTTTATCTTCCAGGAGGGCTTCTCTTACATTCTTTGAAACCTGAACCATATCAAGTGCTTCAGGCATAGTCTTCTCGAGCATGATATCAAGAGCTGAGAACAGTCCCATGATGAACAGCTCAGGAGCATGCATCGCCATCTCAAATTCGCTTGCAAGGTTCTCTGCAAACTTAGCTCTTATCATTACAAGTCTTATGATCTCTGTAGGTTTATCTGCACACAGCTCCTTTGTAACGGCTGTGTTTATCCATCTCTTAAGTTCCTTCTGTCCCAGCATTGCTGCTGCGTGGCGGATGGAGGTAATTTCAGAATTAAAGGCCATTCTGTTGACCATTTCCAAAAGAGAGATTACAAGAGCAGGGTCTTTTCCAATGACATCTGCAGCATCTGTAAGATCATAGTCAGGGGCGTTGACAACGTTTAGCAGCTCGATGTAGTTAACCTTCAGAGGGCTAACTTCCGTCTCTGACTTTGTGACCGGCATTCTAAAGAAACCTCCCTCGTAGAGGTCATAGCCGCCGTCTTCTACCAGCTTGTCATACTGCTCTTTTGTATCTACGTTGACAGCACAGAGTTTGATGTTTGGATACTGTCTGCCAAAGTATATCTTAGCTTTTGAAATATCTATCTTGGCATGATCAAGGAGGATGTAATTACACTGGCTGATTATCTCCTTGTAATCTTCAAAACTGCTGATGGGAATCTTTCGGATGGCGAGCTTGTAGCCCTGTTCCTTGAGCTCTTTTACCCTCTTGATGTACTCTGCCTCAGGCGGAATAGAGTTGTCCATAAGAAGAACCACCTTCTCGGGTGGAACCGTACACTGAAGTGAGATCTCCGAAAATATGGAAAACTGATTTATGGGAACAAAGACTTCCTTTCCGCCGGAAAGAGTTGCGACACCCATATTACTTACAACTTCAAGTTCAGGAACCGTTCCGGCTCCGTCAAATCTTGCACCGGCCATGAAAGATGGGTTCAAAAAGAGATTGGTCTTGCGGGCAAAGACAGAATATGCACTCACAGACATCCGGTTATCAAAAAGAGGTATCAACGTAGCAAGCATAAAGTTCTCCTTTCAGCCATTTAAAGACAAACTCCCACTTACTTATATTGTACCTCTAAAGAACGATTAATAACATTATTTTTTTATAAAATTGCGTAGATGACGAGCCAAGCAAATCGAAGTCTTGGCTCGTTATCCACATCATTATACCTTTTTATCAATTATATACTTCGGTCTTCCCTTGACCTCATCATAGATCTTGGAAATGTAAAAACCTATGATTCCAAGTGCCATCATGATAAAAGAGCCTGTAAAGCATTCAAGTATTATTACAGTAGTAAAGCCACTCTGGGCCTTTCCCTGAAAGAAGGTGATAATAGCTTCAAGGCTGGCGCCAAGACCAACTATAAATACGATTACACCCAGTATTGTCACGATCTGCATCGGAGCAGATGTAAAGGACGTGATATTGGTAAGAGCATATTTGAAAAGAGCCTTGGTGCTCCACTTGGATGTTCCTACTTCCCTCTCTCTGACTTCGTACTCAACCTCGGTGGATTTAAATCCGATCCAGGATGAAAGTGCTCTGAAGAACGCATTCTTTTCACGCATGTTAAGAAGAACGTTCATAGCCTTTCTGTCAAGGAGCTTAAAGTCTGATGCTCTGGACATATCAAAGCCAACTGAATTTGACATTATGCCATAAAAGCTCTTGGCAGCAAATTTATGAAAGCCGCTCTCTCTGCCACGGTCAGTCTTAACTCCTTCTACTATCTCATAGCCCTGTTCCCAGAGTCTGTACATCTCGACAATCTTCTCCGGTGGGTGCTGCAGGTCGCAGTCGATCACTACGCAGCAATCTCCCTTTGCCTCAGCAATCCCCGCAAAGATCGCTGACTCTTTTCCGAAGTTCCTTGAAAAACAAATTCCCCTCACACAGGAAAAAGCCTTAGCCTGCTCCTCAATCTTTTCCCAGGTCTTATCCTTGGAGCCGTCATTTACAAAAAGCAGTTCATGCCCTATATTCTCACCGCTCAAAATACCATCTATTACAGACGCGGTCTGTGGTATTATTTCTTCTTCATTGTATGCAGGTATTATTACTGAAAGCACCCTTAATACCCCTTTCGTGCTTGATTAAAGTCCTCATGCATTATATCATAGTTTATAGGGTATTTCTACAAACACAATGATAGGGGGATCTTACTATGGCGCAAAACGAAATGTTAGCGATGATCCTGGCAGGTGGACGTGGAAGCAGGCTAAAAGACCTAACCACGAAGGTAGCTAAGCCAGCAGTTTTCTATGGGGGAAAGTATCGTATCATTGATTTCCCTTTAAGTAACTGTGCAAACAGTGGCATCGATGTAGTCGGTGTCCTTACACAGTATGAGTCCGTACTTCTTAACAGTTATGTGGCACAGGACGGACGCTGGGGTCTCGACTCCAAGGACAGCGGTGTTTATGTCTTAACTCCCCGTGAAAAGGCTGATCAGGGCCTTGATGTTTTCCGTGGAACCGCTGATGCAATCTCACAGAATATCGATTTTATCGATACCTACGATCCGGAGTATCTTCTCATTCTTTCCGGAGATCACATTTACAAGATGAATTATTCCAAGATGCTTGATTATCACAAGCAGATGCACGCTGACGCAACCATTGCTGTCCGCGGTGTTCCCATGCGTGAAGCAAGCCGTTTCGGAATCATGAACACGGATGGCAAGGGCAAGATCATAGAATTTGAGGAAAAGCCCGCCAAGCCAAAAAGCAATCTCGCATCAATGGGTATCTATATCTTCAGCTGGAAGCTTCTTCGCAAGATGCTGATTGAAGATATGAAGAATCCCGATTCAGATCATGACTTCGGAAAAGACATTATTCCGAGAATGTTAAATGAAAAGAGAGGTCTTTTCGCATACGAGTTTAAGGGTTATTGGAAGGATGTAGGAACCATCGACTCCCTCTGGGAAGCAAACATGGACCTTCTCGATCCCAAGAATCCGCTTAACCTCAATGACTCATCATGGCTTATCTACACAGAGGATGTATCCACTCTTCCTCAGTACATAGGTAAGGATGCCAAGATCAAGAAAGCTTACATCACACAGGGTGTTCGAGTAGAAGGAAGCGTTACAAACTCCGTTCTCTTTACGGGAGCAGTCATCGGCAAGGGAGCCAAGGTAGTTGATTCCGTCATCATGCCCGGCGTAGTGATTGAAGAAGGTGCAACGGTGACAAGGGCACTGGTTGCAGAAGGCGTACGTATCGGCAAGAGGGCCAGGATTGGTTCCAAGAACAGCGAAAATATTGAGCTTGTAGCTAAAAATGTGAAAGGAGGTACAAAGTAATGGCAGTTAAAGCATTTGGTATCGTATCCTCCGCAGACAATTCCATACATGTTGAGGGACTTCACGATTATCGTCCCATAGGTGCTTTCTCATTCCTTGGAAGATTTCGTGTCATTGACTTCCCCATTTCAAACATGAGCAACAGTGACATCAACCGTATTCAGGTATATGTCCGCTCAAGGCCCAGATCGATCGCAGAGCACGTAGGAAGCGGAAGGCATTACAACATCAACTCAAAGAGAGGTAAGATCCAGCTCCTCTTCTCTGAGAATTCATCTACCCGCTCCATTTACAACAATGATATCTCCGCATACATGGACAACATTGACATTATTCAGCGTATGCATCAGGAGTACGTAATCATTGCTCCCAGCTACATGGTTTACAAGCAGGATTACAGACAGCTCCTTGAAACTCACGTTGCCTCCGGTGCAGATGTAACTCTTTTATATCACAAGGTAGATAACGCCAGGGAATATTTCAAGAACTGTCACACCGTTTCCGTAAACAAGCAAAAGGGTGTTCAGTCCATCGACAAAAACCTGGGTACAGCCAACTCCAAGAATATTTTCATGGATACCTATTGCATGCACAGGGATGTTTTTGTGGAACTGGTCAAGGCCGCCAGCTGGATGTCATCCATGTACACACTTGCAGACATTGTAAACTTAAAGTGCAAGGATATGGATGTCAGAGCTTTCCAGCACCGTGGCTACTTTGCTACCCTGACCAGCCTTGAGGATTATTTCAACGCTTCAATGGAGCTTTTGAACTATGATATCGCCAGCGACCTCTTAAGGTCTGAATGGCCCATCTACACAAGGACCACTGATGCTTGTCCTACACAGTACTTTGAGAGTGCCAAGGTCAACAACTCCTTTGTAAGTAACGGCTGTCTCATCGAGGGTTCAATAGAAAACTCCATCATCGGACGTAGCGTAACCATCAAAAAGGGAGCTGTTATCAAGAACTCTATTATCATGGCCTACTCTACCATCGAAGAGGGAGTTCATATCGAAAATGCCATCGTAGATAAGTGGGCTCACATCATACATGCCAAGAATATAAGAGGCGAAGCTGATGCTCCGCAGTATATTAAGAGACAGGATACACTGTAAGAATACACAGAAAAGGCTGCCACACTAATTAGTGCGACAGCCTCTTTTCATGTTATATACATTTATACCAGTTTTACCTGGAATTGTGACATGAGGTTATGCAACTGGTTAGACTGATCAGAAAGTTCACTGGATACAGCACTTGATTCCTGGGCAGTTGCTGAATTATTTTGAATTACCTCAGAAATCTGCTCGATACCCTGATTAATTTCTCTCATATTGCTTGCCTGATGCTGAGCCATGTCTCCGGAGGTTCTCATCATTTCAGCCAGCTCATTTACGGAATCACCTATC
>JAGBMP010000150.1 GCA_017634825.1 Butyrivibrio sp.
CAAATCCGGAGGTAAGTCTTCCGCCGGAAATAGGCTTGATATATGTAGGTGGAACGATGGTTCCTCTCTCAACGATCTTGGGAACAGCCTTGTAGGTGATCTCTTCCTTCTCGATTTCACGCCCTACCTCGCTGTTATCCATATATGAAACCAGAGCGACAACCTTTCTGTGTCCGGCTGACGGCTCCTGAAGGACCTTGGTCTGGGTTGTGTACCAGCTGTCGTTGTCCACATACTGAACCTCGGCTTCGTAGTCCTCTTCGTAATATTCCTCAATTGTATAGTTAACCGAGAGCTCAGGCTCGGGAACGGTAACTATCAGGTTATCCTGTACCCTTATCATGGTGCGCTCGCTCTCGAGCTGTTCGTTCATGTTAACAAGATCATCCACGGTAAGACCGAACTTCATGGCGATGGATCCAAGGGTATCACCGGACTGAACCTCGTAGATCTGGTTGGTCTCTTTGTCCTTGGTAACTTCATCTATGGCTGTTGCAAGGTCAGTGATCTCGCTGTCCGGGAGGTAACTCTCCACGATCTCTACCTTGTCGGCAAAGTCCATGCTCATAAGTCCAAGATCGTAATCGGAGAAATCCTTGTCATAGGCAAGGGGCTTAGCCTCGTTGACGATCTGTGTCAGCTCTGCCTGGAAACCTGCCTGAGGGAGGGAAGTCTCTGCGATCTCTTCTTCCTTCTTGACCTCTTCCTTGCTAAGAACCTGAGGTGTGAGAACGTTAACCTCACGGTCTGTATCAAGAATGAGGTTTACGTCATAGAGCCCTTCTTCATCATAGTTTGAAAGAGCTGTCGAAAGAAGTTTCATTACATCGTCGGTGCTGGCGAGGTTGACTGCAAACTCGTTGATCTTGATGGAATAGGATCTGTTGAGTGTGCTCCTGAGATTCCCTTTAAGGACTGTCGACATCTCTTTTGACATGGAAGAGACAGAGTCTACAGTGCCCCAGAGAACGTTGCTTCCTTCTATGTTAAGGTCTGCCTTGGCAAGGACCAGTTCTCCGTCGCTTGATGCGATGGATCGCCTTGCATCCCTGTAGGCCTCGTAAGCCTCCTCTTCGGAGCCTGCTATTCCTACCACTACGTCATTTAATTTTACGGTAAAAATATTGTCGCCGCCCTTTTCAAACTTAACAAAGCTGGGCATAAACAGGATCCAAGCTACGATTATCACCAGTGTTGACTGCAAAAACCATACCTTGATCTTGCGGCGAAATACAGTATTGCTAAAACTCATTTATAAAACACCTAAAATTCTAAGAATATTGAGTACCAGATCTGCACCTGCTACTAAGAGAGTGATGATAAGGAGAGGCAGAAGTGCACTGTTCTTGGTCTCTACCGCCACCTGGACGGACTCAATCTTGTGCTTGACCTCTTTAAACTCATCAAGGCTCTTTTCCTGGCCCTTTTCAACTACGGCCTGGACATTTCTATATACCTGTACACCTACATCGTGTACCTGGGTTTCGTTCTGCTCAAGTCTCTCGGTGAGAGCTGCTACGGTCTTGCCGGTTTCCTGAATGGAATTTCTTGCATCCTCGATGGCTGCTCTGTGCTCTTTTTCATTGGCGCGCAGCTCCTCAAGCTGGAGCTTAAACTGCTCTGCCTCCTGCCTGGTTCTCTCAGCCTCCATGGCCTCGGCCTGTGCATTGGCTCTTATTATGTCCTGTGCACCTATTTTCTCTGCAAGCTTGTCCATAAAGTTCTCCACAATTTTTCCTCCCAACATTTTCGCTTACTCCTCTGATGTAATCATGTAATCCACTGATGTTTTATACACATAAGCTTATCATTTATTATGCAATATATACAAGAATATAATGATTAAAAGAGATTTATTAGCTACTTTTACTATTTGTTCATGCTCAGTTCATAATTTATTCATAATTGTCCTGTATATTTATACTACAGTCAAGAGCAAGTCATCATGTTAATAACGAAAGATAGATTTTTTCATAATAGGGTAGGCGCAGCGATGTGTCTACCCACTCCTCATTAATGGGGGTTTTCATCCCCGGGGATTATAATTCCTTCTCTATCGCAAGGATCTCCTCGTTCAGGGAGAGCATTCTTGCATCAAGATTAGCCACCATTGTGGCACACTCATGGAGCTCCGAATTGATGTGAGCCGGAGCCTTTCCCTCGAATTTATACTGGATCTTGTGCTCAAGGGATGCCCAGAAGTCCATGGCAACAGTCCTTATCTGGATCTCAACTTTGACGTTTACGATCTTGTCTGAGAGATAGACAGGGAGAGAGACTATCATGTGATAGCTTCTGTATCCGCTGGGCTTGGGGTTCATGATGTAGTCCTTGATGGTATGAACCTGTATATCCTTCTGATTGCTGATCATATCGGCAATCCTGTAAATATCTGATGTGAAGGAGCAGATAATACGGATTCCGGCTATATCGTTGACATAGCGCACCATGTTCTCGATGGTGGACTCATATCCGTTTCTCTTTAATTTCTTAACGATGCTCTCGGGGGCCTTGACCCTGTATTTGACGTGCTCGATGGGGTTGTATTTGTGAACCTCCTGGAACTCGTCGTTTAAGATCTCGATCTTGGTCTGCATCTGCTTAAGTGCAGCGTTGTAGAGGAGGTTTACTTCCTCCCATGAATTCATGTCGTCGGATATCTTGAAGTCCATTCCTGATAAATCTAATTCCATTTGATAATACCTCGTTAGGCCTTTTCGGTCAGCCAATACTCTTTATTGAGAGAAAGCTTTGGTAAAAGACCTTTCGGCAGCTTCTTATAGTTTCTGCCAAGCTTGTAGCCGAGCCATCTGCAGCCACACATTACGATGTAATGAGGGATGAGATAAGCCTTGCCCATCTGTCTGAAGTGCCCTATTGTCTCAGCTACCATCTTTTTGCCCTCGGTCTCTGAACTGATGGAGCCGAAGATCTCAGGATGGTCTGTCTGGGAAACACCGATGTCAAAGTTTCTGTGGAACTGCTGGGCACAGGTGTAGTTGTGTGAATGAATAACTCCTGCCTCAGGAACATAACTGATAGCGTAGCCCTTCTGGCAGATATTCCCTGCATAGACCATGTCCTCGTTGAAGATGGTCCTGTGGGTAAAGCCCCCTATCTCGTCAAACACGGAGCGCCTGTACATGGCACAGACATTGGAACAAAAATAGGTCTTTATTCCGAGACGCGGAAGGTCTTTCTGTGTCTTTTTCATGGGCTCGTTCGGGTAATTAAACTTGCGGGAGTAGCGCTCGGCAAGATTACAGTCTGTCTTAGGGTACTGTCTTGCATAGGCTGCTGCCACGTCGCTGTCCTCAAATGCTTTCACAAGGCTCGAAATAAGCATTTTATCCCTTGGGAAGGCATCCTGTGTCATCATCATAAAGAACTCCGAATCTGAGTGTTTAACGCCCAAATTCCTGGTCTCTCCGTGATCAAACGAAGCCTTGGTCACATGCTCCACTACTATGTTATCATATTTTTCCTGTGGATTTTCCCTTGATTTTGACAGAAGCTCTTTCCAGTATTTTTCCTCGGTGTTCATGATGATGAGCTTACCCGGGCGTATGGACTGCCTCTCAAGATCATCAATAAGGCGCAAAAGAGCTATATCCGGTTTATAAGTAGGAATAATGATATCTACGGTACTCATTCTTTTCCCTCAAATAGATAAAGAAGAATTAAGGGCCGGGCTCATATGAACCCAGCCCCTCAAAATCTGTATTAAAGCCTTAAGATCAGCCGATGTACTTGCTTACATCGCCCTTGATCTTGTCGCTGTACTTCTGAACATCTGCTGAAGGCTCGTAGCTCTCATCGTTGAAGAGGAACTTGTGGAGCCACTTAACGTTGCTCTGAAGGTCAACGGGAAGTACGCAGCTTCCTGCCTTACCCATGGTTCCTGTTGCACGCATCTCCTCGTAAGGGAATCCGTTGTTATCAACAACCCTGTACTTGGCAACGTTCTTGAGCATATCAAGGATCTCAGAGATATCAAGTGATGTATAAGTCTCTTTGAACGCGTTGTTGGCAACTGTCTCGAGCTGTGAGTAGCTCATTCCCTGTGCCTTCTCAAGGCAAGCCATAAGGACTGTTCTCTGTCTCTCGGCACGTCTGAAGTCATCGCCTGCTGTGTATCTGATACGGCAGTAAGCTGTTGCCTGAAGTCCGTTAAGAGTCTGTACTCCTGCGCTGGTCACAGGTGTGTAATTGAGCTTGAGCTCCTGAGCCATTGTGGACTGGTAGTTGTTAAGGTGAGAGATCTCTGCATCTGTAACATCGATCGTAACTCCGCCAAGGGCGTCAACAACGTCTGTAAGACCTCTGAATCCGATGGTGATGAAGTCCTCGATATCCATATCCAGGTTCATGTTGAGCATTGAAATAGCCTGCTCGGGACCACCCTGAGCGTAAGCTGCGTTACACTTGGTGTAAGTATCGTTACTTAAGTTAAGGTAAGTATCACGATAAACTGAGCAGAGCTTAACCTCTCCGGTATCATTGTTGATAGATGCAATGATGATGGAGTCGGATCTTGTATTCTTGGTGAGCTGCTCGTCACGGGCATCAACACCAAAGAGTGCGATATTGGTGTAGCCCTTCATCTTCTCATCGTTTACAACGGTCTCAGAAATACTCTGTGTGATTGCTTCCTCGTTCAGGTTAACCTTACCAACCTTAGTTACGTCAACCTTGAAGAAAAGAGTGTAAGCAACATATACAAGTACGCAGGCAAGGAGCATCTCTGCTACCAGAAGGATTATTGCCTTCTTGTTGCTCTTTTTCTTGCCGTTTCCGCCGCTTGCGCCCCTTCCGTTACCACCGTTTCCTCTGCCGTTTCCGCCTCTTGAAGATGATGGTCTTGATGAAGAAGGTCTTGAAGATGAACTTCTTGAAGCTGATCCTCTTGATGAAGAAGTTCTGTGTGGATCTCTTGAAGAGCCTGAAGCTGATCTGCCTGAAGCTGATCTTGCTGATCCCTGTGAGCTTCTCCTTGGTCTGTCTTCATAATCGTCGTAGCGATCATCATATCTGTCGTCATAACGATCGTCGTATCTATCATCATAGCGATCGTCGTATCTGTCATCGGTTCTGTGAGATGGTCTGCGACTATCTCTCTCGTAGTATTCGTCGTCTCTGTTTGACATAACGCGTCTCCTCGTCCCAACAAAAAAATTCATGCTTATGCCATTACGGCACGATAACACCAATATATTCTGCCACAAATATGTACTATTTACAACCCCAAAAGAAAATGAGTCAATGGGGACGGTTTTCTTTGACTCCCCCACAGACTCATTTTGTTTAATATGCATTTTTATTTACGAAGCCGTGCCTTATGGTTCCAAGAAGTATCTTGAAATCGAAAGCCATGGTCCAGTTCTCGATATAGTAAATGTCGTAGTCGATTCTTTTCCTAATGGAAGTATCACCGCG
>JAGBMP010000151.1 GCA_017634825.1 Butyrivibrio sp.
AAGAGCTGAGGGACTTCTATAACATTAAGGCTTCCTACAAGCTCGTTGATACCTGTGCTGCAGAGTTTGCTGCTCAGACGCCTTACTACTACTCGGTTTACAACGGCCCCGACTCAGAGGATGAAGCTCTTTTAAAAACTTCTGATAAGAAGAAAATCCTGGTTCTCGGTTCAGGCCCTATCAGGATCGGTCAGGGTATCGAGTTCGACTACTGTTCGGTACACGCAACCTGGGCGTTTAAGAAGGCAGGTTATGAGACTATAATCATCAACAACAACCCTGAGACAGTAAGTACAGACTTTGATATAGCAGACAAGCTCTACTTTGAGCCTCTTACACCTGAGGATGTTGAGAATATCGTAAGGCTTGAAAAACCCGACGGAGCAGTGGTTCAGTTTGGCGGTCAGACTGCGATAAAGCTCACTCAGGACCTCATGAAGATCGGCGTTAAGATTTACGGAACCGATGCAGCAGATGTTGATGCAGCTGAGGACAGAGAGATCTTTGACCGCATCCTTGAACAGACCCAGATAAAGCGTGCTGCAGGAGCTACCGTTTACACAGCAGAAGAGGCCAAAGAGGTTGCAAACCGTCTGGGCTACCCTGTACTGGTGCGTCCTTCCTACGTCCTTGGTGGACAGGGCATGCAGATTGCTCTTTCAGATCAGGAAATCGAAGAGTTCATGGGCATCATCAACAGATATGCTCAGGACCATCCTATACTTGTAGATAAGTACCTTCAGGGTGTTGAGACAGAAGTTGATGCCGTATGCGACGGCGATGACATTGTGATTCCGGGTATCATGGAGCATATCGAGCGAAGCGGAATCCACTCCGGCGATTCGATCTCTGTATATCCTGCACAGTCTCTTTCACAGAAGGTAAAAGACACTATCGCTGAATACACAAGAAGGCTCGCAAAGGCACTTCATGTAATAGGCCTTATCAACATCCAGTTCATAGCAGTAGGAGATGAGGTATATATCATCGAGGCTAACCCAAGGTCATCACGTACCGTTCCTTACATCAGTAAGGTTACAGGTATTCCGATCGTTGATCTTGCAACTCAGGTTATGCTGGGCAAGAAGCTAAAAGACCTTGGCTATGAGCCGGGACTTCAGAAGGAAGCAGACCACATCGCCATCAAGATGCCTGTATTCTCCTTTGAAAAGATCAGAGGTGCTGAGATCAGCTTAGGGCCTGAGATGAAGAGTACCGGTGAGTGCCTTGGAATCAGTAAGAGTTTCAATGAGGCTCTCTATAAGGCATTCCTTGGTGCAGGAGTAAATCTTCCTAAGCATAAGCAGATGATCATCACCGTCAAGGATGCCGACAAGGGTGAAGTCATCGAGATCGCAAGACGCTACGAGAAGCTGGGGTACATCATTTATGCAACAAGATCCACAGCCCAGACCCTCAACGAAAACGGCGTCAAGGCGAGAAAGATAAATCGTATCAGCCAGGAGTCTCCTACAGTCATTGACCTTATCCTGGGACACAAGATCGATCTTGTAATCGACACTCCCACACAGGGAAGAGACAAGACAAGAGACGGCTTCATGATCAGAAGAACAGCCATCGAGACAGGCGTTAATGTTATCACTGCCCTCGATACTGCAAGAGCTCTGGTTACAAGCCTTGAGTGCGCAGTGGGCGAAGAAGGTCTTGAACTGGTTGATATAAGTAAGATATGATTTAATAGACTTATAAAAATCTGATTGGAGATACAAATCTTTATGCCTAGAGTTATTTATGAGAATGCTCTAAGTAGTGAATCGGATATAAAGGATTTAGTACTTGAAGGGGACGCCGACATTTCTTTTTCCGGGGACGCAATGTGCATCAACTCTTTGGGAGAAGCAGTACTTTGGTATACCAAGCCCCTTCCTGCGGACGTGAGAATAAATTTTGAGTTCAAGCCTCTTTCGAATGCCGGAAGAGCGCAGCTTCACTTTGCTGCCAAGAATGCAGGGGACAGGATCTCGGAGTTTTTGCTCTCTTACTACAACAGAGAATCGGAGAGGGAGAGGTCTTTTCACACCTGTGCACTGTACAAGAACGGATACGAAAACCTGGTTTACAGAGGCGCAGACCCCATGGCAGGCGCAGGAGAGGACGAGTGGTATCACCTCTCTACAGTAAAGCGCGGAAAAGATGTCTTCTACGGAATAGACAATCTTGAACTCTTACATTATCACGACGATGGAATTATTCTGGGCGACATCCTGACAGGAGGCAACATGGGCCTTGGCCAGCTTCCTGGGACAGTTGCTCTATACAAAAACTTAAAGGTGAGCTGGATATGAAGATACTTGTGATCAACGGGCCAAACCTGAATTTTCTTGGGATCAGGGAAAAGGCAGTCTACGGTAATCAGGACTATAATTACCTGTGCAATATGATAAAAGACAAGGCAGCAGGCGACGGAGATGAGGTGGAGTGCTATCAGTCAAACCATGAGGGAGCCATTATCGACAGGCTTCAGGAGGCTTACAGCGATGGCACAAAAGGGATTGTCATAAATCCCGGAGCATATACCCATTACAGTTATGCTATCCATGATGCACTTAAGAGCCTTGAAGATATCATCAAGGTTGAGATCCATATCTCGGATATCCAGTCCAGGGAGGAGTTTAGAAAAGTTTCCGTAACAGCTCCTGCCTGCGATAAACAGATTTACGGACATGGTCTTAACGGCTATCTTGAGGCCATGGACTACATACACGAAGCACTTAAATAAACCACCAAAGGACTACTTACATGGCAAAGACAGTTAAGATGGCAGATATAGCCAAAAAAGTTGGAGTGAGTGTTGTCACAGTATCCAAAGCCCTCACAGGACAGAAGGGTGTAAGTGAGAGTACCCGCCAGCAGATCCTTAAGCTTGCGGATGAGATGGGATACGTTCAGCCCTCCGCTGCTATCCGCAGTGAAACAAAGGGCCATAACATAGGTATCATCATTCACGACAAGTACTTTAGTAAATACAATTCATTCTATCTGCAGATGTATCAGATGCTCACAAGCCGGCTTGGTGCTCAGGGAGATTTCACTATCTTAGAGCTTATAACCCATGACATGGAAAAAGAGTTGACGGCTCCGAATCTGCTACGTGAAAACAAGATAGATGCTCTTGTGATGCAGGGCGAATTTTCAAGGCAGTACTGCGAGTTCATAAAGAGCGTAGCAGGAGATATTCCTTTGGTATATCTGGATTTCTGCGATGAGTCCAGAGATGAAGTGTCTGTTATATCAGACAGTTTCTATGGCTCCTACTACATGACCAATTATCTGTTTGAAAAAGGTCACAGAGATATCGCCTTTGTCGGATCTCTTTTGCAGACAACATCCATTACCGACAGATATCTTGGATATGTAAAGTCCATGATGGAGCATGGCATTCAGGTAAGACCTGACTGGCAGATTGAAGACAGAGATAAGAATACCGGAATCATCTTTGAACCTGATAAACTCCCGCTTCCATTGGAACTTCCGACAGCATTTGTATGTAACTGTGATCTTACAGCAGGAGTACTTATCAAGAGGCTGGAAAAAGAGGGGTATAAGGTCCCCGAAGATTTCTCGGTAGTAGGATATGATAATTTTATCTTCCCGGGAGTATGCGACGTGGAGATAACCACTTATGAAGTAGATATGCCTGTTATGGTGCAGAAGGCTGTTTCCTATCTGACATCTCTTTTAAAGGGAGAGGATGTAAAAATGGGAACGCACATTATTACGGGACATCTCATAGAAAAAGACAGTGTAAAAGCTCTTAGCTGATGCTAAGAGCTTTTGTTTTTTCTGTATTCGGCAGGTGTCTGCGAGGTTTCTCTCTTAAAGAGTTTTATAAAATGACTGGTGTTGGCGATCCCAACGTCGTACCCGACAGCAGTTACTGTTATCTCTGTCTGCTCAAGAAGTGTCTTGGCCTGCTGGATCCTGACATTGTTGAGATATTGAAGTGGTGAGTGGCCATAGTAGTTTTTAAACTCGCGACAGAGCCTGTATTTACTTATTAGGAGCCTCTGCTCAAGGTTATCTAAAGTAATAAAGGTGTTATATTCCTGATCAAGTATTGACTTCATCTCCTGGATATAGCCGGGAATACCGGGAGTAGCTGAGGGGGCAAGGGCCTTTGAACCTGCAAGATACCCTTCCGTGAGGATGTCAGTCAGGATTCTGGCTCTTAGAAGCTCTGAGTCCGCTCCCTGCCTTAGCAGCAGCCTTTGCAGGTAGGAGAGCTGCGTTCCAATATGCTTTTCTTTAAATTCTATAACCTTGGATGAATGCTCTGTATATAATCTTAAGGATTCCCCTGATAACAAAAACAAATGGAAATAGCAGGGAGTACTCTTGGTGTCGAAACGGAAATTCTCGTAGGGTCTTAGTAGTATCATGCTTCTTTCGGGCATCGTTATGCTGTCTTTTGTCTTTATCAAGACATCCCCTTTTTCGATATATAATAAATAGAATGGATTATCGATACATTCAAAGGTGGTTGGGATACCGTAGGTAATGGCTCCGCCAAAGACTGCACGCAGGATAAGAGGATCCAAAGACTCGCTGGCGCAGGCCATGAATCTCTTGGTGTCAAGGACATCGGTAAAAGAAGTGCCACTACCGAAGAGCCTGTGGAAGCGAAAGATATTATTCAGTTCATCGATCGTGGTGTATTTTGCCAGTGCCATGATAGTTCTCCTGTTTATGGGAACATTATAGTAAGTAAAAAGGGAAATATCAACCTAAAATTAACTAAAACGTTTAAGTTAGTTAGGTAAAATAAGCTAAATAAATGAGTAAAAAGTTAAATAATCAGCAAATAAATTCGTTTGCGCAAGAATGAGTTATAAAACGCAAGAATAATAGATGATTAAAAAAAGTAAATAATGTATTCTTCAATCAGTAAATGAAACGGAGCTCGTTAAAAGGAGGATGAATATGAAATTGAAAAGAGCTTTAGCGGTTACACTTATTACAATCATGGCAGCAGGTGCGGTTGCCTGCGGGGAGACAACCGTATCTGGAAGCGGTCAGGAGACAGGTACAGCACCACAGGCAGAAGACGAGCAGGTAGCTACAGCAGATGCTCCTGTATCTGATGCAGAAGGAGTTAAGCCTTATGCCGATATTGTTCTCGGTGAAGACTTTACTGATCTTAATACAGAGATCTCTTTCTTCAGCAACAGAACAGACCTTGATTCAGAGGATTATGGTGGAGTTACATGGAAGGAATACATTGAGGCCTTCAATGAGGTTTATCCTGACATCACAGTAAACGTGATCACAGATACAAACTACGCAGAGGATGCCAAGACACACCTTCAGTCAGGAGATTATGAGACAGTAATTCTCATTCCAGCAATTGACAAGGCTGACCTTTCTTCATACTTTGAGTCATTCGGAACTCTTGATGTTATGAACGGACAGATCAACTACGCAGATCACTGGGAGTACCAGGGTGAGGTTTACGGAGTACCTTCAACAGCAACAGCTCAGGGTATTGTGTACAACAAGAGAGTGTTTGAGGAGGCAGGTGTCACAGAACTTCCTAAGACTCCTGAGGATTTCATCGCTGCTCTTAAGAAGATCAAGGAGCACGATGCTTCAATCATCCCTCTCTACACCAACTACGCAGCAGGATGGACAATGGGAAGCTGGGATGATTACACAGGAATCAGTGCAACTGGTGATGTTAACTACACCAACGGAACACTTCTTCATGAGAAGGATCCTTTCAGAGATTATGGCGATTCAACCCACCCTTACGCTGTATACAAGATTCTCTATGATGCAGTTGCGCAGGGACTTACAGAGGATGACTACTCAACAACCGATTGGGAAGGCTGCAAGGGTATGATCAACAGAGGTGAGATCGGATGCATGGTTCTTGGATCATGGGCTTATCCTCAGATGGAAGCTGCCGGAGATAATGCAGCAGATATCGGATACATGCCATTCCCTGTAACAGTAAATGGCAAGCAGTACGCTCTTGCAGGTCCTGACTACTGCTACGGTATCAACAAGAATGCTTCGGATGATGAGAAGCAGGCCGGAATCATCTTTGTAAAGTGGATGACTGAGCAGTCAGGCTTTGTATATAACGAGGATGGTCTTCCAATCAAGGCCGGAAGCACAGAGACAAAGCTTTCATTTGACAATGTTGAATTTCTTCAGGAAGCACCTGCAGCAGAGGGAGAAGAGGATCTTCTCAACGAGCTCAACTCCGAGTCAGAACTCAACTACAGAGCAGGCGGTGACAGAAGAATCCAGCTCATCATCGAGCATGCGTCAATGGGCGATATGGAATTCGATGACATCATGAATGAGTGGAACGAGAAGTGGACACAGGCTCAGGAAGCACTCGGTGTATCAGTAAATGAGTAACTGAGAAAACCAAGGAGGATGGGGCAATGAAATGGCTTAAAAGTAGAAAGGGACAACAGACTGTAATAATAATCAGCTTTATCACTGTCCCATTACTTCTTCTTGCTATCTTTACCTACCTGCCCTTTGCGCAGATGGTACAGTTTAGCTTTTACAAAATGAAATATCTGACACCACCGGACAAAAGAGTCTTTGTGGGATGGAAAAACTATATTGATGTGTTTACCAGAGACGATTGTTTCAAGGCATTAAAGCTCAGTTTCTATTACTGCGCCGGTGCACTGTTTCAGCTGGCACTGGCACTGTTTCTGGCAACGATCTTAAGCTTTGGGGTAAAGGGCGGAAACATCTTTAAAGGAATGATGTTCTTTCCTTATCTCATAAGCGGAATTGCTATCGGTTTTATCTTCAAGTTCTTTTACACAAGAGGATTCGTCCTTGATTCAATATTGGGAATCATTGGAGTGAACAAGGACATTCTTCCCTACTGGCTAAAAGATCAGAGTGTAAATAACTGGTCCCTGGTGGCGACCTCTGTATGGCGCTACTTTGGACAGAACATGGTCCTTTTTATCGGAGCGATCATGTCGGTGGATGCTGAACTATATGAGGCAGCTTCCCTAGACGGAGCAAATCGCTTCCAGCAGTTCTTCCACATAATACTTCCGAGTATCAAGACTATTGTCACCTTAAACGTGATCCTGTCAATAACCGGATCCTTAAGTGCTTTTGAACCTCCGTTTGTAATAACGGGAGGTGCCAACGGAACAGGAACCTACTTCGTTATCATGAACGAGATAGCTCATGTCACACAGAAGGTTGGACTTGCAAGCGCCATGGCTGTGGTACTTCTGGTGATCATATTCATAGTCACCATATTGCAGAAACTGTTCTTTAAATATGTTTTCAGAGAGGCAGACGCATGAAGATAAGAAAGTTATTCATAAACATAATTAAATACCTGATCCTTGTATTCTTTGCGTTTGCAGCTGTGGTACCTGTAGTATCCTGCATATTTACGGCATTTAAAACATCGGAAGAGTATCAGACAACAAATGTAATTACACCCCCCTCAAACTGGTTATATTTCAGCAACTTCGTCAAAGCCTTTCAGACAGCAAACATGGGCAGGGCATTTATGAACTCCCTCATAGTAATGGTGGTTGTTCTTGTGGTATCTGTCGTAGTCGGTACACAGCTTGCATATGTACTGAACCGCTTTGAGTTTTTCGGAAATACCCTCATAAGAAATCTGTTTTTGTTTGCATCACTCCTTCCGTCAATTGCCATGCAGGTTACGGTGTACAAGATCATGAGTACCTTGGGATTTGTAAATCACCTCTACGGCTACATCATCATGATGTGCGGAACTGACGTCATCTCCATTTATATCTTCATTCAGTTTATGGAGAATATATCAAATTCAGTGGATGAGTCGGCGATCATAGACGGCGCTTCCTATTGGACAGTTTATTGGAAGATCATTCTGCCGCTTTTAAAGCCCGCAGTTGTGACGGCGTGCATATTAAAAGGAGTATCGGTCTACAACGAGTACTACTGCGCCAATCTTTATCTTATGGACAAGGAGATACGAACCATGTCCACTTCCCTTTATACCTTTGTTGGTCCCATGGGAAGCCAGTACAACCTGATCTGCGCAGGTGTCCTTATTTCGATCTTCCCGGCGTTTTTAGTATTTATCCTTTGCCAGAAGCAGATTTACAGCGGAATAACGCAGGGTGCAGTTAAGGGATAAAAGAGTTTTTGAGGTTTTGAAATGTTACAGGAAATACAAAAAGAATTAACGGAACATATCATACCCTTCTGGAAAGGGCTTAGAGATGATGAATACGGCGGCTACTACGGCCTTATGGATTTTGATCTTAAGTTGGATAAAAAAGCCGAGAAAGGCGCCATACTAAACAGCCGCATTCTCTGGTTCTTTTCAAGGGCATTTAATGAGTTAAAAGACATATCGCTTCTTGAAGAAGCAGACCACGCCTACAGGTTTTTAAAAGAGAAACTTGCAGGTGATGGCACAAAGGGAATCTGCTGGTCTGTTACCTACGACGGCAAGGTTCTCGATAGCACAAGACATACGTACAATCAGGCATTTGCCATATATGCTTTATCGGAATATTACAGAGCAACGGCTGAACCGGAGGCACTTTTGCTGGCGCACAAGCTCTTTTTCCTGATAGAGGAGATGTGCAGGGACAATGACGGTTATCTTGAGGCTTTTGATGAAGACTTTAACCTTCTTCCAAACGACAAGCTCTCCGAGAACGGAGTTATGGCGGAAAGAACCATGAATACAGCACTTCATGTGCTTGAAGCCTACACACTCTTATATGATGTGACAGATGATCTTAACATCAAAAAGTGTATCGGAAAGAAACTCTCAGACCTGCTCCTTATCTTTAAGGACAGGATCTACAACAAAAAGAAACACAGGCAGGAGGTCTTCTTTGACATAAACTACAATTCTCTGATAGACCTTCACAGCTTCGGCCATGATATTGAAAGCTCCTGGCTTATCGATCTTGCGCTCGATACTCTTGGCGGTGAGTACTTAAGGGCAAAAGATGCAGAGGAGATCAGGAGCATGACTCTTGCTATGGTGGAAAACACCTATAAAAAAGCTATGGTTGATGGATCTTTTGTAAATGAATGCGAAGCCGGAGTAAGGGATGATACCAGAATCTGGTGGGGGCAGTCGGAGGCTATGGTAGGGTTTGTAAATGGCTACCTAAGAAGCGGAAAGCCTGAGTATTTGCAGGCTGCAAAGAGCATATGGCAGTACACAAAGAGCCATATCATCGACAAGAGAGAGGGCTCGGAGTGGTTCTGGCAGGTTGATAAAAATGGGAATCCGGGCAAAAAACCTATAGTAGAGCCCTGGAAGTGTCCCTATCACAACGGCAGAATGTGCTTTGAAATGATAAACAGACTTAAAAAAGGAGCAGCAGATGATTCACGAAAAGTATTACGAGGAGCTTGAAAAGCAGGAGAGGCTTATCACAAGGAAGAATGAGCCGTCTGATTTTTATAACGGTCTGTATAACAGATATAAATATCCTGTTCTTACAAGAGAACATATTCCGCTTACCTGGAGATACGATCTTGATAAAGACAAAAATCCCTACTTCATGGAGAGACTTGGCGTAAATGCAGTCATGAATTCGGGAGCTATCTATCTGAACGGGAAGTATTACCTTGTTGCACGAATTGAGGGAAATGACAGGAAGTCATTCTTTGGAGTTGCAGAGAGTGAGAATGGAATAGATGGATTCAGATTTTGGGATCATCCGGTTCTTTTGGAGGATACCTGCAAGGAAGAGACAAATGTTTATGACATGAGGCTTACACAGCATGAAGACGGATATATCTACGGTGTTTTCTGCTCTGAGAGTAAGGACACATCCGTAAGTGATCTCTCTGCAGCTGTGGCTTCGGCGGGAATTGTAAGAACAAAGGATTTAAAGAAATGGGAGAGGCTTCCGAATCTTGTTACTTTGAGAAGTCCCCAGCAGAGAAATGTTGTTCTTCATCCTGAATTTGTAGATGGCAAGTATGCCTTCTATACAAGACCGATGGATGATTTTATTGAGACGGGAAGCGGAAGCGGAATCGGATTTGGACTTTGCAGCGACATCACTCAGGCAGTGATTGATGAGGAGAAGATGACCAGCCTTCGTAAATATCACACCATCACCGAGGCCAAGAATGGAGCCGGTGCTGTACCTATAAAGACAGCAAGAGGATGGATACATATAGCTCACGGAGTCAGAAATACAGCAGCGGGACTCAGATACGTTCTCTACTGCTTTGTGACAGATCTAAAGGATCCGTCCAAAGTTATCGCTGAGCCGTCAGGTCTTTTAATAGGACCCAGAGGTGATGAGAGAGTAGGGGATGTCTCCAATGTTGTGTTCACAAACGGAGCGATAGTTAATGAGAAAGAAGAGGTATTTATCTATTATGCATCATCAGATACACGAATGCATGTTGCAACAACCACAGTGGACAAGCTTCTTGACTACTGTTTCAAAACCCCGCAGGATCCCGGCAGGTCGGTCCTGTGTGTAAGACAAAGAGACGATTTGATAAACAGAAACCTTGAATTGTTAAGGAGAATAGACTAATGAAGTATGAGATTTTCGGACCCGGAACAGAGCGCATGCCTTGGCAGGATAAGCCTGAGGGACTTAAAGGAGCTCCTATCTGGAGATACAATGCCAATCCCATAATTGACAGAAATCCTGTGGAGGGAGTTGCAAGAATATTCAACAGTGCAGTAATGCCCTATGAAGACGGATTCATCGGAGTATTCAGAGGGGAGCAGACAAACGGCATTCCTGCGATCTACATGGGCAGAAGCGCAGATGGAATTAAGTGGGATATTGATAGTGAGAAGATTCCTTTTACGGATGAAGATGGAAATCCCTTTATGCCTCAGTACGCATATGATCCGCGCCTTGTGAAAGTTGAGGATGAGTACTATATCATCTGGTGTCAGGATTTCTACGGCGCATCCATAGGAATAGCTAAGACAAGAGACTTTGAGAAGTTTGTGAGAATTGAGAATCCTTTTATTCCCTTTAACAGGAATGCAGTTCTTTTTCCAAGAAAAATAAACGGAAATTATATGCTGCTCTCAAGGCCGTCAGACTCAGGTCACACGCCCTTCGGAGATATCTTTTTAAGTGAGAGCCCCGATATGACTTACTGGGGTAAGCACAGACATGTCATGGGACCAAACGAGAACTGGTGGGAATCGCTTAAGATAGGCGGAGGCGCAACTCCGATAGAGACAAGCGAAGGCTGGCTTTTGTTTTACCACGGTGTTACCGGAACCTGTAACGGATATGTGTATTCCATAGGAGGAGCAATCCTGGATATAGACAATCCTTCTGTAGTTAAGTACAGGTGTGAGACATTTCTTTTGACTCCGCAGGAGTGGTATGAGGAGAGAGGCTTTGTGCCCAATGTCTGCTTCCCATGTGCAACGGTACAGAACAGGGAAACAGGTCAGATCGCCATCTATTACGGAGCTGCCGACAGCTATGTTGGACTGGCATTTGGATATACCGATGAGATCATCGACTATATTAAGGAGCACAGTAAAACTTCCGAGACGGACCGTGAGATCGGAAGGCGGTGATTTGAGCGATGAGAGAAAAACCAATCATCACTTATTCAAAAGAGCCTGTGCTGGAGCCAAAAGAGGGTTGTGCCTGGGCGGATACGATGGTGCTGAATCCTGCGCTGGTTCTTGATGAAGACGGAAAGACCATTCACATGCTCTTTCGGGCAACAGGCCCCTGGCCTTCAGCCAATCTTAAAGGAAAGTCCGATCCATATCCGATATTCCTTGGATATGCAAAGAGTACCGATATGGGAGAGAGCTTTACAGCTGACTTTGAAAGACCTGCTCTTGCCCCGAAGCTTGCCTATGATGAGCAGGATATGTACGTGATAAATGATAATGGAGAGAAAGTCATTAACTATGCCAACGGGTGCATAGAAGATCCAAGGCTCTTTTACATAGGAGCGCAGCTCTATCTGACCGTTGCCTGCAGACTCTTTCCTCCGGGACCTTACTGGGAAGGGGATAAGAGAAAAGACAACCTGCCTGACTGGGTTATGGATTCGGACTCTCCGGTGGGAGTTCTTGCCAGGAGAAATGATACTGTCACGGTTCTTTATAAAGTCAATCTTAATAAGCTGAAAAAAGGAAAATACGAAGAAGCATTCTCTTATGTAGGACCGCTTACGGACGGGAATCTTAGTGATAACAGGGACGTTTTCTTTTTCCCAAAGAGAATGAATATCGGTGGAACAAAGAAACTTCTTATGCTCCACAGGCCTGAGAGAAGCTATGAATTTCCGACAGGTGAAGGTGTAGAAACTCCTGCTATCTTCCTGGCAGCAGCGGATGAGTTTGAAGACTTTGTCACGGCGGATGCTACCCACAAGCTGCTGGCCAAAAGTGAGTTTGACTGGGAGCGGGAGAGAGTTGGAGCAAGCTTTCCTCCATTGGATCTGGGAGATGGAGAGTGGCTCGTATCATATCACGGAAAAGAGCTTCCAAATTACGGCTACACCCAGTCTTTCATGATACTTAAGGAAAGAGACGGTGACTTTCCCGAAATAAAACACCGTATGTCTGAAAGACTGATTTATGCAAGACAGAAATGGGAACTTCCCGATAAATTCCCATGTCCCTGTATCTTTACAACCGGAGCGGTGGTGGCAGGTGATGAACTGATCATGGGCTATGGAGCAGCTGATCAGAAGATCGGGATAGCTAAGGTAAATCTAAAAAATCTGACGGACTATGTTCGCGGATTTGACGCATGCGGAAACAGGACGGATTGACCAAGTAAACAGCGATTGAATTTGCGGTTTTGCAATCGCTGTTTTTTTGTTGCCCAAAATTGGAGGAGAAAATGAAAGAAAACAATCTTGAGATACTATTTTTGGAGCCTGTCTGTAAGCACACCATCTGGGGTGGGACAAGGCTGAAGGATGAGTTTGGATGCAATGAAGAAGGAAACGATATAGGAGAGCTGTGGGGAATATCGGCCCATCCAAGCGGTGATGTAACGGTGAAAAATGGAAAGTATAAGGGTATGCATTTGTCTGAACTGTGGGAGAAGCACAGAGAGCTCTTTGGAGATGAAGAAAGTGATGTGTTCCCGCTTCT
>JAGBMP010000152.1 GCA_017634825.1 Butyrivibrio sp.
CCGAGGGCTGTCGTAGTTGTTGAGAGCATGTGCGCCCTGACAATCCTTGACCTTATGATCTCCAACATAACTTCTACAGTTGATCCAATCATCAGCTTTTACAAAAATAAATAAGATGCAGATATAAAATGAGGGTAGTCTGAATCAAATCGACTACCCTCATGTTTTTATTTCTTATTAAGCTTGTGGAACACAATACAGTTAGGTCTTGAAACCGGAAGCTCAGGTCCGTTCATGACCATAGTTCCCTTGTCCATATCCACTGTAAAGAATGTAAGTGAATCTGACTCGTGGTTAAGTGATACCAGGTGCTTGTTGTCAGGGAAAAGAGCTGCATCCTTAGGATACTCTCCTGCAACAGGAAGCTGTATCTTCTTGGTGAGAAGTCCTGTCTCCTTGTCTACCTTGAATACGATAGCGTTGTTCTCTCCTGCTGTTGAGCTTACAAGGTAGTTGTAATCTTCTGAGAATGAAAGTGCACTGCAGGCAACACCGATGGAATCCGACTCATCGGAGTTTGATACCTCCTGAATCTTGTTGAATTCAGGCATTCCGTTCTCCTCATGATACTCATATACATCTATTGCACACTTCTGCTCAAGACACACGTACAGGAACTTACCGTCCTTGGAGAACTGCATATGTCTTGGTGATGATTCCTGATCGCAGTGGATGACATCGACCTCTTTGATCTTGCCGGTATCATAGTTAAGGGAATAGATGTTGACTCTGTCCATTCCAAGATCAGCTGCGAGTACATACTTGTTGTCCTTGGAAACCTTGATGCACTGAACATGAGGAACGTGGTTACGTCCTGCTGCTGTTCCAAGGCCCTTGTGATATCTCTCATCGGTGATCTCTCCGATACTTCCGTCCTTGTTGAGCCTGAGGATTGTTACCTTACCGTCGTGATAGCCGGCTGTAACAAGGAAGTTGTCTTTCTGATCCTCATTGAGATAGCATCCGCGCATTCCGTTGATGGAGGCTTCGTTGATGAACTCAAGACTTCCGTCATCAAGTATATGGTATGCCTCAACTCCGTCATCTGTTATTGAATAAAGAGTATTGCCGGAGTGAGATATTCCGATATAAGAAGAGTTGGTGATCTCAACCTTCTGCTTCTCGTACAATCTTCCCTTTTCAAGATCTACATCATAAATTCTGATTCCGTATTTAGTGCCAAGGCCTGATGTATAGCTTGACACATAGGCTACATACTTATCTTTTGCTGCCACAGCTGCCTCCTAAAAAGCATGATTTAAAAAAGCTTTATTTATCACATTCTATCACAACATTTGCAAATAAAAAAGGTCGCTCAATAAAGAGCGACCCTGTTTTATCGTGTTTTCTCAAGGCCAGTTTACATATTTTCCGTTAATGCAGACTCCTGCGTATCCGTTTGCAAGCATAACAGCCTTGTCTGACTCTGAAATAACAGGTGTAGCGTTCTTATCACCGGTTGTTACACCAAAGTAAGAAGCTCCGTTACTTACAACGCCGGTCTGCGCATAGCTTGCCATAACGCCCTTGCCCTTTGTGAGTGAGAATGATGCCATAGCAACACCTTTCTCGTTATAGAGCATGGAAATCTTATCATTCTGTACTAAGCTTCCTGTCTTACCCTTTGCGATTGTTACAGGAAGTGTGGTGCTAGCAGGCTTAATGCCCTGAACATAAACCTCTACGCAGTCATGAGCATCTTCTGACTGAAGTCTCTCATCATCAGCATAGAAGTGGAAAAAGATATTCTTGCCCTGTTCATCAGCTCCGATATGGAAAGTTACGTTCTGAGATCCCGATGAAAATGAACAATCGCAGTAAGTTGCACTGCTTGTTGCACCTTCAACATAGTAGGTGTAATTATAGTCGCTTCTAAGCCACATTGTATGCTCAGATCCTGCAGGAATTGACATTGTGGTCTCACCGAAATCCAACCAGAACTGAGAGCTGGATGCATATGCCTTGGTTGCAGGAAGCATTGCAATAAGCGCAATTCCAAGGATTACACCTGTTAAACACTTCATTATCTTATTCATTTTAAATTTTCCTCCATGTATACTTAATCATAGATTTCTACCATCTGTAACTCCATTATAAATATCAGTTATCGATATTGCACATAAAATATTTCTAAACAACATAAATATAGCATTACAGATCAAAATATTCGATATGAATGTTCTCAGTATTGGCGCTAACTCTCGCACTTGCACCCATAACAACGGGAAGCATTGGATCAATATGTCCGATCTCTGCATCCATGATAATGTCTTTTCCAAGAAGCCCAAGTATATCCGTTGCTGCATTATACTGGTCAACACCCATCATGTTCTGCTTCCAGGATGCCTCGGGTCTTCCAAATACAAATCCGGCTGCAGAATCAAACCATCCGGCTTCTCTGAGATTCCAAAGACTTCTTCTGATAGACATTGGTGTAAGGTCACAGGCTTCAATAACCCAGATTATGTTATCGTTTTCTTTTACAAAATCCTTCATGCGATCAAACTTTGTTCCGCATAGGTTTACAAGGATATCAAGACATCCACCAAGGAGTATCCCCTTCATTTCAACCTTTTCTTCTGAGCGAGTCAGTTCACCATTTTTATTCTTGTAGATGATAAGCTCTCTGTCATCGTTAAATGCATATGGTGCGCGCAGATACTCATCTGTATATACTTCCGGTTCCGGGCCTTGAAACTCTGGATTTACAAAACGCTTATATCCGTCAAAAGAGCTCTTGGTTCCCTCAAGGAGTGCAAAGGAATCAAATTCTGTCTCTTCCCATTTCTTGGCATAGCCGTTTATGCAAGGTCCGTAAATTCCCTGAACTCCGGTTATCGTTACAAGAGGAAAAATAAAGTTTGTGTTATCGGAATAACCGATGAACCACTTTGGCTTATAAGCTTTAAGCTCATCAAAGTCCATATTGCTGATGGTCTCGCACATGAGCTCTCCGCCACCTGCGGAAATAATGGCATTTATGTCTTCTCTCTTGTAGAAGTCCATAAGCTCTTTTCCTGTAACCTTAGGATCTGTGCTGATGCCAAGGCCGTCACTCTTAAAGACAGTCTCTCCGGCGATAACTTTGTAGCCGCGGTTTTCAATATTCTCTTTTGACAGAGGATACATGAGACTGTAGGGCTCGATTGAGGGTCCAAAGGAAGGCGCAGTAACGCCTATGGTATCCCTAGGCTTTATGTACTCAGGTCTTTTTATCATACCTGTTTCTCCTTATTTCTCGATATCTGCAAGCTTTGAGTAAGACTTGCGATAGTGCCTGTTCATCTTGATGCATTCAAAAAGTGATAGATAATGTCCCTCTCCGTTGCGCATTACGGCTATGTATGCGATGCAGCCCTTATCAAGGACCATTGCTACTGCCTCTGCATCGTCCTCGGTTGAACCCACACAATATGCGCCATCATTGGGAGCAAATACTACGTTTACGTTCTTCTTGATGTTGTAATAGATCTCGCCCTCATTGCTTGGGATCTTGACTCCGACGCCGATGAGCTGAGCAAAGTCGTCAAGAAGAGGCTTCATGTGATTGGCGCGTCTTGAAACCATGAGCGCTGCCTCTGACTTGTTGTGCTTTATGAATTTAACGTCAGGGCGCTTTCCGTAAATCTGCTCGTGGATACGTTTTACTCTCTCAGGTGTATCGGGCTGATCATAGACTATTGTATCGCCCTCTCTGCGGGAGTTATAGCCGTACTCAACACCGTGAGTCATATCCATCTTGCAGACATCAATAAGGAAATCGTTGCAGGCGGACTCCATCATTTCTGCCTGGAATACAGCCTCGTTGGAGTTTGAGCCAAGGCAGAGTGTTCCGTGGTTAGCCATGATGATTCCGTTTGCATTCGAATACTTCTTGAGTGTCCTTGAGACGTTCTCCGCAAGCTTGTCTGTGCCGGGCATCGCATAAGGTGCTACGGGAATTGTCACGTCCTCATCATCAAAATATGAGAACACCTTCTTGATTCCAAGAGTACCTGCGCAGGTAGCAAATACCTGGTGTGTGTGGACAATAAAGCCGCAGTCCTTGCGTATCCTGTAAGCTGCAGCGTGAACCTTAAGTTCACTGGAGGGCTTGTAATCTCCCTCGTAAGAAAAATCATTTATATTGACCTGTACGATCATCTCCGGAGTAAGGTCCTCGTATTTGATCCCACTGGGTGTGATGAGCATGTGGTCATCATCCACTCGGCTGCTGATATTGCCCCAGGTCCTTACAAGGAGTCCGATTTCGTGGAGATCTCTGGATATTCTTATTATGTGCTTTTTAGCATCCAAAAGTTCATTCTGATTCATGGTTATCCTCTGATCTGCCCCTCTCCGGTTATCTCGTATTTGTAGGAAGTAAGCTCCTTAAGCCCCATAGGTCCTCTTGCATGGAGCTTCTGGGTGCTGATGCCGATTTCTGCACCAAGTCCGAATTCAAAGCCGTCTGTAAATCTTGTTGATACATTGACGTATACGCAGGCTGCATCAACTCTGTCGAGGAACCTCTGAGCTGTCTCCTTGTTCTCTGTTACAATACACTCTGAATGGCCTGTGTTATATTTGTTGATGTGGGCAATTGCTTCGTCCACGTTCTTTACTGTCTTGACTGAGATTATGTAGTCAAGATACTCTTTTCCAAAGTCCTCTTCTGTAGCGTCTATTGAGCCTTCGATGAAGGGCTTACTATCTGCGTCTGCTCGTACCTCTACATTGTGCTCCTTCATTGCCTTGGAGAACAGAGGAAGGAACCTGTCCTTGATATCCTCATGAACAACCAGAGATTCTGCTGCATTGCAGACTCCGATTCTCTGGGTCTTGGCATTTATAATGATAGGGATTGCCTTCTCAAGGTCAGCGTCCTTATCCACGTAGATGTGGCAGTTTCCTGTTCCTGTCTCGATTACAGGGATGTTGGAATTCTCAGTGACAGCTCTGATAAGACCTGCGCTGCCTCTTGGGATCAGCACATCTACATACTGCTTCATGGTCATGAACTCTTTGGTCACAGCCCTGTCAGTATCCTCGATAAGCTGGATAGCCTCAGGTGTTACTCCGCTCTCTTCCAGTGCCTTCTTGATGGCCTTGGTGATTGCAATATTGCTGTTGATGCAGTCGCTTCCGCCCTTTAAGATCACTGCATTTCCTGACTTAAAGGTCAGCGCAAAGGCATCAGGAGTTACGTTTGGTCTTGACTCGTAGATTATTCCCACTACACCCATGGGAACTCTGACCTTCTTAATCCTCATTCCGTTAGGACGAGTAAACTCCTCCATAACTTCCCCGATGGGATCAGGAAGATCAGCTACCTGTCTTAATCCCTCAGCAATAGCTTCAATTCTCTTATCATTTAATGTAAGTCTGTCGATCATCCCCGGATGCATTCCGTTTTCTTTTGCATGCGCAAGGTCAATCTCATTAGCTGCTATAATGCTGTCTGATTCTGCAACTATTTCCTCAGCAACCGCTCTAAGAGCCTTATTCTTAATTTCAGTGGAAAGATTCTGGACTTCATACTTGGCCTCAAAGGCCTTCTGACAAATAGATGTAAGCGTCATAGGTTCCCCTCCCCGATACTTCTCTTTTTGAAAAAATTCCTCTAAATTATCCCATAAACCGCCCAAAAAGTCCATGCCATCAGAAATGAGCCCTAGGGACGGAGTCAAGGGCTCATTTTTTTGAGCCCTGGGGACGGAGTCAAGGGCTCATTTTTTCTTCTTATTCTTGAGGAACAGTGCGACGGTGATGGCTGCTACTCCGGCAATTGCTACAATGATCGGAACAACCGCCTTGTTCTTCGCACCGGCCTTATCGGCTCCGACCTTATCGACTCCGGCCTTACCTGCGTCGCCTTTTACAAGCACAACAGACGATATAGGCTCTACCGTGACACTTCCCGATACAGTCTCTATAACCTCAGTACCTGCCTGTTCTCCCTTAACATACACATTCCAGTTTCCTTCAGGAAGATCCACAACAGCCTCAGTCTCATTCGGGTTAAACGCAAGGAAAATCTGCTCTGCTCTCTCGCCCTCCAGCGCCTTATCCGAGTTGTCCATCACAAATGCCAGTACATTCTTATCAAGCCCCTCGACAGCCTTAACCCTGGATGCCACATCTTCCGCAGAAGAAAGCCTCAGCAGCGCATGCTCTTTCCTAAACGCGATCAGTCCCTTATAGAATTCCAGGTTCTTCTGATGCCCCGGATCATCAAGGTTCTTCCACTTAATGCAGTTCACTTCATCCCCTGAGCTATAGCTGTTTGAGTCAAAAGAACCGTCCTCTTTAACCTTGGTTCTCAGGATTTCCTCACCTGCCTGCATGAAAGGCACACCCTCTGCTGTCAGATAAAAGCTGGCTGCAAGGTTGCTCATCTTTATCCAGGACTCTTCATCCAAATCAGTTCTTGATCCAGCAATCCTGTCATAGAGAGTATTGTTGTCGTGACAGGATGCATACTGAATGATCTGTGACGGATTCTTGGACCAGGTCTCGTTTGCAAGGAAAGATGCTGTCATTGCTCTCTCTGCATTTCTTGCTCCTGATGCCCATCCTACCTCTGAGGTACTGAACACGCTTCCCTTAAGGCCATCACGCATATTGTCGTTGAAATAAGCAAAGCCCGGTGTCTTCTCTGAAGACTGCTGAGTTGCCATTACAACATTCTCCTTGGTCACATCCGTGTTCATGCTCCATCCTTCGCCGTAGAAAATCACATCAGGATGTGTCTCATGAACCTTCTCAACGATCTCATTTATAGTGTCCACGTCAAGAAGTCCCACAAGGTCAAATCTAAATCCGTCAATATGATACTCATCAGCCCAGTAGCACACTGAGTCAACAATGTATTTCCTTACCATGCTTCTCTCTGAAGCAGTGTCATTTCCGCAGCCCGAGCCGTTTGAATATGTTCCGTCCGCATTTATTCTTGAGAAATATCCAGGTACAAGACGGTTTATGCAGAAATCTTTTCCACTGTAAACATGATTGTAAACAACGTCCATAACAACAGAAAGCCCATTGTCATGAAGAGCCTTAACCATCTCCTTAGCCTCTTTTACCCTGACATTTCCATCATGGGCATCGGTCGAATATGAGCCTTCCGGAACGTTGTAGTTAACAGGGTCATATCCCCAGTTAAAGCGCTCGCTGCTCTCATCATTCTCATCAACAGAACCAAAATCATAGAAAGGCAAAAGGTGAACGTGAGTCACTCCAAGGCTTTTGATGTAATCAAAACCTGTAGCATTTCCGCCTTCAGTCTTTGTTCCCGTCTCAGTAAATGCAGTATACTTGCCGGCATTTGCCATGTTGCCATTCTCATCCACGGAAAAATCGCGAATATGAAGCTCGTAGATCACAGCATCGGTCATACTCTCTGATGCGTGTGGATTCTTGTCATCCGCCCAGCCTTCCGGATCGGTAGAATCAAGATCGATGACCATAGCTCTTTTTCCATTGACACCTGTAGTTCTGGCATAAGGATCGCATGCTTCCACATTCAGTCCGTCAAGAACCGCAGTATATGTGTAGTAAGTACCGGCGAGATTCTCAGAAATCTCTGACACCCATGTACCCTTCTCGCCAGCCGTCATCTCGACGGATTCTATAAGGTCTTTTTTCCATGGATCCCCGGACTCGTATAAATTCACTGATACACTCTCAGCAGTCGGTGCCCAAACGCGGAACACGGTCTTATCTGCCGAAACTGTTGCGCCGAGGTCATCACCCTCGTAAGTGTACTTATCTTCAAACTCCTTCGTAGAATATACGATAGGCATGTTTACTGGAAACTCCTGACCATCAAAGCCAAGCCTGTAATTTCTGTTAGGATCAAGCACATCCCCAATCGTCAGATTATAGAAATACTGCGTATCGGAAGCCTTATCAGAAAGCTCAGCCTTTACCACCTCTACATCTCCAAGCCTTCCGCTGACATAGAAAGTATCAAGCAAAGCCTTATCAATCTCGCCCGTAAGTTCAATCTTTATTGTCTTATCGCCGTCATAAACAGCGCTTTTTAGCTTAGTTCCGGTCATTACATCCTCCCCGTATTCTTTAACGCAGCCTTCAACTCCCGATTCCACATAGGCGTGAACCGTGCCCGAGACAACCTCGGAAAGATCAATGAACTGATCCATATCAACGTCCTTGTCCCAGTCCTGCGTCCTTACAATATAACCAACCTTGGTCTTGCCTGCAGGAACACTATATGTTGCAACCATCTCTCCGCCTTCATCTTCAAAGGCAATTCCCTCACCTTCTCCGCCATCAGGCCACATCCATACATCCCAGCCGTCGTACTGCTCATCATCCCTGTGATAGTGGAGCTTGAGTGTAACTCCCTCGTCTGCCCTTACTGTTACCGACAAGCCCAGCTCTGATAGCATGGTAAAAGACATTACTACTGCCGCCAAAAGAGCTAACACCCGCCTAAATACAACATTTTTCACTTCAAAATTCCTCCCCGATTCATTTGGAAAACGTTTTCCTATATATTCTACCCCACTCCAGACCCTTCGGTCAATAAGAAATACCCCCAGCCTGTATCTCTACAAGCTGAGGGTAATAATAGCTTTTGTCCCTTTGCCGATCTCGGAATCGATTTTAAGCTCTCCGCCGGCAATATTCTCAACACGCTCCCTTACGCTTATGATTCCGATGTGCTCCTTATTTCTGGTATCTTTGACATCTTCCGGCACAAAGCCCGGGCCATCGTCTTCTACAATAACCTCTACTGTATCTCCTACCTTTTTGGTCCTTATTATAACTGTTCCCTGTCCGTTCTTACTCTTCCTGATACCATAAGTCACAGCATTTTCGACAAGTGGCAAAAGCGCAAGTGTTGGAATCTTGAAATTTGTAAACTCAAGGTCGTACTCAACACAGAGGTCATCTCCAAAGCGAAGCTTCTGAAGTTCAAGATATCCTTTTACATGCTCAAGTTCCTTTGAAAAATCTATCGGTTTTTCTGCGGTCAAAGAGTCCATGTTGTGTCGCAGATAAACTATGAAAGTATCTATAGCCTCTGATGCCTTCTCAGGGTCCTTAACACACAACTGCTTGATGGTTGTCAGTGAATTAAACAAAAAGTGAGGCTGTATCTGCGCCTGAAGAATGTCAAGTTTAAGCTTGGCATTTTCAGCTTCTTTCATGTAATAGAGCTCTGTCTGGTCATTAATCATATAGCTTAGCATAAATATCGCAGCTATAACTGAGCTGAGCGCTATAAAATGGATACCAAATACCCTGGCCTGAATGAACATTGCACACATCGGGGCAACGTTAAAAATAATAAAAGCATGTTTTTCCTTGGACGTGAGCTTATCTCGAAGATCCCATACTGCAAAAAGGTTGACTCCGGCTATCAGTACCGTTGGAATAAGAAGTATTGGGTACAGCGGTCCTCTTTGATAAACGTTATCATGATCGATAAAGTAAACTCTTTCGTCAAAGAGATTGTAGATCAGTGTTAACGTATAAACAGCCCATAAGCCGGCAGAAAGCAAGAACATCCAATGTTTCCACCAATCGTTTATACCACTCTTGTACAGAGTCAAAGCCGTTATAAGCACTGTCAGGATTGCCGCCAAAACAGCCTGCAAGAAGAACATGATACGACTCAGCATTACCCAGCCATCGCCTTGATAGCCATAACTAATGCCTCTTGCCATAAGGCTAAGAATATATAAATTCAGCACCAAAAACAGCCAGGTCAAAAAGCCTCTGGTTTTGCCTTCAATATTTCTGTTTATGCGCACCTGTAACAGTCCCACTATTGCTATAGCAAGACCCACCATAACCAATATTAGGTTTACAACCCTGATCTCATAAGTCATTTTCAGATTCCTCTAAAGAAGAACTCGAAACTATATTTTCCTTCCTTTGGTAACAGGTATTCAGGATGAGGTCTTGATCCCCAGCTGTCATCTCCTGCAATACCCATCTGTCCCATTGCTGCTCTTACGTAGGTATAATGAACCTGTGGAAGCTCATAAGGGTGCATTGCGTTCTCAATCTCATGAGGTGAATAAGGAAGTGCACTGAAGTAGAAAGGCTTGCCGAAGAACATCATTCCTCTTCCTCTCTTATCAGTAACCTTGGCATATCTCACATCGCACTTGTTGCCACACTCCTGAGGTACCAGATACTTGGCGAAGTTGTCCTTAACTTCGTTCCTGTAGATACCGAGCTTACCACCGCGTTTTCTGTCTGCGTAGGTCTCATCAGGCCCAAGACCGTACCATGTAAGCTGGTCATAGTCGGCATTTAACTTGAACATCATGCCAAACTCCGGCGCATCTCCAAGCTCTTTTACAAGATCCATATCCATCGCGCATCTTATGGTTCCATCCCCGAATACCTCGTAGGTAACAAAGCACTCAGACCTTGGCGTTGTTGGCAGGAAATATTTGTACTTGATGGTAATTGAATTTGGTCCCGGCACAACATCAGGCATCTTCATATCCGCCATAGAATAGCCCTTAAGCGTGGAGTAAAGACTTGCAATCTTCCACTGAGCATATTCATTGGTCATGGTATAGCCGTTGTCATTGTCAACCGGTGCTCTCCAGAAGTTGGGAGCCGGAGCCTTCTCAATCATTTCCTTACCGCAGTACACATAGGAAACCAGCGCAGCTGACGGGTATGTGAAAAGAGCTGAGAACTCATCACCATATATTCCAAGGTTATTATTACCAAGAACCACCTTGAGTGGCTTGTCGCACTTATACGTACTAAAGAACTCTCCAATAGTGGTCTGACCGAAGGCAACCTCGTGCCCTTTCTTAGCCCACACCTTATCTTCTTTAAGTGCAAAAGACACTGTCAGAGTAAATTCAACATCGCTTCCTTTAAGTAACTCTGCCTTTCTGTAGACATCCATTGCATCCAAAATCTGCCCCGGAACTGCAAAGCTCTTTGAAGAAAGTGGCTCAACACTTATATCCATACTGCTTGCGCAGATATCTTTTCCATTGGCTGAGAGCGTAATGCCTGCATCAAAAGTATCTGTATTAACAAAGAGATTCTTGTTTATTACCTTGAACTCTTCGCCGCTCTTATCAAACTCAACGGAAATGTTCTGGTAGTTGAACTTAACCTCCTGCATTTTGGGCGAAGGAGTTCTGTCGCCGTAAGCAATTCCGTTTCCGGAGAAGTTGCCGTCAGTTGGCCTGTCGTAAAAGTCTCCGCCGTAAGCCTCAAACTCTTTTCCGTATCTGTCCTTTTTCGTGATCGACTGGTCGATATAATCCCAAATAAATCCGCCCTGGTATCTTGGCTCAGTATCTGTCAGATCAGTGTAATAGTGCATTCCTCCGCAGGAATTGCCCATTGCATGAGTATACTCACAGCAGATAAACGGTTTGTCCTTGTTCTTGTCAAGGAACGCCTTGATGTCCGCAGCATGAGGATACATCTGGCTCTCCATGTCAGATGTATCGTTGTAGGTCCTGTCATGGAAGACGCCCTCGTAGTGCACAAGCCTTGTGTCATCGAGCTTTTTGAAAAGAGCTGACATTTCTTTTATAACTTTTCCGCCGAAAGACTCGTTTCCACAGGACCAGATAAGGATTGAAGGGTGGTTCTTATCCCTCTGATAGCAGGAATTGACCCTGTCCAAAAGAAGACCTTCCCAAATCTCATTATCTCCGGGAACCACGTACTCTTTTGGCTGAGCACCTCTCTCAAAGGGCTCCCAGGTTCCGTGGGTCTCCATATTGTTCTCTGCGATAAGATAGAGACCGTATATATCACATAACTCATAAAGAGCTGAGTCATCGGGATAATGGCTGGTTCTTATGGCGTTGATGTTGTTCCTCTTCATTGTTGTAAGGTCAGTTATAAGCTCGTCCCTACTTGGAACACGACCGTTTTTATTGCTGAACTCATGTCTGTTGACGCCCTTAAAGACAATGCGCTTACCGTTGAGCATCATCAGACCATCTTTCATCTCAAAGCGTCTGAAGCCAACGAACTGTCTGATAACTTCAGCAACCTTGCCCTCAGCATCCTTAACGGTTACGAGAAGTTCATAGAGATTTGGCTCTTCCGCGCTCCAAAGTACGGGATTATCTACATGAAACCTGCATGTATTCTCACCTGATTCTGAAAGAGACAAATTCTCCTCAGTTACTTTTTCACTATTTCTGCTAAGTACAAGCTCAATGGTTCCTGCCCCTTTAGCGAGCGCCTTAAACTCAACATCTGCACTCTTTAAGTCATCAGCAACATAAGGCTTGACAGAAAGGTCCAGGATATGAGCCTTCGGAACACTATAAAGGTATACTGATCTGTAGATCCCTGAGAATCTGAAGAAGTCCTGGTCCTCACACCAGCTTCCTGCTGTCCACTTAAATACTCTGACGCAGAGCCTGTTCTGCCCCTCTACAAGGTAATCCGTCAGGTCGAATTCTGCCGGATCAAAGGTGTTCTCAGAGTATCCAACAAAATTACCGTTAAGCCAGAGAGCGAATCCGCTCTCAACGCCCTGGAAAGAAATGCATACCTTATCCTGCGCAAAGCCTTCAGGCAGGGTAAAGAGCTTGACATAATCCGCAACCGGATTAAACTCCTGTGGGATCTCAGGTGGTGTGAGCCTCTCTCTTCCATCCCACGGATACTGCACATTTACATACTGAGGCTTATCATAGCCTTCCATCTGGATGTGGGCAGGAACTCTGATCCTGTCCCAACCTGTCGTGTCAAAATTCTCAGCCCAAAAGCCTTCAGGCGCACCCTTTATATTCTTCGCATAATTAAAGTGCCACACCCCATCAAGGCTCATTCGTAAGCTACTCTGTCCAGTATAAAGTTCTTCTTCCGATTTATAGGCCACATGGTCAGAGTGTGCCGGGAGCCTGTTTATGGCAAATACCTTAGGGTCTTTTACTACTTCATAATCAAAAGCTTTCATTTCATTCCTCATCTTATAGTTTCATTTTCATTTATCAGCATCATGGGTTTAACGTCATTGATATCAGTTTCAATGACCTCATCTGCAATCTGACACGCAAAACACAGCGCCACAGTTTTGTAGTAGGGGTACTTCTTTAAGTATCTGTCATAGAATCCCGCCCCATAGCCGATTCTGTTTAGCTGCCTGTCAAACACAGCACCGGGCACTATGACAAGTGTCTTTTCAGGATCAAGCTCTTTTGCCACATCAGAAGAATCATTGATCTCAGGCTCTCTTATACCGAAAGCTCCCTCACTCATCTCCTCCAGGGAATCTATCCTGACAAATTCCATCTCTGACTTTTCTACGTCAGTAACTTTTGGGCAAAAGACATTTTTCCCCATTGAAAGTGCATCCAGGATTATCTCATCTGTGATAACCTCGCCCTTTCTTGATGCATAAGCCAGGATGTTCTCGGCATTTTGGTACTCGGGAAGTTCAACTATCCTCTCGAGTATCTGTCTGCTCTTTTCCTGCTTGATCTCAGTAGGAATGGTCCGCCTTTTTGCTATGTATTTGGTTCTAAGTTCTCTCTTATCCATGTCGTCCCTGTCTTTATTTAAGTAGTTTTTCTGCAACCCACTCAGCACTTCTGATGCCATCCATGGCTGCTGACATAATGCCGCCGGCATAACCTGCTCCCTCTCCGCATGGGAAAAGGCCGGCTATGCTTGTGGACTCTCCGGTATCTCCTCTGTTTATGCGAACCGGTGATGAAGTTCTGCTCTCAACTCCAAGCACCAGCGCATGAGAGTCATTGTAGCCCTTTATCATTCTGCCAAAATTCTCCATTCCCTCCACGAAAGCTTTGTTCAGCTCATCCGGAAGTATCTTGTGAACCTCGGCAAATTCGTATTCACCCTTGGTCTGGGAAGAAAAACTCTCAGCATCAATATAGTCTTTATCAGGCCCCTTTTCCGCACTGCCACAGGCCTTCTTAAAGTCTATGTAGTACTCTGCAGGGATCCTTCCTCCTGCCAGATTATAGGCTTTCTCTTCAAGTCTCCTTTGGAACTCTACTCCCGAAAGAGTATCATCCCCTCCAAAGTCACTGGGGTCGACAGTAATGATAATTGCGGAATTTGCATTCCTGCCATCTCTGCCGCTGTAGCTCATTCCGTTTACTGCAAGTCTCCCCTTCTCTGAGGATGCATTGACAACATATCCTCCGGGACACATGCAGAAGGAATAGACGCCCCTTCCGCTTTCAGTTGTCGTAACAAGCTTATAGGGAGCTGCTCCAAGTCCCTTAACTTCTGCAGCTCCGTACTGACTAAGGTTTATAAGGCTCTGTGGATGCTCAACCCTGAAGCCTACAGCAAAAGGTTTGGGCTGCATCTCAACCTGCCTGTCCTTTAGCATATAGAAGGTGTCTCTTGCGCTGTGACCGATTGCCAGTACTGCAGTATCGCATAGAAATTCCTGCTCTGTGCCATCCGGCCCTTCTGCCTTCACACCCTTTAATACGCCCTTTTCATCTATAACCAGCTCAGTTACCTTGGTCTCAAAATAAACCTCGCTGCCAAGGCTCTTTATGTCTTCTCTGATATTCTTAACTACACTCTTTAATATATCCGTTCCAATATGAGGCTTAGCTTCATATTTAATCCGCTCCGGTGCTCCGTGACTTACAAAGATATCAAGCGCTTCTGCTCCACGGCAGTCTTTGTCCTTGACCATGGTGTTAAGCTTACCGTCAGAGAAGGTTCCTGCTCCTCCCTCCCCAAACTGAACATTGGTCTTCTCGTCCAGCTCGCCTCCGGCCCAGAACTTATCTACAATCTCGCTCCTCTTATCAACATCCGCTCCACGCTCTAATATCACAGGCCTAAATCCCTGCCTTGCCAGCTCATATCCACAGAACAGCCCCGCCGGCCCACAGCCTATGATAACAATCCGCTTCTCTTCAAGGCCTTTTCTCTTTCCCTCTTCTCCACCTACATGACTCCAAAAATCATAGGTCTTCTCCGAAACAACCGATACATTCTTATCCCTACATGCCTTAACTATCGCAGCCTCAGCCTTACCACTAATCTTTAAGTCTATAGTGTAAATATGGTATATCTCCGGCTTCTTTCTGGCATCCAAAGAATGCTTAACAATACTCAAAGATTCAATATTGCTCTCTTGAATCTTAAGTATTTTACAAGCCTTTTTCTTAAGAAAACTAACCATAGCCTTCGTGCCATAGTCCATTTTCTCATCATGTTTAATTTTTATCTGGCCAATTCTAATCATATATCAACTTTCTGTTATCATTCAGAATTTACTGAATATCAGTTTGTCAACAGCCAGGGCAACTGTCCGAATCTACGGGTTTAAGCGGCATAATGTATCTAATTTTGCGAGTTTAAACCACGAAGACGAGACCAACCAATCTTAAGTGCCTATGCACGCAGAGATTGGTGCCCTGGGCTCGCCGAAGTGCCCGGTTTAACCTGGGATGCCCCACTAGGCTCGAAAGGACCTCGCCAAGTGTTCACCCATGGCTCGCACTAGGTTCGAAAAGACCTCACCAAGTGCTCTGCTCAGAGTAAAATTGGATCATTTTACCGCTTAAACTCGCAAATCCGGACAGGTCCCGTCATGATTAGATCACAATGATGCAGCACAACCTGCAATGCTTCCACTGGTCCAGGCGAATTGGAGGTTGTATCCTCCGCAGCGTCCGTCGACATCGAGGAGTTCTCCGATGCAGTAGATGCCTGGTGCGGTTTTGCAAGAGAAATCGGTTCCGATGTCGCCGAGGCTTATGCCTCCGGTTGTTACCTGGGATGCCTGATAGCCGTAGCTGGAGTCAATTGCAATCTTCACATTTCTGTAAGTATCCAATATGCACTCTGCCATGCTGACCGAGATATTTTTCATTTTCATCTTTCTGCCCAGCTTCATCCTGCCAAGGACCATGTCCGTGATCCCACTGTTGGCAAAGCCCTGCAGAAACTCTTCAAGTGTTCTCTCATCTTTAAGACGCAGCATATCTGCCTTAAGAGCATTAAAGTCGCTCTCGTCATAGTCAGGGAAGAAATCAAGAATAGCAAAAACGGGCTTTTTCTCTTCAACAAATCTTATGACTTCTCTTGAAGCCTGCATAACGGGAATTCCCGAGATTCCATCACTGCTAAGCTGCACTTCACCGTATTCGCTTGCAAGTACCTCGCCTCCCAAAATAAAAGAAACCTCTGCAGTCGCTCTTACTCCGGCAGAAGGCATTATCTCACCCTCCGCCACCTTAAAGCCAACCAGTGCCGGATAAGTGTCTTTTACAGTCATTCCGATATTCTTGCAGATGTAGTATCCATCCCCTGTGGACATGGTACTCTTTGCGCCTGAGAGCGCACCCATGGACAGAATGACGGCGTCTGCCTCGTACTCTGCCTTGTTGGTATTAAGAAGCACTCTTCCGCCTGCAAGGCATTTAACTCCCTTGACCTGTTCGCCAAGGTTAACGGCTACCCCAAGCCTGTTTATCTCATTTATAAGAGCACCAACCACGCTCATGGCCTGTCCGGAAACCGGGTAAATGTAGCCCTCTTCGCTTTTTACCACAACTCCCATAGACTTGAAGAAGGATATGACATCCTCTACGCCGTAGGTGGACAGCCACTCCTTCATTCTAGCTCTGGCAGATGGGTTAAAGTATTCTTCTCTCATGTCAAGATTGGTCAGATTACATCTGCCGTTTCCCGTCATGGATAGCTTTTTCCCCAGCACAGAATTCTTTTCTATTATGGTGACACTTGCACCATTTCTTGCTGCGTAGATAGCTGCGCACATTCCGGCAGCTCCTCCGCCTGCAACGATTATAGATTTACCCAAGATCAGCCCTCTTCATATCGATCGCGCCTTATAGCGGTAGAAATGCCGTAGAACAGATTGCCAAAAGGTACCCTTTTAAGCTCGTGAGCAAGCAGTCCACCTGTCACAACCATGACAAGCATATATACCAACCAGAATATCAAAGCGCAAACAATCAGCGTCAGTATATCGCCGATGACATTTATAAGCAGTTTATTCAAAAGAAATACCACAAGCCCTGCAGCTGCTGCAGAAGCCAAAGGAAGCACAAAGCTCATCATCCACTCGTGGTGATGATGTAGCACCCTGGAGATCATAAGGTAGCAGAAAGCATCGTAGATTCCTACAGCAATGATTCCCGACAGCAGAACTCCCATAACTCCCATGTTGAGCGGCCATACAAACAGTACCAGAAGAATGATATGGAAAGCCCAGCCAATTCCAAGATTAACCAGTGCTGCCACCGACTTGCCCATGTGATTTAAAAGCCAGGACGACATGATCGCATGGCTTGCGCACATGATCATAAGTCCACCGAGGCTCAGCAGTGAATTAGCCAGGGCATTGCTCTTTCCAAAAAGAGCTATCAGTATAGTCTCAGCTGTTGCATACACAAACACCGAAACCGGAATAAAAAACATATTTGAGAATCTGATAAGGCGTCTGTATCTGTCTCTTGCGCCTTCAAACTCATCTCTTTCAATCCTTGCCATAACTCTGTTCATTGACTTGATATATGGCAATGTGCAGATAAGTGCAAAAAGAGCTATTGTGCAAATGACGTATCCTGCATAAATACCGAAGCTTGCCATGTAATCAATGTCTTTATGCATCTTTTTGGTAAAGATGCAGTAAAAGCACAGATCAACCAAAACAGCCAGTGCAGGTGTCGCATAAAGTGGCATTAAAGGCCTGATACCTGCCAAAACGTCATTTTTATTATCGAGATATCTTGGCGCTCCGTTCTTTACAAATGCCTGTATCTCAGCCTTTCTTAAATGATAACTTATTACTGTCTGAATAAATCCCACAAGACTTCCGATAAATATTCCTGCCATTAGCCCTGTCGAGCCGTAAACTGCGCTGAACTCATTTGCATGAAGAAGCTTATTCACCTTAAGTCCGTAGTTGTACATAACTCCGACGGCAATTGTTCCCGAGACAATTGATACGAGTGCGATCAGAAGGTCTGATAAAACGATCGGCTTGGTGTAACCGATTCCTTGCAGATATCCTCTGAGGACGCCCTGAACTCCCAAAAAGACAATCGAAGCTCCGGCTATGATAAGCTGGATAAAACCTCTGTCTGTCCCGAGTACAACGCTGCAAAGGGTGTAGCTAAGTGCTATCAAAAGACCTCCTGCCACCAGCGAACTTATACTGAATATCCTCATGGATCTTAGCATATTTGTCTCAGCATTGTGGAACTGCGACCTTCTGGCGCGAAGCCTTACCATGATGTATACTGCCTTTTGAACCGCCAGCACAAAGCTGCAGTAAAATACTGCATAGATGAAAAAAGGTCCGACGGCAAAAATTGCTCCCTTTTCACCGCATATTCTTACTGCCACAATAAAATAAACCATCATTATCAGCACAGCCAGATAAACAGCTGCTGTCAGGATGTGTGGCCTTATTCTCTTCTCTTCTGAGTAGGTCTTCATATTTTATTCCCCATCAAAGGAGTCAGTCTCTGGTAATACCAAGCTTTCCCAGAACATCCTCCTGCTTTTTTTCCATAACCTTTGCCTCTTCCTCTTCCATGTGGTCATATCCGCACAGATGAAGCATGCTGTGGGCAACCAAAAAGGCAAACTCCCTCTTAACACTGTGGCCATAATCTTCGGCCTGAGAACGTACTCTGTCCTCGTTGATCACAATATCCCCAAACATGATCTTGCCGGTATCGGGATCAAGAAGGTCCACCAGTTGGTCCCCTAAAAGCACTGAGAAATCCCCTGCATTCTCATAGCTCACATTTGGGAAAGACAGTACATCTGTCGGTGAATCGATCCCACGAAACTCCTTGTTAAGCTCATGTATTCCTTCGCTGTCTGTAATGGTAAGACCCACTTCGATATCAGCAGAACAGCCTTCTATATCAAGCACAGTATCTGCAACGCTCTTTGCCAGCTCTTCTATATCAAAGCCAAAGTCGGCATCTACTTCATTCTCAACGTAAAAAGTCATAATATAATTTCTCTTTCTTAAGAAGTGCTCGCATCTTGTCAAAGTCCCTGAAGGTTACGGCGTAGTCCTTTAAATCTCCGTCGCTGACCTTTTTATCCAAGATGCCATCTATAAGTTTGTCATAATCTATTTTAGCATCTTTGTTCTTTTTTATCAGATACATTATTGATGCTATTACCGTTTCACTAAGCTGAACTGCCAGTGCTTCTTTTGACTTGATGGCACCCTTTGCCGGCTCTATGTACTCATGAAGAAAATCAATGGCTTCCAAGGGGAAATTGTTCTCCTCATAATAGTGGCTCACATCTGCCCATTTTAGACCGTCACCAAGGAGCCCAATCCTGTGATAATACGCACAGGCCTTTACAGCTCTTGCATTAAAGCCAAGTCCAAGGGCTATTCTCTCCGCGAGGTACCCTGTATGAATAGCTCTGAAATATTCATCCTTGTCTTTTTCCTTAAGTGCTACAAGCAGCGGATACTCAACATCGTTGATTTCCATGTACATGTCGTTGGACTTCCTGATTACGTAGACTCCGAACATGTTCAGGAATATCAGAAGGATTATGAGATTCAGCATCAGATTCAGTATGGGCAGTATCAGGAGATTGATGGAGAAAGTCCTGTTCTGGAACAGCACATTAAAGGCTATCAGAAGAACCGCCTGCATCAAAAGTGAAATAAATACAGGAAGTGAAACCTGTGTTTCCTCGCCAAGGTCTTTAAACAGAGCTAGCGCAACAGCTCCGGCCAGTACATACATAAGCAGCTCTTCAACACTTCCTGTCTCTTCAAGCAAGACTGACAGCGTAACGAAGAATATTCCCGATATCATACCGATTTCCGTATTCGAAAACAGTGCCATCACCACGATAAGTGACATATATGGCCAGAATTCATAGGGAACCAGGGAAAAGAGACATGACAAAACCACCATGAGCATATAGACAACGAAATACCTGTTTCTCTTATAAAAGTTGTCGTAGGAGAAGCCTTCCTTGCCCTTACCTGCTGCATCCATCAGCATAAAGATAATGGTTCCCGCTCCAACGAGTGAAACAATGGTATTCCTGAGTATAGCCTCATGGCTCTTTCCCAATATAAATGACATGCCAAAGACAAATGCTCCCGTAAAAAGGAACATTATGGCATAAAGAATCTTTATCCTGTTAAGTGACCCCTTCTCACTTTCCATTTAGTGAACTTCTCTCCAACTTCTGAACTCTTTTTCTGGTCTGCTTGTTAGCAGTCTTTTTCTCATAGTCCTCGTAGGCCTTAACAATCTTCTGAACCAGCGGATGCCTTACTACATCGGCACTTGTAAGGTTACAGAAGGCGATATCATCAATCCCCTTAAGTACTGTGCTTGCTATATCAAGTCCTGACTTTGTACCCGGAGCAAGGTCCTTCTGGGATGCATCACCTGTGATGATAACCTTGGAACCAAAGCCGATTCTGGTCAGGAACATCTTCATCTGAGCAGGAGTTGTATTCTGTGCCTCATCCAAAATGATAAAGGCATTGTCCAGAGTTCTACCTCTCATATAAGCAAGAGGAGCAACCTCAATAAGCCCCTTCTCCATGTTCTTGATAAAGTTCTCTGTACCCATGATCTGATACAGCGCATCATAAAGAGGCCTTAAGTACGGGTCTACCTTACTCTGAAGGTCACCGGGCAAAAATCCCAGCTTCTCTCCTGCCTCAATGGCAGGTCTTGTAAGGATGATACGGCTGACCTCATCCCTCTGAAAGGCAGTTATAGCCATTGCCATTGCAAGGTAGGTCTTACCTGTTCCTGCAGGGCCAAGGCCAAATACAATCATCTTATTCCTGATGGCATCTATATATCTCTTTTGACCAAGGGTCTTGGGCTTAATGGGCTTACCGGAAACAGTGTGGCAGATAACGTCCATATCAATTCCGGCAAGGACATTGTCTTTTTCCTTGACCTCTTTCTCCATTGTATCATCATTCTTGAGGGAAATGGCATATTCCACGCTCTGTTCCTCAACAAGTGACCCTCTTCTTGAAAGAGTTACCAGCTCCCTGATGATCTGTGAAGCTCTGTTCGCCCCTTCCTTGTCCCCAATTATGTGGAGCTGACCGTTTCTGTCGATGATCTCAACTGAAAGGCTCTTCTCAATTTTCCTGATGTAGCTGTCATTCCCGCCAAAGATATTTCTCTCATCCTCAGCTGTAAGTGACAGTGTCAGTTCTGTGATCTCACTCATACATATCCCCAAATCTGTTATTTATGATAGGGCTCATTGTTAATGATCCTATAGCCCCTGTAAATCTGCTCCAGCAGTATGACCCTCATCATCTGGTGAGGGAAAGTCATGTCGGAAAAGCTTATTGCCTGGTCTTTCCTCTTAAGCACGCTCTCGTGCAGTCCCAAAGATCCGCCTATTACAAATTGAATGTGACTGACACCCGAAAGGGCCTTTTTATCAATAAAATCAGCAAAGGCCTCCGAGGTAAAGCGCTTTCCTGCAATCTCCAGCGTGCACACAAAAGCGTGGTCATCTATGTTTTTAAGGATCCTCTCCGCCTCTTTTTTCATGATCTGGTCGCAGATGGCAGGTGGTGCATCTTCCGGAGTCTTCTCGTCCTGCACCTCTACGATATCAAGTTTGCAATACCTTGATAGCCTCTTTGAATACTCTGCAATAGCGTCATTCCAGTATTTCTCTTTAATTTTGCCGACAACGATCAGAGTTATCTTTATCACGAATACTCCTTATTTTCTCACGTTTCCGCCGGTTATGATGCCGGATACTCCGTTATTCTTTAGGCCCTCTTTAGTCATGTATACGTGGCGCTCAGGATCTTCCTTAAGGCTAAGTACCGGGATCTTGCCCTTTGTATCAAGCGAAGCATGAAGAACCTGCTCCCATGTTCCTCTGTTACATGTACCATCCCACTCGGAAGCGTCACCGTTCTTATTCACGGTAATTATGTACATATCACCATTATAGTAGCCATCCTTGAAACCGCCAATGGCATTCTGCAGATAGATATCGGCATCGTTCATATATTCGGATACATAGTCGTAATGCTCCTGGCCCTGTCCGTTTGGAAGGTCGCCGGCCCACTCTCCTGTGTACATATGCTCTTTTACCACATACTGACTGTAATTTGGGTAGAAAGAGAACCAGGTTCCGTTTCCGCTGCGAACACCCTCAGACCATTCTCCGAAGTAGTACTGGTCACCAGCATATACTGCAAGACCGGTTCCGTTTGGAACCCCGTCACCGGTTGTATCTCCGTAGTAAAAGAAATCATTGCTGCCCGAAAGGCTATAGGACATAGCTTCAAATCTCTCAAGGTGCGCAAGTTCTCTTACTGCTTCTGTATTTCCATCTGCCCAGTAGGCGTACATCTCCTGCATCTGAGCATTTAAATCGTATTTCATGCCCTTATAAACATCTTTTAGAACTGCTGTGTTTGTTGCATAGAAGCTGTTTCCCGAAACAGAATTCTTGGCTGTGTCTTTGTATTCGGAAGTAGCTGTAACTGATGCTGCAGAAGTAGAGCTATCGGCTGAACTGTTTGCCGGGCTTTCTGCAGAACTCTCTGTTGATGCTGCACTGCCTCCCAAATCGCCTGCACTTACATCTGTTGATGCCTGATTGCTGCCGGCATAGTCTGTGATATTCTCGTTCATCCTCTCTTCATCGTTTCCTTTTTTCCCCGAAAGGGCAAGGAATAAAACCAGGATAAGAAGTATTACCGATGCGACTCCTGCTGTGATCGCAACCTTTATTTTTTCCTCTTTGTTCATGATATAATCTCCGTTTCACTAACTTTGTTATTATACCATGGTATCAGGTAATTCTTAAGATTTACCGTCGAAAATTCTTAAGATTTCTTAAGAATTAGACTTTATTTCACTAAAAAACTGCCACAGAATAATCTGTGGCAGTCTGCGATCACTAAATTACTTTGAAAGATACTCGTCGATACCCTTTGCAGCAGCTTTTCCTGCACCCATGGCAAGGATAACTGTAGCAGCTCCTGTAACAGCATCTCCGCCGGCAAATACGCCCTTCTTTGATGTCTGTCCGTTTGCTTCCTCGGCAACGATACACTTTCTTCTGTTAACTTCAAGTCCCTCGGTTGTTGAAGAGATAAGAGGGTTAGGTGATGTACCAAGTGACATGATAACTGCATCACACTCAATCTCAAACTCTGATCCGGGGATCTCAACAGGGCTTCTTCTTCCTGACTCATCAGGCTCGCCGAGCTCCATGCGGATGCATGTGATGCTCTTTACCCAGCCGTTCTCGTCAGCGTGGATCTCAACAGGGTTTGTGAGAAGATCAAAGATGATACCCTCTTCCTTAGCGTGATGTACTTCTTCCTTACGTGCAGGAAGCTCTTCCTCACCACGTCTGTAAACTACGTGAACCTCTGCTCCGAGACGAAGAGCTGTTCTTGCTGCGTCCATAGCAACGTTTCCGCCGCCGACAACTACGCACTTCTTAGCCTTCATGATAGGAGTTGTTGAGTTCTCATCAAAAGCCTTCATGAGGTTACTTCTTGTGAGGTACTCGTTAGCTGAGAATACACCCATAGCCTGCTCGCCGGGGATGTTCATGAATCTTGGAAGTCCTGCGCCCGATCCAATGAATACAGCTTCAAAGCCTTCCTTCTCCATGAGCTCATCAATAGTAACGCTCTTTCCGATAACAACGTCTGTCTCAAGCTTAACGCCAAGTGACTTAACGTTCTCGATTTCTTTCTTAACTACCGCATCCTTAGGAAGACGGAACTCAGGAATACCGTAAACAAGTACTCCGCCGGCCTCATGAAGGGCCTCAAAAATAGTTACGTCATATCCCATCTTTGCAAGATCGCCTGCGCAGGTAAGACCTGAAGGGCCTGAACCGATAACAGCAACTTTCTTGCCCTTCTTCTCCTTAGCGCCTTCAGGCATGATGCCCATCTCACGTGCTGTATCTGCAACGTATCTCTCAAGCTTACCGATTGAAACAGGATCACCCTTGATACCTCTTACGCACTTGCCTTCGCACTGGCTCTCCTGAGGGCATACACGTCCGCATACTGCAGGAAGTGCACTTGACTTACTGATAACCTGATAAGCCTCCTCAACGTTTCCTTCCTTAACCTTCTGGATAAAGCCGGGAATGTCGATAGATACAGGACATCCTGCTACACACTTAGGGTTAGGGCAGTTAAGGCATCTTGTTGCCTCGCTCTCTGCTTCTTCTTTATTGTATCCAAGGCATACTTCCTTGAAGTTCTTAGCTCTCTCTTTTGCTTCCTGCTCACGAACAGGAACTCTTACAAAACCATCCATTTGTTTGCCTCCTTATTCATGGTTAGTCGCAATTGCCGCATCCGCCGTGGTGAGTGTCGCCCTCCTGAGCCTTGAGCATGAGTCTGCCCTCCTCAGTCTTATAGAGCTTCATTCTGTTCATAGCCTGATCAAAGTCAACCTTGTGACCGTCAAACTCAGGTCCGTCTACACAAGCGAACTTTACTTCTCCGCCAACAGTAAGTCTGCAGGCGCCGCACATACCTGTTCCGTCAACCATGATTGGATTCATGCTTACGATTGTAGGAATTCCCAGCTCTTTTGTGAGCTTGCAAACGAATTTCATCATGATCATTGGTCCGATAGCTACGCAGTGATCATACTTGTGACCTTCATTCCAGAGATCCTGAAGTGCTACTGTTACCATACCGCTTCTTCCGTAGGATCCGTCATCTGTTGTGATGTGAAGGTTACATACTTCCTTGAATCTGTCCTCAAGAATTACCAGGTCTTTGTTCTTGGCACCAATGATTACGTCGCACTCAACGCCGTGCTCCTTGAGCCACTTAGCCTGTGGATAAACAGGTGCTGTTCCAACACCTCCGGCAATGAAAACAATCTTTTTCTTCTTGAGTTCTTCGATGTCTTCCTCAACAAGGTCAGATGGCTTTCCAAGTGGTCCTACAACATCAGCAAGCTCATCCCCAGCTTTAAGCTTGGAAAGTTTGTAGGTCTCTGCACCGATAGCCTGAACAACGATTTCGACAGTCCCCTTCTCTCTGTCGTAGTCACAGATTGTAAGCGGGATTCTCTCTCCATCCTTGTTAACGCGGATGATCAGAAACTGTCCCGGCAAACAAGAGCCTGCAACACGGGGAGCTTCAACAATCATCTGGAAAATGTTTGTCGTAAGCTCACGGGCTTCCAAAATTTTGAACATAAAAAATCTCCTCCTATCTGTTAGATATTGTTATCAGTGTATACTTGCCACTGGAATCGTAACCTAGCCTGTTTACGGTTCCGTCGTGAGTATTTACGGCGTACATAAGTCCCGTTGGTGCACTGGTTCCGTCATTGAGCACATGGTTCTCAACAACTACATAGTACTCACCTGCACCTTCAATCTCGATTACCGAGTTGTAAATATACTCATTATGACCTTCTATTCCTCTTACTTTGCCTGTATTATCAAGAAGAATATCAAGCCTGACCAGCGTACTCACAAGACTGTTGACTGCCTGTTCCGGTGCTACCAGTCTGGAATAAACAAGGTGATAGTCCCTCTCAACAATCTCGCTGAAATTTCCGTCATTGTCATATGCAATGAACTTGTAATGGCTTGTGCCCACAGGCATTGTAATGGGCGATATATACTGCTTGGACTCTGTTGTAGGATCAGATCCGTCGGTTGTATAGAATATCGAATACTCAGACTTGGCAACGGCAACGATCATAGTGTTCTGATTGTACTCACCGCTTGGCTCCATGATCTCCGGAGGAGGTACGGCGCCTGCCTCAATCGTGTATTCACATTCCGTAACTTCAGAGCTGATACCATATTCATTGACCGTTACAGCCTTGATGTCGTATACTCCCTCATTCTCCAGAACAATCTCATTCTCATATAGAATGCTCTCGCTGGTGGGATCACCATCATTAACGGTATAATATATGGCTCTGCCGGTTCCGTCAACCATTTTGATAGAAACATTTACGATATCATAGGTTCCTGCTTCCGGAGTCATGACCGGTGCGCTGGGAACATATTTCTTTCGAAGTTCGGAAACGACCTCTGAGTCATCCTGAGAAAAAAGCTCTGCAACCTTGCTGTAATCTCCCTCCTGCTTATAAATGGACATTATACTTTCGTAAGCAGATTTTACCTTGTCCTGAGGAAAGAGTCCCGAATCAATTATCAGCTTTAATGATTCAACAGCGCCGTCATAATCACCTTCTTCCAGGTAGTAATCCGACATTCTGAAAATGATGTCGGAGTTGTCCGGGTGCTGCTTATTGCCCTCTTTAAGCTGCCTTATCGCACCTTCTGTATCACCGGATGACCTGGTGGACTCAGCAAGACTAAGATAGTACAGCGAAGTCTTGTTGTGATATGCAAGGAAAAGAGAAGTAAATACTATGATCAGCACAATAGCTGCCACAGCTCCGACAATGAGCTTCCATCTTTTTGCAATGGCATTGATAATAGCCTTTCTCTTTTGCCTTTTTGCTTCCTTGGCCTTCTCGTCTTTATTTAGTTCATCCGCCACTCCCGAGAGCGTGGCGTTTATTTCATTTTCAACTTCCGGTTCAAAATCCGGGACGAAATTTATCTCTGTACCGCAGTTGTCGCAGTACATATGTCCTTCCGGAATTTCAAACCCGCAATTTGGACACTTCATTAGCACTCCGTTTAATTGGCATTATGCAAAAGAGCTGCTTCATAGCAATTGTTCATAAGCATTGCGATGGTCATAGGTCCTACGCCACCGGGTACAGGTGTGATGTATCCGGCAATCTCTGAAACCTCATCATACTTAACATCTCCGCAAAGCTTGCCGTCTTCATTTCTGTTGATGCCAACGTCTATTACCACTGCGCCTTCTTTTACATGGTCAGCAGTTATAACTCCCGCCTTACCAACAGCTGCAATTATTATATCAGCTCTTTTACAAACTTCAGCAAGATTTTTTGTCCTTGAGTGAGCAACGGTCACAGTTGCGTTTTCTCTCAGCATTAAAAGAGACATGGGCTTGCCGACAATGTTGCTTCTTCCGATGATGACGCATTCCTTGCCGGTAATGTCGTATCCGTCTGTACCTCTCTTAAGAAGTTGTATAACTCCTGCGGGAGTACATGATACAAAGCCCTTCTCGCCAATCATAAGTGCTCCGACGTTCATAGGGTGGAATCCGTCCACATCCTTGGAAGGGTCAATGGCATTGATGACAGTTTTTTCATCAATGTGCCCGGGAAGTGGCATCTGTACCAGTATACCGTCTACGTCCCTACGTCCGTTAAGCTCATCAATAAGCTTAAGGAGTTCTTCCTGCGAGGTCTCAACCGGAAGCTCATAGGAAAGTGAATTATATCCTATGTATTCACAGGCTCTTTTCTTGTTCCGAACATAAACCTGTGAAGCAGGATCTTCACCCACAAGGATAACTGCCAGGGTTACTTCTATTCCCTTTTCCTTAAGGGCAGTTGTCTTTTCCTTAAGCTCGTCCTTGATCTGCTGTGATATTGCTTTTCCGTCAATGATCTTAGCGCTCATAAAATCTCCTTCTTTCGCGATATTGCTCAGAATAATCCCACGATATTGCCTTCTGCATTCACATCGATATCGAAGGCTGCAGGTCTCTTTGGAAGTCCGGGCATTGTAACGATAGCGCCTGTAAGTGCTACTACAAAGCCTGCTCCTGCTGAAACGTAAGCTTCACGAACGGTGATATTGTAATCTCTGGGTCTTCCAAGCATGTTAGGATCGTCAGAGAGTGAATACTGTGTCTTAGCCATACATACAGGGAGCTTGCCAAAGCCCATCTCCTCAATCTTAGCAAGCTGCTTGGCTGCTGCAGGAAGGAAGTTAACTCCGTCTGCTCCGTAGATCTCGGTAGCAACCTTGGTTATCTTCTCTGTAAGTGATAAGTCATCTGAATAGATAGGTGCGTAGTTCGAAGGCTTGGTCTCGATTGTGCTTATTACTTCCTTGGCAAGAGCCTCTCCGCCTTCTCCGCCTTTTGCCCAAACCTCTGAAAGAGCAAACTTGCAACCTCTCTCTTCGCAGAACTCTTTTACATAAGCCATCTCAGCGTCTGTATCTGTGAGGAATGCATTTAAGGTTACAACAACAGGCACGCCGTATTTCTGGATGTTCTCGATATGCTTCTCAAGGTTTACGATACCCTTTTTAAGAGCCTCAAGGTTCTCTTCTCCGAGGTCCTTTTTTGCAACTCCGCCGTTGTACTTAAGAGCTCTGATGGTTGCTACAAGAACAACTGCATCAGGCTTAAGGCCTGCGATCCTGCACTTGATATCAAGGAACTTCTCTGCTCCGAGGTCAGCGCCGAATCCTGCCTCAGTTACTGTGTAATCAGAGATACCAAGAGCTGTCTTGGTTGCTCTTACTGAGTTACATCCGTGAGCGATATTTGCGAAAGGTCCGCCGTGTACGATTACAGGTGTGTGCTCTAATGTCTGAACAAGGTTAGGCTTAATAGCATCCTTTAAAAGAGCCGCCATTGAGCCGACTGCATTGAGATCCTTGGCAGTTACAGGCTCGCCGTCTCTTGTGTATGCAACGATGATTCTGGATAGTCTTGCCTTTAAGTCATCCATATCGCTGGCAAGACAAAGGATAGCCATGATCTCGGAAGCTACTGTGATAACGAAGTGATCCTCTCTGGGAACACCGTCGGCCTTGGCTCCAAGACCTACTACTATATTTCTGAGGGCTCTGTCGTTCATGTCCTCAGCTCTTTTCCATATGATCTGGCGGGTGTCGATGCCGAGTTCGTTACCCTGCTGAATATGGTTATCAATAAGTGCTGCAAGAAGATTGTTTGCTGAAGTAATGGCGTGGAAATCGCCCGTGAAGTGTAAGTTCAAATCTTCCATTGGAACAACCTGGGCATATCCGCCACCTGCTGCTCCGCCCTTGATACCAAAGCATGGTCCAAGAGAAGGTTCCCTGAGGGCGATAACAGTCTTGTAACCAAGTCTGTTAAGCGCATCGCCAAGACCTACGCTGGTAGTTGTCTTGCCTTCGCCTGCAGGGGTTGGGTTGATAGCAGTTACAAGGATGAGTTTGCCTTTCTTATTTCCCTCGACCTTTCTTAAGTACTCCTCTGAAAGTTTTGCCTTGTACTTTCCGTAGTACTCAAGGTCGTCCTCGGTGATTCCGAGTTTGTCAGCAACCTCTCTGATGTGAAGCATTTTAGCTTCCTGTGCGATTTCGATGTCACTCTTTACAGCCATTGTTTCAATCTCCTCCATTCACGTACGCGTCAAACTCTTGTTTACTCATTAGCACTTTCCTAGGCTTGGTGCCCTCCTCGTCTCCTACAACGCCTGCCTCGCAGAGCTGATCCATGATCCTGGCAGCCCTGTTAAATCCAATCTTGAACACGCGCTGAAGCATACCGATTGAAGCTTTTTCTTTTTCTATGATAATGTTCCCTGCCTGAACAAAGTACTCGTCTCTATCTGACCCGCCATCTGATGAAGATGATCCTCCGGGACCTCCGCCGACAGACATATTGTCAATGGAATTCATGGCCTCTTCGTTGTAAGAAGCTTCTGACCCCTGATTTCTTAAGAAATCAGTAACCGCCTGAACTTCCTTGTCTGAAACGAAGGCGCCCTGGACTCTGGCCGGCTTGGTGTAGCCTTGTGGGTAAAAGAGCATGTCGCCCTTTCCAAGGAGCTTCTCAGCGCCGTTGATATCAAGGATTGTTCTGGAATCAACACCGCTGGAAACGGCAAATGCTACACGGCTCGGCATATTGGCCTTGATAAGTCCCGTGATAACGTCTACTGATGGTCTCTGTGTTGCTATTATCAGGTGAATGCCTGCTGCTCTTGCCAGCTGTGTAAGACGGCAGATAGCATCTTCAACCTCATTGGCCGAAACCATCATGAGGTCTGCAAGCTCATCAACTATGACAACGATCTGCGGAAGAACGGTCATATCAGGGTCGTTAGAGTCAGCTGCAAGCTTATTGTACCCCTTAAGGTCCCTAACTCCTGTGTCCGCAAACTTCTTGTATCTGTTGGTCATCTCTGCAACAGCCCAGTTAAGCGCAGCTGCAGCCTTCTTGGGATCTGTCACGACGGGGATCATAAGATGTGGGATTCCGTTATAAACAGAAAGCTCAACGATCTTAGGATCGATCATGATCATCTGTACCTCTTCAGGCTTAGCCTTATAGATAAGGGACATGATGATGGTGTTGATACATACCGATTTACCTGAACCTGTAGCACCTGCGATAAGAAGATGAGGCATCTTGGCAATATCGGTTACAACAACCTTGCCCGCTATGTCTTTTCCGACTGCAAAGGCAAGCTTGGATGAAAAGTTCTGATATTCTGAGGATTCAAAGAGGTCTCTCAAGGCAACTGCCTGATTCTCTTTGTTTGGTACCTCAATTCCCACAGCGGCCTTGCCCGGGATAGGTGCCTCAATCCTTATGTCGCTGGCTGCCAGATTCATCTTGATGTCATCTGCAAGACCAACGATCTTATTAACTCTTACTCCGGCCTCAGGCTGAAGCTCAAATCTTGTTACCGCAGGGCCCTGACTGATATCGGTTACGGTAACCTTAACTCCGAATGTACCCAGTGTCTCCTGGAGCTTGACCGCTGTCTCTTTAAGAGCTCTTGCGGAATCTGTATTCTTGTTCTTAACACCCTTTTCAAGAAGGCTAAGAGGTGGGAATACGTACTTCTTGGGAACACTCCTCTTGTGTCTTTCAATCTCTTTTTCCATGCCGGGGCTCGTTGTGTGAGGACCGGGGCCGAGATTTACCGATGAAGGCTTGGAACCGTTTATTGTACTGTCGGCATTTGCACTTCTTGAGATGTGGTCCTGAGCATGGATCACATAGTCGCCATTCATTCCGTTTCCGAGGTGCTCGGCGTGAACAGGCACATCGGGAAGGATATCTTCCTCTGACTCAAACTCATTTGTGGCTCTTGCAACGAGCTTCTTCATTGAAGGAGAAAGCTCTTTTACCGGTTCAGGTTCAGGCTCATAAGGCTCTTCATCCCGATAATCAGGCTCATAAGAAGGTTCGGGCTCATAGTCAGGCTCATAAGCATCCTTCTGTCTTCCTGCAGACTCAATCTCTTCTATGGCATCGCTCTCATTCTTAAGAATGATCTCGTGGATATCATCGTGGAACTCATCTTCATCCGGGATAAAGAGATTTTCGCTCTTTACCTTCTCCTCGTTGTGGAGCTTTATCTCGCCCAGATCATCGCCGTCTTCTTCCTCTTTATCAAGGGCTGTATCGATCATTACGCCGCTGACCTTCTTTTCCATACGAAGGATCTTCTCATCTTCCTTCTGCTCGATGGCAAGGCGTCTCTCTTCCTCGATCTCGGCGCGTCTTGCTTCCATCTTCTCTCTGCGTCTCTCGGCGTACTCGCGGTAGTTGTCAGCTTCCTGTCTGGTCTTGTCGATGAGCTTTCTTCCGCCCTTCTTAAGGCCGCCAACAAAGGACTGCTGGGTAACCACTACTATAGAAGCAATGCCAATAAGCAGCAGCAAAAGAGCTGTTCCGGCAAGTGAAAGATACTTGTAGGAAACATAGGCAAGAGAACCTGCGAAGACACCTCCGCCGTTCTTATGTTCACTGGCTTGTCCATATATTTCTTTTATCAAATAGGAATCAGAAGACTGTGGTCTGCCGGTGAGTAGTTCAGCCAGCATGCCGATCACAAAGAATAAAACAATGCCTGCAACTATCTTACGAATGGCAGCATTTGAGCCAAAATTGGCTACTCCTACCACGACAGCTGCAAGCACTACAAGTGGTGCAATATAAGCAGTGATGCCGAACAAACCAAATAAAACACCGCTTACTGCGCTGCCAAGTGCTCCGCATACACCGAAATTACATAGGAAAAGAAAAATGGTAAGAAAAGCCATACCGATGACGATCAGTTCGCTCTTTAAAGAATAATCCAGCTCTTCCTCCCGTACATTCTTCTTTCTTGATGATGTACTCTTAGACCCGGATGATCTTCCTGTAGATCTCCTGGTAGAATTTCCCCTCGTATTTGTTGCCATATCCTACCCGTCACAAAACTTTCTTTAAAATATCGATCTGTTAATATTACGCAAACAGACCTTAGTTAGTATACCATTTTTAAATCCTTTATGCTATACTAACTACTGATTTAAGTTTAGCTTAGATAAATAGTGAAGGAGAACACAATGGAATTTACACAGGAATTGGAAACCGGTACTTTTAAGATGATCGGGAACACCGAAACTTCTCTTAAGATCAGGGAAGTTGCTGATAAATGCCGTCTTGTCAGGACAGATAACGGTGTAAAGGTTGAACTTGCTTATACAGGCCCTAACGCCAGCAAATATATGCAGTACGTTGAGAAGCATAAAGAGGAACTGACAAAATATCTCATGAATCCGGACGAGGCTGACCTCTTCGAGTGGATGGAGACATCACATCAGAATCCCACTTCTCTTAAAAAGCATGAGAAGGAGCATCTCATACTCTATGTAAACTTCGATCCCGAGACCCGTATAGTTCTTACAGGAATCGCAGATGAGAATGTTACAATGAAACTCGGCTCACCTCTTATGGAGATCAATGTGGATCAGCTCACACGTGATGAGTTCAAGCTCAAGATCTACAACATGCTGCTTCTTGCAGATGAGATTTCAGTTCTTATGGGCAATGCAGATCTTCGCAAGATGTCAAACATTCAGATCGTTAAGACTTATCTGACCGAGATTTATGACAAGTATCATGAGAATGTGTAATTGGTTTTGAAGAAAACAAAACGCTATCAGCACTCTATAAGTACTGATAGCGTTATTTTTTGCTCTTTATTCTTTTGCCACAAACAAAGTTCCGACTTTCTTCTTCTCAATAACGTCGTAGAGCTTCTCGGGATTTTTACCATTTGTGACTAAAACATCGATTCCATGGGAAGTTGCAAGTTCTGCAGCCTCAAGCTTGGTGATCATTCCGCCGGTTCCGCGATTTGATCCTGAGCCGGAAGCAACATTTTTAAGCTCCTCCGTGATCTCTTCTACCCTGCTGATGACCTTGGCATTTGGATCGGTCTTGGGATTGCCGTCATAGAGGCCATCAATATCCGAGAAGATAATGAGCTTACTTGCCTTACAGAATACTGCTACCACAGCCGATAACATATCGTTGTCGGAAAAGAGCTTTTTCTCCGATTCAATCTCTGCATGGCTGACTGAGTCGTTCTCATTAACAATAGGGATAATGTGGTTCTCTAAAAGCGCATCGAAGGTATTCTTAAGATTCTCACTCCTGATGGGATCAGTGATATCTCCGTTATCAAGAAGGATCTGACCTACCATCCTGCCATATTCGGAAAAGAATTTGTCGTACAGGTGCATGAGTTCTGTCTGGCCGACAGCTGCTGCAGCCTGTTTCATTCTGATCTCCTTGGGCTTCTGGGCAAGTCTCATCTTATTGGCTCCAACGGCAATAGCTCCGGAAGATACCAGCACCAGGTCGTATCCAAGATTCTCTACGCCCGCAAGTGCTCTGCAAAGATGATCAAGTGCCCTTATATCAACATTGCCATCATCATTTGTAATTGTGGAAGTTCCGACCTTTACCACAATTCTCTTTTTACTAAGTGTCATGGCTCTCCTCTTAAATAATTTCACACTTTAATTTGTTAAAAACACATATCCCTATTATATAACTGAAGAAAAAGAAATCAAGAACTTGTTTCACTTTGACTCAAAAACTAAACTAACAGGTTATTGATTTTATAATCAAAAGCCGATATACTGATTAAGCAAATTGAATAAGGGTTAGTAAAGGTTTCGACAGGGATTTTGAAGCTGGAGAAGCTATCCGAAGGACGGTTGCGTTAAACCTCAAATTAAAATTAAACGCTAACGATAATTTAGCACTCGCTGCCTAAGTGCGGCGCG
>JAGBMP010000153.1 GCA_017634825.1 Butyrivibrio sp.
CTATCAGGCAGAGAACCTTGCAGGCAAGGATGCAACCTTCAAGTGCAAAGTTAAATCAATCAGAGCAAAAGAGCTTCCTGAGCTCAACGACGAGTTTGCTTCAGATGCAGGCTTTGATACAGTAGCTGAGTACAAGGAAGATGTTAAGAAGAAGCTTGAGGAGAAGAAGGCAGCTGATGAGAAGGCTAAGAGAGAAGATGCAGTTGTAAGAGCTGTCATCGAGGACTCTGAGATGGAGCTTCCTGAGGCTATGATCGAGACCCAGCAGAGACAGATGGTCAATGAGTTCGCTCAGAGACTTCAGATGCAGGGCATGAACATGGATCAGTACCTTCAGTACACAGGTGGATCAGTAGATCAGATGCTTGCACAGGTTAAGCCACAGGCTATCGAGAGAATCAAGTCAAGGCTCGTTCTTGAGGCAGTTGCTGAGGCTGAGAAGATCGAGGTTTCAGATGCTGATGTTGATGCTGAGATCGAGAGCATGGCTCACCAGTACAGAATGGAAGTTGAGAAGCTCAAAGAGATGATGTCAGATGCTGAGAAGAAGCAGCTCAAGAGCGATCTTGCAGTTCAGAAGGCAGCAGACTTCCTTGTAGAGAACGTTAAGGAAGGCGCTAAGAAGGCAGCTAAGAAGACAACAGCCAAGAAGGCAGCAGCTGAGGACGGCGAGGAGAAGCCTAAGAAGACAGCAGCTAAGAAGACAACTGCTAAGAAGGCTGAGGCTGAGGAAGGCGAAGAGAAGCCAAAGAGAACAACAAGAAAGAAGAAGACTGAGGAAGAGGCTTAATCTTCAAAATCTGAATAGTACAGAGTTTATGAGCGTCACAGGCGTTATGTCTGTGGCGCTTTTTTTGTCACTAAAATGTGTGATACGATTGTGATAGAGCTTTTGCTACCATTGAGACTAGGAAGTAAGGACATGTAAGTTTAAATACCTAGGAGGGAAAGAAAATGGCAGAAACAGGAATGGTATGGACAGATGATTTTGAAATGGGCTATTGCAAGTTCGGATTTGGCAGCAGGACTTTTGTAATATTGCCTGGGCTTAGTGTTCAGAGTGTCATAAAGGCAAAAGAAGCTGTAGAAGCAAGCTATGCCATGATGGGCAGTGATTTTACCACATATCTTTTTGACAGAAAGTACGAAGTGTCCGATGGCTATTCAATATACGACATGGCGGATGATACAGCAAACGCAATGAATGAACTGGGGCTTTCCGATGTATATCTCTTTGGCGCATCTCAGGGTGGAATGATCGCGATGGCCATAGCCATTAAATATCCTGAGCTTGTTAAAAAGCTTGTACTTGGCTCTACATCATCTCATGTTAAGCCCGAGCAGCGTACAGTCATCGATCACTGGATAGAACTTGCCAAGGAAAAGGATCCCAAAGAGCTGTATCAGAACTTTGGAAAAGAGGTTTATCCTCCGGCAGTTTATGAACAGTACAAGGATTATTTCAATGATGTGGCTGAAACGGTTAAAGAGAGTGAACTTGAGAAGTTTGCAATCCTGGCTGAAGCCATTAAGGACTTTGATGTGACTAATGAGATTGAAAAGATCAAATGCCCGGTACTGGTTATCGGAGTGTTTGATGATGAGGTTCTCGACAGTGACGCGTCCATGGAGATTGCAGAAAAGCTCGATAACAGGACCGATTGTGCTCTTTATATGTACAACGGCTATGGACATGCGGCTTTTGATACAGCACCTGATTACCGAAAGAGAATCTACGACTTCTTCATGAAAAACTGATGAAAAGTGCGCCTGTCTGCTGTATATTGTAATTACTATGGTAAAGACAGTATTTAGGCGGATAATAAAAGATTTGTGGGATAACAGAGCGCCCATAATTGCTCTGGCTATCATGTGGGTTTTGGCTGAACTTGTATTTCACAGGTTCTGCCCGGTGGTGATAATGAGTGGATTTCCGTGCCCGGGATGCGGGCTTACGAGAGCTCTTTTTAACCTTATTACACTGCACCCCATAAAGGCGCTTGAGTATAACCCTTCATACCCGTTATGGGTGGCACTTGTAGTGGCGTTTGTTATAAGGCGCTATGTGCAGGGGAAGAGTACAAGGATCCTCAGGTATCCTCTGATGGCTGTATGCCTTATAACCATTTGGATTTATATATGGCGGATGATAGCTCTTTTCCCCGGAAAAGAGCCTATGGTGTTCTTCGAGGGAAATGTATTCGGACGGATCGTGCCTTTCTATAATCAGTTGGTTAACGATTTAATTTACTAAAATATTTCGTTAAAAAATTTGCAATCATGCAATTATGTATATATAATAACTAAGGACATTTTTTAGAGGATTGTTTTAGAGGAGGAAAAAACAATGGATGATATGAACAACCTTAATCAGACACCACAGCAGGTGCCTACATACGGACAGCCTGAGGTAGAGCCTGTTATCACAGTTGGTGATTGGGCACTCACAATTCTGCTTACATGCATTCCTTGCGTAAACATCATTATGCTTTGCATTTGGGCATTTGGAAGCAGCACACCTAAGACAAAGTCAAACTGGGCTAAGGCACAGCTTATCTTTGTTGCTATCGGAGTAGTACTCTCAATCATTCTTTCGGCAACTATGAGCGCAACTATTGCTTCTCTTTACGGCTGATATAGAACTGTAAAAGAATACGAATTTTAGGGGCTCTGTCCGCAGGTTTTGCGGATGGAGCCCTTTGCTTTTGGGGTGATAGTTGTAAAGGGTTCACAAAATGCGGTATAATATACATTGGTTTAGAATGTAATCTAAGCAGACTGGAGGAATAGTAATAATATGAGTTTAATACCTTATGTCATTGAACAGACCAGCCGTGGAGAGAGAAGTTACGATATCTATTCAAGGCTGTTAAAAGAGAGAATCGTATTTTTGGGGGAGGAAGTAAATTCTACATCCGCAAGCGTTGTTGTAGCACAGCTTCTTTTCCTTGAGGCAGAGGATCCCAACAAGGACATTCATATGTACATCAACAGCCCCGGAGGAGAGATCACATCCGGAATGGCTATTTACGACACAATGAATTACATCAAGTGCGATGTCAGCACAATCTGCATCGGCATGGCAGCCAGCATGGGAGCATTCCTTCTTTCAGGCGGAGCTAAGGGCAAGAGAATGGCTCTTCCCAATGCAGAGATCATGATCCATCAGCCACTTGGCGGAACACAGGGACAGGCTACCGAGATTGAGATTGCAGCTAAGCATATCCTGAAGACCAAAGAGAAATTAAACAGAATGCTTGCAGCAAACACAGGTAAGCCTTACGAGGAGATCTGCAAGGATACTGAGCGTGACAACTGGATGGATGCTCAGGAAGCTCTTGACTACGGACTCATTGATCAGATCGTTGAGAATCGTCCAAGAGAGAAGGATGACAAGAAATAATTAAGGAGAAATTATGGCAAAGAATTCCGGAGAGATCAGGTGCTCTTTTTGTAACAAGACACAGGATCAGGTAAAAAAGCTTATCGCAGGACCTGCAGGTGTTTATATCTGCGATGAGTGCGTAGATATATGTGCGGATATCATTGAGGAAGAGTTTGAGGATGAGCCTGCTCAGGCCAAGGACCAGCAGATAAATCTTCTTAAGCCCGTTGAGATCAGGAACTTCCTTGATGAGTATGTAATCGGTCAGGAGGAAGCCAAGAAGGTTCTGGCAGTCTCTGTTTACAACCATTACAAGAGAGTTCTTGCACCTAAGAGCGATGACAAGAATGATGTTGAACTTCAGAAGAGTAACATCATCATGATCGGACCCACAGGTTCAGGTAAGACCTATCTTGCACAGACTCTGGCTAAGATCATCAATGTTCCCTTCGCCATCGCAGATGCCACAACTCTTACAGAGGCCGGCTATGTAGGTGAGGACGTTGAGAACATTCTTTTGAAGCTTATCCAGAACGCTGACTACGATATTGAGAGAGCTCAGTACGGTATCGTTTATATCGATGAGATCGACAAGATAACCAAGAAGAGCGAGAACGTATCAATCACCCGTGACGTATCAGGTGAGGGCGTTCAGCAGGCACTTCTTAAGATCGTAGAGGGAACTGTTGCATCTGTTCCACCTCAGGGCGGAAGAAAGCATCCACATCAGGAGCTTATCCAGATTGACACCAGTAACATCCTCTTCATCTGCGGAGGAGCTTTCGATGGTCTTGATAAGATCGTCGAGGCAAGACTTGATCGCAACTCAATCGGCTTTAACGCTGAGATTGCAGACAAGTCAGAAAGAGAGATCGGAGAGGTTCTCAAAGAGGTAACACCTCAGGATCTTGTTAAGTTCGGACTTATCCCTGAGTTTGTAGGTCGTGTGCCTATCACAGTAACTCTTGAGGGTCTTTCAAAAGAGGCTTTGGTGCGTATCCTTACAGAGCCCAAGAATGCTCTTGTTAAGCAGTATCAGAAGCTCTTTGACTTCGACAACGTTAAGCTCACCTTCGAGGATGAGGCAGTGCAGAAGATCGCAGCCATGGCTTATGAGAGAGAAACCGGAGCCAGAGGACTTCGCTCTATCATGGAGAAGTCCATGATGGATGTAATGTATGAGATTCCATCAGATGACACCATCAGCGAGTGCGTCATCACAGAGCCTTGCGTTGACGGAACCAGCCAGCCTCTCATCGTAAGGGGCAAGGAACCCAAGAAGCTTAAGCAGGCTAAATAATCAAAAGACGATCCCCGGCTATACAGAATGGCCGGGGATATTTTTACTAAGGATGAATAAAGACAACACCCTGTTTACAAAAAGTATGAAGAAGACTCATACAATATATATGCCGGATATGCTGCACTATCACAATGAGCTTCTTAGTGCAGCTTTTTCACTTGGCGGATACAAACTGGATGTTGTCCCGGAATATGAGCATTTCCCTGCGGAGATGCTTTCTTTGATTAATCCGAGTTACTGCACCTGTGCTATGGATATAATAGGAAACCTGATGGCGCATCTGAAGAACCCTGATATAGACATTAACAAAGTCGCTATTCTGGAACCTCAGGCAGGTGGCGCATGCAGAGCGGGAAACTACTATGACCTGATCATCCAGTGTGTGAAAAAGAGCGGCTATAGGATTCCGGTTCTCTCTCTGAATTTTTCAGGCGCGGAGTCCCACCCGGGATTTAAGATAACGCCGATGATGCTCTTTGGCGCTGTGGCAGGGGTGTGCTACGCAGATCTTCTTATGGCTCTTTTCCAGCAGATAAGACCCTATGAGAAGGAGAAGGGAGCCACAAGGAGAGTCTATGACAAGTGGATTAAGGCTTTGTCCGAAGACGTTTCCGCCCGCCGTAATCTCTTTTTCAGGGAAAAGAAATATCAGGAGATAATAAACGATTTCCTTGAGATTCCTAGGTTCTCCCGGGAGGAAAAGACCCTTAAAAGGGTGGGCATCTGCGGAGAAATTTACATCAAGTGTTCTCCCATAGGAAACAGGCACTTGGAGGATTTTCTGTATGAGAATGACATGGAATCCAGGATGGAAGGGTTCATTAACTATTGCACCTATGTGGTCTATACCGAGATGAAGTCGGCAGAACTTAAGGGTGCTTCAAAAGCCATGCTTGGGGCATATGCATTTGTGATGAATTACCTTATTAAGGCACAAACGCAGGTGAGAAAAGCTCTTTTGCAAAATGGTTTTTTGGCGGATGGTCTGTTTGATGAAATGCGAAGGAAGGCTACACCGATACTTAGTGAGTACTACAACATTGGAGATGGTTGGCTTGTGATGGCGGAGGCCATGGACATGATAGAGCAGGGGTATGACAAGATACTGATAGTTCACCCTTTCGGATGCCTTGTGAGCCATGTAGCAGAGCGCGGAGTCCTTAAGAAGCTGCGCCAGCTATATCCCGGGGCAAATATCAATACAATTGAGTATGACTATGAGCAGTCCAAGGCGCTTCGGGAGAGCAGGATCATGCTGGCAACTTCGTGAGGCGGGGGCATGAAATAAATGGTATACCGTTAAATACAGAAGATTAATTCCAAAAGGAACAGATAATGTTACGCTCCGTAAACGAGATTCTTAAAAAGTACGGAGTTGAGGAGCTTGTAATTGATTACTTCGCAGAACTTGTTAAGGCTCCGGAAGTCAGATATAGACTTTCGGGCCGGCCTCGTGTTAGCATGATTATTATGAAAAAGCATTCTTTTATACGAACAATTGCCATAGCTGCAGTCGGGTATCTGCTTTTGATGATTGTGATACTCTCTGCAGTCTGGTGGAATACGTCAAGGACTCTTCAGGACAGTGCCGGCGCGGCCCTTACCAAAGCCGGTGAGATAGAAAGCTTTGGGATTGATGAGGTCCTGAAGTCCAATGAACAGGCTCTTGCCAGTGTCCTCCAGAATAATGAGAATATACAGGTTTTTGAAAACGGAACCGAGAACCAGAGAGCCATAGCTGCCCAGAATATGCTGCAGATCCTGCAGAGGGCCTCCATGACCAGCAGCGATGTTCAGAACCTTGTTTTTTATGACCTGATAGGCGACACCTACATTGCCAGGATCAGCTCGGATATATCCTATGATGAGTCGGTCATGATACGTGAGGCCGTAAGACAGCTTACTGAGGATAACCCCGGGAATATGCCTGCAGCCTGGTTTTATCAGAAGATAGGTGAAAAGAGCTATCTCCTCAGAATGTACAAGAACAAAAAGAGAATGCTGGGTGCGTTGGTGGATGTGACGGATCTGTATAATACTTCTTCACAGGAAGGTGCCATTGCATACACTCTTGTTTCTGATGACGGCGAGATCATCGCCGCCTATGGAGATGACAGTACACCGGAAAAAGAGCTTTTGACAGCGGACTACATAGGCACAACCGGCTGGTCTGAAGGAAGAGAATACTATATTACCGGAAGTGATTTTACCAGGGGCAGCTTTTCTCTTTTTCTGAGCATGACCAAAGACAAGGTTTACGGTGGGTTCCAGCTTCTTCAGGTAGTAATCCTGGGACTAATTGTGCTGGCGATTCTAATGTTGGTGTTTATGGGCGTTTATGCAAGACGGACTGTTTACGCGCCGCTGTCTGATCTTCTTAATGCCATGAAGAAGATTGAACAGGGCGAGCAGCAGCTAAGACTTTCGGAGGAAGCTGACACTCAGGAGTTCCAACAGATAAATACAAGCTTTAACAGGATGATGGATACCATAGTGGGACTCAGGATGAAGTCCTATGAGGAGAGAATAGCTTTTGACGAAGCCACGCTTAAGTACGTTCAGCTTCAGATAAAACCGCACTTTTTCCTGAATGCCTTAACTACCATCCACAGCATGTCCTTCCAGAACAAGAATGAGGAGATCAGGGAATATATCGAGAGACTCTCCCGCAATGTAAGATATCTTTTTAAATCAGGACTTCATACGGTTCCGCTCTCGGAAGAGATAGAGCATGCCCGGGATTATATGGCCATGCAGGATATTCTTTATCCGGGGTGCGTGTTTAACTTTATTGAGATAGAAGACGGACTCGAGGATTATCCGACACCTCAGCTTATGATACACACTCTTTTGGAGAATATTTACAAGCATGCTGTGTCTGTAGACAAGCTGACATCTATACTGATCTCGGCCAAGATGGATGATTATCACGGTGAGCAGGTATGCCGCATCGTGGTTGAGGATGACGGAGACGGATATCCCGAGGAGTTCCTGGCAGGAGTGAAGCAGGGCGAGGTTAAGGTCGGTGAAGACGGACACGGAGTGGGTCTGTGGAATCTGAAAAAGACACTGAGCCTTATGTACAGAAGAGACGACCTGATGGAGTTTTCCAACAAAGAACCTCACGGAAGCCGCGTTGACATGTGGATCCCGAAGAGAGTAAAGAGGCAGAGCAGCTTATGGATGCAATCGTGATCGATGATGACATTTCAACGGTTGAAGTCATCAGCCAGAATGTCGACTGGGACAAATTTCATATAGATAAGGTTCATACGGCCTATAATATCATGACTGCCAAAAAGCTCTTTGAGGAAAATGATATCGGTATAGCTATATGCGATATCGAGATGCCCATGGGAAGCGGACTGGATCTATTAAAGTGGGCAAGGCAGGAGAATATTGAAGCTGAGTTCATCTTCCTTACCAGCCATGAGAAGTTTGACTATGCCAAGACTGCGCTTGAATATAGGGCTTCGGGCTATGTGGTAAAACCTTTTAACGCAGACAGGATGGAAGCTGAACTTCTTTCTGCCCTTCAGAAGCTTAAGGAACGTGAGGAGATCAAAAAGGCTTCTCAGCTGGATGAGTGGTATGCCGGAAGCCTTGAATATGTTGAAGGATCTTTTTGGGATGACGTTCTGCAGCAGAGGATCCATGCGGATCGAGACGAGATCAAAAAAGAAATTGAGGCAAGGAAGCTAAACATCAATACGGACAGGACCGGAGTATTGTATCTGGTATCCAGCGGAAACCTTGAGCAGATCCGTGAGAACCTGGGCGGGGATGCAATGGGCCAGTATGAGAACAAGATCACGGCCTTTATAGCAGGACGGCTTAAAGATATGGTGCCCATGGGCAGGATCATCAATTATCATGTGAAGAACCTGGTCTATACAGCGATCATCTGCGATGACGTTACGGATACAATTGATCAGAAGTTTATCGATGATGCGGAAAAAGAGCTGGAGAACACCATTACCATTTATATCAGTAATCCCTGCTATATAGAGCAGCTCTATGATGCGAGACTTCATATAGAAGAACTGGACAGAAACAACGTAGCCTCAAAGGGCAGGATCTTTCATGAGAATGACCTCATCGTAATGGCTTCGGATCAGGAGCACATCCTGGACCAGGAGCAGATAAGACTCCTTCTGAATGAGAAGAAGAAAAAAGAGCTTTTAAACCTTCTCAAGTTCAGCATGGAGAGCCTTGCAAATCAGAAAAAGCTTTCGGCTTCAACGCTGACCATAATAAAGCAGGAGCTTTTGCAGAGCGTATTTGTTTATCTGCACAGCAAGGGGATCATGGCTTCACAGCTCTTTGCCAATGAATCTTCCGTTCTATTGGAGAGCCAGGCAACGGATTCGCTGATGAACATGATGCGTTTTCAGGTTCATCTGATATCTTCCACCATCGACTATGTGTCTGAGGTTGAACAGTCGGATTCCATCGTGCAGAGAGCCAAGAACTATGTGCATCAGCATTATGCTGAGGATATTTCCAGAACAGAGATCGCTGAGAGCGTATTCCTGACTCCGGAATATATGGCCAAGATGTTTAAGAAGGAAACCGGCATAAGCCTTAAGCAGTACATCAGCGATTACAGAGTTTCCATTGCAAAAGAGCTGCTTTCAAAACCCTCGGCCAGAGTCAGCGATGTAGCGGCAGAAGTGGGATTTGACAACTTCTCATATTTCTCCACAGTATTCAAAAAGACCACGGGATATACTCCCGGTGAATACCATTCCATGACCACGGGTCAAAATGAATAAGTCTTAAAATTGAAAATAGAAGTCTTGTTTTTAAAAGAAACGATATTACCTCTCTTTGTATAATGTGGCTAACATAAACGAGGTGTTAGCAAACACACTTATAAAGGGAGGTAATTATGTTTAAGAAAATTGTAAGCACGTTACTTGCAGGAGTAATGGTATTCTCACTGGCAGCCTGCGGCGCATCTGATGCAGGCAGTGTTTCAACAGGTTCGGGAGAAGCCGGTGGATCATCACAGGCAGCAGATGGTGATTACACACAGATCACATATGCGTTTGTAACCTTCAATACAGTACCTGATGATACTTCAGATGTTGAGGAAGCTCTCAACGAGATCACAAGAGAGAAGATCGGAGTAGAGGTTCATCTGATGCCCCTTTCAATCGCTGATTACACACAGCAGGTAAGCCTTGCTGTTCAGAATGGTGAGATCGATCTTTTCCATACACTTGGTGATCTTGGAAACAGCATCGCAAGTGATATGTGCTATGACATTACAGATATGATCGATGAAGATGCACCTGAGACCAAGGCGCTCTTCGAGGAAGAATGGCTCAAGACAACAATGCAGGATGGAAGACTTTACGCTATTCCTACACTTAAGCCTTTTGCACTTCAGCCAATGCTTCTTTACAGAAAAGACATTGCTGCAGAACTTGGACTTGATATGGATTCAGTTAAGTCTGCTGAAGACCTTACAGCAATCTTTGCGCAGGTAAAAGAGGCTCATCCTGAGATGACTCCTCTGGCTCCCGTATCACAGGGCGATTCAGGACTTACAAGATGGATCCCTGAGATCGACTGGCTTGGCGATTCTTTTGCAGCACCCGGCGGATGCCTTCAGGGCGACAACATGACAGTAACAAGTTACTACGATCTTCCTGATTTCGAGAAGTACGCAGCACTTGTTCGCGACTGGTACAAGAATGACTACATCATGAAGGATGCTGCCACAACAACTTCTGCAGCAGCTGAGCTCATGTCATCAGGAAGCTACTTCGCATATTCAGCTTCTTACAGCTATCCTCTTGAGGATACAGCAGCATCACTTTCAGCTCCTTCAGGCTACGAGCTTGGTGCTATTGCCCTTGGTGAGGCTTATCTTGACACATCATCAATGAACGCTGTAGCTCAGGTTGTTGCATCAACTTCAGAGAATCCCGATGCTGCACTTAAGTTCCTCAATCTTACTTACACTGATGCAGACGTTATCAACACAATGCTTTACGGTATCGAGGGAAGAGACTATGTAAAGAACGACGACGGAACAGTTTCTTATCCTGAAGGACAGGATGCTGCAACTGTACCTTACACAGCACAGCTTTCCTGCGGTGTTCTCGGTAACTTCTTTATCCAGTGGCCTCTTGAGGGTTCAGGTTCAGAGGAATCACTCAAGTGGGAGGATGAGCAGAACCACAACGCACCACAGTCACCTGCTATGGGATTTACCTTTGATGCATCTTCCGTTCAGACCCAGTACACAGCAGTAAGCAATGTGATCCAGCAGTATCTTCCCGGTATTGCCTGCGGATCAGTAGATACCGAGTCTGCTCTTGCAGAGTTCAGACAGGCTCTTAAGGACGCCGGATACGACGAGATCATGGCAGAAAAACAGTCACAGCTTGATACATGGTTAAAGGCACAGTAATATTATGAAAAAAGTAAAAACAAAGTATGCAAAGTCGGGGCCGCTGCTTCTTATAGCGGCCCCCGGCCTCATCTATCTTCTTATAAACAACTACATTCCCATGTTCGGGATATTCCTGGCATTCAAAAATTTCAGCTACAAAAAAGGTATATGGAAAAGTCCTTGGAACGGCTTTGAGAACTTCAAATTTCTTTTCCAGACAAAAGATGCCTTCATAATGACGAGAAACACGATACTGTATAACCTGGCGTTTATCGTGATCGGAACTGTATTTGCCATTGCAATTGCAATATTCTTAAACGCCCTTGGGGACAGCATCAGGACTAAGTTCTTCCAGTCAGCTCTTTTGCTCCCTAATCTCATGAGCTGGGTAATCATAGCCTACATTGTCTATGCATTCCTTAATTCCGACAGCGGATTTATCAACAACACTATTCTTAATGCTTTGGGAAAAGAGGATGTGGCCTGGTATATGGAGCGCGGCTACTGGCCCTTTATCCTTGTGATCGTCTATCTTTGGAAGAATGCCGGATACAGTTCCATTATCTATCTGGCTGCCATTGCGGGAATTGATAAATCTGTTTACGAGGCAGCAAGTCTCGACGGAGCTACCAAGCTTCAGCAGATATTCAGGATAACACTTCCTCTGCTTAAGCCAACGGTTATCATCATGACACTTATGGCTGTGGGAAGGATATTCTTCTCTGACTTCGGACTGTTCTATCAGGTACCTATGAATTCCGGTGCGCTGTATGCAACAACACAGACTATCGATACCTACGTTTACAGAGGCCTTATGGAACTCAATGATGTTGGAATGAGTGCGGCAGCAGGACTGTTCCAGTCTGTTCTTGGATTCATCATAGTTGTTTCAGCCAATGCATTTGTTCGTAAAGTAGACAGTGACAACGCGCTTTTCTAAAGGAGATCAAACTTACGATGAAGAGTAATACATTTAAAAAAGTGAATATCAAAGGTGCGGATCACGTCTCATCAGATGCCAGGAAGTTTGAGATTTCTTCAACGGTCATACTTCTGATATTGGCGCTGGCAGCTCTTTTGCCCATTGTTCTCATTGTGGTGGCATCATTTACCGATGAGACAACTCTTCTTAGAAACGGCTATTCATTCTTGCCGGAGAAGTGGTCTACGGATGCATACGTATATATGCTTCAGCAGGGTAACACCATTTTCAGGGCATACGGGATATCAGTTCTGGTAACCCTGGTGGGCACTGTTATAAGTGTTCTTATCACCACCATGATCGCATACCCTATGAGCAGAAAGAATTTTAAATACAAAAACATTCTTGCATTCTTTGTTTTCTTTACAATGCTGTTTAACGGAGGCGTTGTGCCTTCATACATGATGTGGACACAGATGTTCAACATCAAGAATACAATCTGGGCGCTGATATTGCCCAACTACCTGTGTGGTGCCTTCAACATTTTTCTTGTAAGGAACTATTACAGTAATGCTATACCTGATGCTCTTATTGAGTCGGCGCAGATTGACGGCGCCAGCGAGCTGACAATTTTCTTCAAGATCATCTTCCCGCTGGCTGTTCCGACAGTTGCAACCATATCTCTTTTCACAGCGCTTACTTATTGGAATGACTGGGTTAACGCACTGTATTATATCCAGAAGCCTCAGTACTACGGTATTCAGAACCTGCTTATCAGGATAATGAACAATATCCAGTACTTAAAGAGCGGAGCAGCCAACGTGGCTGTGGGAACCGGTGCAATTTCCCTTCCAAGCAACGCCGTAAGAATGTCTATGGCGGTTATCGGCATTCTACCTATTGTTGTCATTTATCCTTTCGTGCAAAAGTATTTTGTAAAGGGCGTTGTTGTAGGTGCTGTGAAAGGCTGAGCTAGCTGAGAGGAGATAAAAATGAAGATTTCAGAAGTTTTGGAGAGAGTAGCTTCATATCATCCCGATCTGGGATCGGACTATAACGGATGCGACGGAATTAAATGCGGAGATCCCGATCAGGAATGTACGGGAATCGTATCCGCCCTGGTTCCCATCGTGGATGTTATCAGAAAGACCATAGAGCTGGGCTGCAATCTTTTGTATGTACATGAGCCCACAAGTTATCTGACTCCTGATTATCCCGACTGGAGAGCGGATTTTGACTGCGAAGTCTATAATGAAAAAATGAAACTCCTGAGTGACCACGGCATTGTGGTCTACAGGGATCACGACCATATGCATGCCCACAGGCCCGACTCCATCTTTACAGGAGTGCTTAAGTATATGGACTGGGAAGATTATGTTGTGGATGCTGGAAAGAGCGTGCCCTTCGGACATCTCGTAGAATTTCCGGAGGCTAAGACCGTTGAGGAGATCTGTCGGGAACTTATAGAGAAGGTGGGACTTCACGGCACCAGATACATAGGAAGACGATGCGATAAGATAAAAAGAATTGCTCTTGTGGGCCATCTCTATCCCGGTGCATTTATACCTGAGACTGAAAAGGACGGTTTCTACACCGACTATTCTACAGAGATCATCAGGGCTATGCAGAATGAGAAAATAGACGCCATCATTCCGGGAGAGATCATTGAATGGAACCTGCTCTCTTATATAAGGGATGGAGTATCCCTTGGAAGAAACATGGCATGCTTTAATATCGGACACTTCAACTGGGAGGAGCTGGGCGCAAAGTACGCTGTTGACTGGCTTTCTGATCTTGTTGAGAAAAAAGTTAATGTTACTTATGTTCCCGGTGGAGATATCTGGAACTTTCAGTTGGGAGGAAATAAATGAATACGGCATTATGCTTTAATGATGTGCTTGCATATGACGGCAGACCGGATCCGCTGTTTAAGCGGGATGGGAAGTACTTTATAAGGCTTATGGAAAAAGGTGCGAAATCCGTGCAGATGGTCTTTGCGGAATCTCTCTATGACTTTACGGAGACAGAAGATGGCATCTGGGAGCTGGAGCTGCCCCTTAGCACAGCCTTTAACTGTGTTCAGATAAGAGTTGACGGACGGGATACGCTGTCAGCTCTTTTACCCATATCCTATGGATATTCAAGGCCTTACAATTACGTGGAGCTTCCGGCGGAGGATAGCGGATTTTACGAACTTAAGGATGTTCCTCACGGAAGTGTGAGACGGGAATATTTCTTTTCCGAAGTAACCGGAGAGTGGGAATCCTGCATGGTGTACACGCCAGAGGAATATGACAGAAATCCGGATCGGGTTTATCCGGTGCTCTACCTCCAGCACGGACATGGCGAAAACGAGGTGGGCTGGACTTATTCGGGAAAGGTCAATCTGATCATGGATAATCTTGTTGCTGAAGGAAAAGCTAAGCCTTTTGTCATCGTAATGAACAACGGAATGGTACAAAGGCGCGAAGCAGACGGAAGCCACAAAGTGGATTTCCTCCTCTTTGAACCTATGCTGATTAATGATGTTATACCTTTTATTGAGAGTAAGTATCACGTTGGCGGATCAAAAGAAAAGAGAGGAATGGCAGGCCTTTCCATGGGTTCCATACAGACGTCAATGATAGTTTGCAATCATCCCGAGATGTTCTCGGAGGTCGGAATATTCAGCGGATTTATGAAGGACTGGATAAGTGGCAGCGAGCTGGACATGAGTGAGCATATGCCCAGCAGCGACGATCATCTGAAGGCTATGGATGATGCTGAGGCCTTCAACGGATATTTCAAAAATCTGTACAGGGCGATGGGAGACGAGGATCCCTTCTTTGAATATTTCCTGGCAGACGATGAGCTGTGCAGCAAAAAGGGAATCCGTTTTGAGCGCAGAGTTTATAAAGGAACCCATGACTGGAATGTCTGGCGTATGTGTATACGTGACTTTGCGCAGATGATATTCAAATAAGATACAGAAAGTTGAGGATATATTATGGCAACAGGAAGACTTAGATATTATTCGATGGCACAGTTCGGACAGGTAAATATAGCTTACGTGATCCCGAACGATATACCACCCATCATGACCCAGGGCAATCCTCATTTCCAGAGACCTATGAAGACACTTTATCTTCTTCACGGCGTATCGGGCAATGAGAGCGACTGGGAGTACAACGGAATAGCAGAGGACATCGCCGGAAGATACAACATGGCTGTGATCATGATAACTGCCGGCAACAATTTCTATCTGGACAGGAAGGCTACAGGCTGCCAGTACGGAACCTTTGCGGGACAGGAAGTTGTTGAGTACACCAGAAAGCTCTTCGGACTCTCTGATAAAAAAGAAGATACCTATATCGGAGGTCTGTCCATGGGCGGCTTTGGAGCACTTCATACGGGCCTTGCTTATTCTGAGACCTTTGGAGGCATCATTGCACTTTCATCGGCTCTGATAATACATGAGATAAACGGCATGAAACCCGGATTCCAGAATGATATAGCCAACTATGAGTATTATGCCGAGGTTTTCGGCGACCTGGACAAACTGGAGGAATCCGATGCCAATCCCGAGGTTTTATACAGCAGGTTGAAGGCACAGGGAAAAGAGATCCCGCCTATCTACATGGCCATCGGAACAGAGGATTTCCTCTATGAGCATAATCAGATCATGAAGAAGTTTCTTGAAGACAACAAGGCTGATTTCATTTATGAAGAAGGCCCTGGAATCCATGACTGGGTATTCTGGAATAACTACATCACAAAGGGTGTTGAGTGGATTCTTAATAAGCATTAAGGAGATTTGGTATGTCTTTTTCAGAAGTACATTTTGTTTCGGACAGCTTAAAGCAGGGCGTGTCGATGGCAGTATTCATGCCGGAGAGAGGACCCTTTGGTTCGGACGCGGAGCCGCCTTACAAAACGGTGTATTTCCTTCCGGGTTACAGCGGTGATTATTCCACAATCATTACAATGCTGGGAATCAGAAAGCAGGCGGAACTCAAGGGTCTGGCGCTGGTCATGCCCAACGGTCAGAATGGTTTCTACATAGATCATCCTGAGAGGAATGCAAACTATTCAAAGTTTGTGGGCGAGGAGCTTATAGCAAGGACCAGAGATATGTTCAGGCTCTCTGACAGGCGCGAAGATACTTATATTGCGGGAATATCCATGGGAGGATACGGAGCTCTTTTAAACGGCATAAGATACAGCAATGTATTCTCCAAGGTTGCGGCTTTTTCACCGGCAACCAATCCTGTGACTTTGATGTCCCACCCTGAGCAGAGCGGCTTTGGAATAGGTGAGTTTGAAAATATGTTTGGATCTGCCGAGGAATTTGAAAAGAGTCCCTGGAATATCAACAGGCTCTATGCTGAGGCGGACAAGGCTGATATTCCCGAGCTTTTTATCGGAAACGGAGACAGAGATATAGCGGTCGATACGCAGGTAAAAGAGTTCAGGGATGTCTTAAACAAAGCCGGTGTTGCGCATACATTTTTCGAGACCACAGGTAATCATGATTTTGATACCTGGGAAAAGATGCTGGATCCGGCGTTTTCTTTCCTGGCGGGAATACCTGCAGGAACAAGAAACAGTCTGGCGATTCCGGATATGGGAGAAATGTTATGAGAGAAGCGGTTTTAACTGTTGATGTAGTTTTAGACGAGATAATAGAAGTAAATGGCAGCTATGCAAAGGCTGCCATGATCCTTTTTCACGGAGAGAGTAACTGCGATGCTTTCAAGGGCAGGATCCTTCCGGGAGCAGTTGATACTCAGAAGGAACCGCTCGGGGAAAAGAGACTTCTCTCCGCGAGATATGTTCTTGAAGGCACTGACAGTACCGGTGAAAAGTGCAGGATCTTTATCGAGAACAACGGTGTGATCGAGGATCCCGCCGGGGAGATCAGGACAACGCCCTTGGTCTATACAGACAGCAAGTCGCTGAAGTGGCTGGAAACAGCAGAGCTGTACGGGACTGTGCAGGGAAAGTCAGGTGGAGTTTTTATATCGATTTATAAAAAATGACAACCAAAGGGGTAAGAATTGCATAGTCATACTCATCCATTCTCCTTAAAATTTAAATCGATAATGGAGGTAAATGTAGTATGAAATGGGTGAGTATCTTTAAATACCTTAGTATTGAATACGGAGAGAATATCGCTTTTGCCATGGATCAGACCCAGCGCGTTTCTTTTGAGAGCAATGTTGACGCGGAGAGGCTGCGTATCAGGTTCACCAACCGCTATGGCAAAAATGACCTTAAGATAGATCACGCTACCATCGGAAAAGAGAAGTTGCATTACATCACGGATCTGACGGAAATAACCTTTGGGGGAAAGAGGAAAGTAACCATTGCTCCCGGACAGGAGCTCTTTTGCGATGATATAGAATACGAGCTGTGGGCGGGAGACCGTTTGGTGGTAAGTCTGTACTTTGGGGATAGACAGGATATAGACTCCATCTGCTGCTTCTGGGCTGACCGAGGTGCCAGAGTAAACTGGCTACTGGGTGATGCCACAAACGGAACTGATGCGGACAGAGCCCCACTTGCAGTGACTGCACCTTACATTAAGGACGATCCCAATTTCCACATGATGAAGATATTTACCGGATTTGATGCGGTGCAGGGGTTTGTTGACGACGAGACTAAGGTAGTGGCTGCTTTCGGTGACTCCATCACTCATATGTCTTTTTATACAAATGCGCTGCAAAAGCGCCTTTATGAGGAGGCATTCGGCAGGACCACTTTTATAAACAGTGGGATTGGCGGAAACAGGCTGCTCAGCGATGCTACTACGGTGCAGGAAATCGGTAAGCAGTTGGTGTTCTTTGGAGAAGCAGGTGTGAAGCGCTTCGAGAGAGACGTGTTTGAGCTGGATGAGATCGATGCCATCCTGGTCCTTATAGGGATCAACGACATCATGCATCCGGTGCAGCTGGAAGGCAGGAATGGTAGCACTCCGGCAGCAGATATTATAGACGGTTACAAACAGATAATCGCCTGCGCCCATGAGAACGGGGCGGAAGTATTCTTTGGAACCATAACACCGTGTGGCAATGAGGATTATCCAAAAGAATGGCTTCCTGAGTTTGAACGGGTGAGATGCGAAGTAAATCGCTGGATCAGAAAAGGCGAGCTGATCGATGGATATTTTGATTTTGACAAAGAACTGGCAGATCCGGACAATCCCGAATTTATGCAGGATGGCTGTCATATAGGAGACGGCCTTCATCCTAATAGTAATGGAGGGGGGAAGATGGCCGACTGCGTTGACATTAAGACGGTGATCGGCAATTAGCTGTTTTTGGGGAGAGAGAAAATGGCAGAGCACTATGAGAGCGAGGCATTTATTTACAATCAGGTGCCCGTTCGCATTTTCAACCATTCCTTTGATGGCGCGGATATCTTTACTCCGCTGCACTGGCACAGGAATGTTGAATTCAATCTTACGACAAGCGGACGCATCAAGATGAACATAGACGGGAAAAACATCCCGCTTATGGAGGGGGACTGGTGTGTTGTGAACAGCGGAGAGCTGCATTCCAATCACTGGATAGATCCAAACGACCACTTCGGAGGAATCTGTGTTCAGATATCCAAGAGTTTTCTGGACAGGTGGGTCGGTGAGGGCGTCAGGTTTGACCTGCCGGGGAGTCAGGCGGCTTCCGACAGAATACGTGATATGCTTATACAATTTGGAGAGTACAAAAAGGAAGGAACCGATGATCTTAAAAAAATGGAACTGGTATTTTCTTTTCTTAATCTTCTCCGGGACAACTGCGTGTATGAGGGGAGCGCAGGCGAGATGACTGAGCATGATGGTGATGTGAATATCAAGGCCATCATCAATTACATAGATGAACATTACATGGATCAGCTTGATCTGTCCCAGGTGGCAGCAAACTTCAAATACACGCCGCCATATCTTTCCCGCATGTTCAAGGAACACGTGGGACGCAATTTCTATCAGTATCTGCAGAATGTCAGGCTTATGAACTGTGTTGAGGAGATGAAAGAGGACGATAACGTACGCCTCATGGAATGTGCTTTAAATCATGGATTTCCCAACGCTAAATCCTTTATCCAGACCTTTAAAAAGACCTTTGGATGTACCCCGTCGGAATGGATAAAACAGGGTAGAAAAGCGCCTCTATCCGAGATGTAAAAATTGACAATTGTACAGATAAAAAACGGAAAGCCTCTCTTATGTGACTTTGTTATGCTTAACTCACATGAAGGGAGGTATTTTTTTATGAAAAAAAGAATTATCAGTTTAATCATGACAGGAGTTCTTGGAGCATCACTTATCACAGGATGTGGCAATGCTTCTACAAGTACTCCTGCAGCTACTACAGAACAGAACACTAATACAGAGGCAGCTCCCGCAGCTACTGAGACAGCTCCTGCAGCTGCAGAAACAGAACTCGGCGAAGTAAGCATTTCATTCTATACAACAGAGACAGGTAAGGATGATATGTACCAGGATCTCATCGCTGATTTTGAGAGCAAGAACCCCGGCATCACAGTTGAATACATTGCAGCCGGTGATGATCAGCTCCAGCAGTGGATGGCTCTTTACGCCAGCAACGAAGGTCCCACAGTATCACTTATGGACCCCATCAACATCTGGGAGAACCAGGAGAGAATGAGACCTCTTTCAGGCGAGGCTATGCTGGATAACATCACAGAGTCATCTCTTTCTACAATGACTTTTAACGGTACTGTTTATGCGGTTCCTATGTCAGCAGCAGGTATCGGTATCCTCTACAACAAGGCTGTATGTGATGCGGCTGTAGGAGGAGATTTCGATCCTTCAACCATAAAGACAAGATCAGATTTAAAGGATCTCTTTGACAAGATCGAGGCTACAGGCGTATCAGCTACCTGTATCACAGGCGTTAACTGGTCACTTGGTGCTCATTACCTCTGCCAGTCTTACGGCGAAGCTATCGGCGATACAAAGGCAAGAGTTGATTATGTTAACTCCATTATCTCCGGTGAGACAAAAGAGATCGACAACGACGTATTTAACGGCTTCATGGATACTCTGGACATGATGGCACAGTACAACTACAACAAGAACGATCCTCTTGTAGGCGATGTAAACCTTGACGCAATGGCTCTTGCAGAGGGCAAGTGCGGCACATGGTTCATGGGCGACTGGGCATGGACATACATGGCAGAGCTTGTTGAAGACGGCGCAGAGTTCGGACTTATGCCCGTTCCTCACAGCGATGATGCAAACGATGTTACAAACCAGTATCTTCCTACATCCTTTGCAAAGGGATACTGCGTAGATGCCAGCCAGAATACAGAGGAACAGCAGCTTGCAGGACTTAAGTTCATTGAGTATATCTCATCAGACAGCTATTCACAGGAAGTACAGGCTAAGAGACTTGGCCAGGCTCTCCCTTTTAAGAACTGCACAGCAACAATCGAGAGCCCTCTCGGAAATTCAACAGCAAAGTACATTGCTGAGGGCAGAACCGTTGACTTCTACGGCACACCAAGCCTTTGTCCTTCAGACATCTGGTATGAGTGCGGCGCTTATATGTGCGAGTATCTGACAGGTGCATGCGACAGAAAAACACTTGCAGACAAGATCGACGCATACTGGGGCAATCAGGATAAGAGAGAATACTAATAGCTAAATAGGTAATTGCGAAACTCAGTAAAAGTTTAGATGTAACCTTAACAAAAGCATTCTGGAACGCTTTTGTTGAGGGCAAAGACGTGAACTGGGCTGATAAATCTTATCTTAGGCGCACTTGAATAAGGCTGATGCCTTATTA
>JAGBMP010000154.1 GCA_017634825.1 Butyrivibrio sp.
CGAGATACTGGTTGATGTAGGAAGAACAGGTAAACTCACATTTACCGGAAGCTTTCACGACGCCGAGACAGGTAAGCCTGCAAGACTCTGCGGAACCAGTGTATCAAGGGCGACTCTCCATAATCAGGACTACATCACAGATATGAAGATCGGTATTGGCGGTCATTACAAGCTCTTTAAAAGCGGAGAAATCATTCCGAAGCTTAACGGCTGTGTCAAGGAGCCTCCTGTAGTATTTGAGGCACCTAAGACCTGTCCTGTATGCGGAAGCCATCTTGTAAGAGAAGAAGATACAGCAGATATCAGATGTATCAATCCCAACTGCCCGGCGCAGATTACAAGAACCATTGCATACTTTGTGTCAAGAGATGCCATGAACATCATGGGACTTGGAGATACTCTTATAGATGCTCTTGTAAGTGAAGGCTATCTTAAGAGCTACGCTGATATTTATCATTTAAGAGACCACAGGGACGAGCTCATTGAAAAGGGACTTATCGGAAAAGAGAAGAACACGGATAAGCTCCTTGCAGAGATTGAAAAATCAAAAGAAAATGATCCCGCAAGGCTCCTTACCGGACTTGCAATCAGAAATGTCGGCAAATCCACTGCCAGAGAGATTATGAAGCATTTTGATGATCTCTCAGACCTTGAGAGAGTTACTGTAGATGGTTTTATGAGTCTTCCTGATATCGGTCAGACAACAGCCCAGGATCTATATGAATTCTTCCATGATGAGAAGAATAAGGCTATAATTGAGGAAATGAAGAGCCTTGGCCTTAATATGAAGGCGATAAAAGACGCTGATGCTTCCGACAAGCTTGCAGGAATGACCATCGTTGTCACAGGTACACTTCCTACTCTTGGCAGAAAGGAAGCGGAAGAGCTCATAGTCAAGAACGGCGGAAAGGCAACCGGAAGCGTTTCAAAGAAAACTTCTCTTGTGCTTGCCGGAGAAGCGGCCGGAAGTAAGCTAACCAAGGCAAATGAGCTTGGAATAAAGGTCATAGATGAAGCAGAATTTCTTAATATGCTAAAATAAAAGCTATTATTACATCAAGGAGATAAGCAAGATGCCAATCAAAGTAAAAAATGATCTGCCTGTAAGAGACATACTTGAAAAGGAGAATATATTCGTAGTTGATGAGAACAGGGCTATGCACCAGGATATCAGATCACTCCAGATATGTATCCTCAATCTGATGCCACTTAAGGAAGATACAGAACTTCAGCTCCTTAGGTCCCTTTCAAATACTCCTCTTCAGATTGATGTATCCTTTATGCAGATGAGTTCACATCACTCCACAAATACATCACCCAACCATCTGAACAGGTTTTATCATACCTTTGATGAGCTTAAGGAAAACACATACGACGGTCTTATCATCACCGGAGCGCCGGTAGAACAGATGAAGTTTGAAGAAGTTGATTACTGGGATGAACTCTGCAGAGTGTTTGAGTGGTCCAAGGCAAATGTTACCAGCACTTTCCACATCTGCTGGGGAGCTCAGGCAGGAATTTACTATCACTACGGAATTGACAAAGAGCCTTTACCTGAAAAGAGATTCGGAGTATATCAGCACAGAGTAATGAACCGAAAGGTACCTCTTGTAAGGGGATTTGATGATGTCTTTTACATGCCTCATTCAAGACATACCGAGACACCGGCCGACAAGATCCATGCCTGTGACGACCTGGTTGTTCTTGCTGAGTCTCCGGTAGCGGGAGTATTCCTTTGCATGAACAAGGCCGGAAGCCAGATATTTGCGATGGGACATGCAGAGTATGACAGACTTACTCTCGATTCCGAGTATAAGAGAGACTTATCAAAGGGGCTTCCTATTCAGCCTCCTGTTAATTATTACCCGGATAACAACCCTGATAATAAGCCTGATCTTGTATGGAGAGGCCATGCCAATAACCTTTATACCAACTGGCTCAACTATTATGTATATCAGAACACTCCATACAAATGGGGGCAGATTCTTGATGAAGAAAAGAGAGCCCTTGCTAAGCACGGTTTAACACAGAAGATAAACAAATAAGGAGAACTACGATGGCTGCTTCAAAAAAGCTCCGCAACATATATACACAGTTTCCGGAAGGTAAGCACAAGGTACTTACTCTTTCCTACGATGACGGCAAGATACCTGATAAAAGACTCTTGGATATTCTAAATGAACATGGTATAAGAGGTACTTTTAACCTCAACTCAGGACTTGAGAAGAACAAGTTCAAGAATGCCTATGACGAGAGAATTCCCTGTGATGAATATAAAAAGCTTTACAAAGGACATGAAGTTGCCTGCCATACAGTGACGCATCCGACCATCGCAAGATCGCCAAAAGAGCAGATGGTTCTTCAGGTCATCGAGGACAGAAGAGCTTTAGAGAAGATTATGGGCTACACGGTAAGAGGTCTTGCTTATCCAAACGGCTCTGTTGATGACAATGTGGTAAATGCCCTTAAGGCATGTGGTATAAGATACGGAAGAACGGTAACTTCAACACACGGTTTTGGAATGCCTGAAGATTTTCTCAGGTGGAATCCTACCTGCCATCATTCCGACAGCTCGCTGGATGATCTTTGCAAAGAGTTTATCAAAAATCATAAAACCCAATATCAATATATGTTTTATCTCTGGGGACACAGTTACGAATTTGAGAGAGATGATAATTGGAAGATTATCGAAAAGTTTTCTAAAAAAATAGAAAACAAATCGGATATATGGTATGCGACCAACATAGAAATTGTAGATTACCTTGACGCTGCAAGTCGCGTACAAGTCGCTGTTGACGGGACTTTTGCGTATAATCCGAGCGCAAAAAGTGTCTGGATCGAAGTGGATAAAAAGTCTGTTGAGCTTAAGGGAGGAAAGACCACGGAGTTGTAATTTGTATTTAAATAAGTTAAAATAAATATGTTAAGTCGATAATTTTTCTTCAAGGAGAATGCTTATGCCTCTAAATCTTGAAAACGAAGATGCAAACGTAAATTCTACTGATCTTAAGAAAAAACCTACCAAAAAGACAAAGGAAATGCTTGAGGAGAATACAAGACAGATCGAGGAACTGACTGCATCTCAGTCAGAACTTGATTCAGAACTTGCTGCCCTTCAAAAAGAGGAGCAGGCTCTTGGCGAGAAATCAGCCCTTAAGATGAAGGTTAACCACAAGAAGTTCGGCGAGGGTGTGATCACCAAGCAGGATGGTAAGTATATTGAGGTTAAGTTTGCAGACGTTGTTAAGAAATTCGTCCTCCCGGGATGTATTGCTAACAAGTTCCTTGAAGTTGAGGATGAATCGATCCTTGATTATTATCAGAAATGTAACGACATCCATGAAAAGAAGATGTCCACAGAGCTGAAGATCAAGTCTGCAAC
>JAGBMP010000155.1 GCA_017634825.1 Butyrivibrio sp.
ATATATCGACAGTCCTGAGGATTTTGATGATTACTATGACGATCAGGATGATCTTTGGGATGAAGATATAGACGATATATTTGATGATTCATTTGATCAGGACTATGATTTTGATGATGATACATACGATCAGGATTATGACTTTGACGATGAAGCCATACCCTATGAATATGCCGATGTGTATGTGGATGATGATGCCGTTCTTATAGTTCCGAATGAAACTATTACGGATAGTACTGAGATATGGAACGGCAAGAGCCTTGGAGGATTCTGTGATTATATCGACAGCGATGTTTTTGCAGGTAATTCGCCCATGAACAGGGATCTGCTTTACAAGCTGATCGCAATCCATATGATCGATCCGCAGCTGGTTTCCGATGACGAATCCTTTGAGATCGTTATGAGGTATTGCCTGCTTGTGGCAGCTGAGTTTAGAGATTCAGGTGCAGTAATGAAGAATGGAATGTTTAATTCCGACAACCCTAACAGATATTACTATGAGATGGAAGTAGACGGCAAGACAAGCACCTGGATGATCGATTATGACACTGAGGAGGTCACCTTAAACGACGGTAAGACGGAGTATTCTTCTGAGGGAGAATACGGTATGTTTACCGATCAGAGCATGGTGATCTGGATGTATGCAATTTCAGACTATTTTGGTCTTGAATAACTGATAAAGAAAGAAGGAAGAATTTTGGAGAAAGTACTTGAACTGATTTCGAAGGAAGTAGGAGATGCATTTGAGGCAGCAGGTTATGAGAGGGAACTTGGAAAAGTGACCATTTCAAACAGACCTGATCTGTGTGAGTATCAGTGCAACGGCGCTATGTCCGGTGCCAAGAAATACGGTAAGGCACCTTTTATCATTGCTGATGATGTTGCTGCAAGACTTCAGGGCAATGCAATGTTTGAAAAGGTTGACTCTGTTAAACCCGGATTTTTAAATATCACTGTCAGCGGTGATTTTGTAAGAGAGTATGTTGTAAGAATGCTCCATGAGAAGCACATGGGTGTAACAATGCCCGGACATGCGCCTACAATCATTCTTGACTACGGCGGAGCAAATGTAGCTAAGCCTCTTCACGTAGGACATCTTCGTCCCGCCATCATCGGTGAGGCAGTAAAGAGAATACTTAAGTACGCCGGAAACAACGTTATCGGCGATATCCATATGGGAGACTGGGGCCTTCAGATGGGCCTTATCATCACAGAGCTTAAGGCTCGTCACCCTGAGCTTCCATACTTTGATCCCGAGCATACAGGTCCTTTCCCAAAAGAGCCTCCTTTTACCATTCAGGAACTGGCTGATATCTACCCTGTTGCAAGTGGCAAGACCAAGGTTTCCGATGATGCATCAGAGGAAGAGAAGAAGGCAGCAGCTCAGTACAAGGCTGAGGCCCTTGAGGCAACAAAGCGCATGCAGGATGGAGATAAGGCTTACAGAGCTATCTGGCACCATATCATGAACGTATCCATCCCTGATCTTAAGAAGAACTATGACAGCCTCAATGTTCACTTTGATCTCTGGAAGGGAGAGTCAGACGTACATGACCTTATCCCCGGTATGGTTGACTATATGAAGCAGCACGACTATGCTCACGAGAGCCAGGGTGCGCTGGTAGTTGATGTCGCTGAAGAGTCCGATACAAAGGAGATGCCTCCTTGCATGATCCTTAAGTCAGACGGAGCAGCTCTTTATGCTACAACAGATCTTGCAACAATTCAGGAGCGTATGAAAGAGTATCGCCCTGATGCTATTTACTACTTTACAGACAAGAGACAGTCACTTCACTTTGAGCAGGTATTCCGTGCAGCTAAAAAGACTAAGCTGGCGCTGCCTGAGACTGACCTTAGATTCGTTGGTAACGGAACCATGAACGGTCCTGACGGTAAGCCATTCAAGACAAGAGAGGGCGGCGTTATGCACCTCGAGAGTCTGGTTCAGGAGATCAACGAGAAGATGTATAACAGGATCAAGGAGAGCAACCCTGACATTGATGAAGCAGAAGCAAGAAGTACTGCTAAGAAGGTAGCTCTTTCAGCCCTTAAGTATGGCGATCTTTCAAACCAGCCATCCAAGGACTACATCTTTGATATTGATAAGTTCACTTCCTTCGAGGGAGATACAGGCCCATACATCCTTTACACCATCGTCCGCATCAAGTCCATCCTCAAGAAATACGAGGCTGAGGGCCAAAGCGTCAAGGATGCAAAGCTCGATAACCCTGAGAATCCTGCAATGAAGGATCTCATGCTTGGACTTACAAGATTTGCGGATGCTGTAGAGAGTGCAGCAAGAGACCTTGCTCCCAACAGGATTTGCGCATACATTTATGAACTTAGTAACAGCTTCAACAGTTTTTATCACGGAACCAAGATCCTTTCCGAGCCTGATCAGAACAAGAAGGAGAGCTATATTGCACTTCTTTCCATAACACTGAAAGTGCTTGAGACAGGAATTGATCTGTTAGGTTTTGACGCACCCGAAAGAATGTAATATGAACGATAAACACATTTTCAGCAACAGGAAACTTCTCCTGTTGCTGATTCCAATTATAGCTGAACAATTCCTGAACTCCCTGATGGGTATGGCTGACTCCATGATGGTAAGTAACGTCGGAGCAGCAGCGCTTTCGGGAGTGTCGCTGGTTGACTCTATTAACAACCTGGTAGTCCAGGCATTTGCAGCCATGGCCACCGGCGGAGTTATCATCTGCTCCACCTATATAGGTCAGAGGGATATTAAAAGAGCTAACGACGCAGCTGCACAGGTTCTTCTTGTGTCGGCTTTTCTGTCAGCCTTTATCATGCTTATCTGCCTTATCTTCAGAGGAAGCCTTCTTTCTTTGATATTCGGCACCATAGACGCCGATGTTATGAAGGCAGCAAGTACGTATTTTCTTCTGAGCATCCTTTCATATCCGGGAATAGCCATGTCGGCTGCCGGAGCAGCAGTTTTCAGAGCACAGTCAAATACCAGACTTCCAATGAACGTGGCCATAATTTCAAATATCCTAAATGTGGCAGGAAATGCACTCTTTATCTTTGTATTACACATGGGAGTTTTTGGTGCAGCACTGGCTACGCTCATTTCAAGGCTCTTTTCCGCAGCAGTACTTCTTGTGCTTCTTGGAAGAAAGAATCAGGAGATCAGAGTGATCAGCTATCACAAGATAAAGCCTGATTTTGACAAGATCAAGAGAATCCTTTCCATGGGTATTCCCAACGGAATCGAGAACTCCATGTTTCAGTTTGGTAAGCTGGCAATTCAGTCATCGGTCTCACTCCTTGGTACAACAGCCATTGCAGCTCAGGCCATGACCAATATCTTTGAGAATGTAAACGGCGTCGCAGGTTGTGGCGTCGGAATTGGTCTTATGACAGTTATAGGCCAGTGCCTTGGCGGCGGAAGGAAAGACGAGGCCATCTATTACACCAAGAAGATGATAGGCTGGGGATATATTGCGATTACGGTCAGCTGTCTTTTCACCTATGCGATAGCAAGGCCTGTTACAACTCTTGCGGGAATGGAAAAAGAGAGCGCGGCTCTTTGTCTCTATATGCTGGGATGGATCACAATTGTTAAACCGCTGTTGTGGTCACCGTCATTTATCACTGCGTACAGCCTTAGGGCAGCCGGTGATGTAAAGTTTTCAATGCTCATATCAACCCTGACCATGTGGCTTTGCAGGGTTACGCTTGCAACCTACCTCATAAGAGTGGTGCACATGGGACCTATGGGAGCTTGGATCGGTATGTTCAGTGACTGGGGTATTAGGGGTATAATATTTACAGTAAGATTTCTCAGAGGAAAGTGGATACACAAGGTAGTGTAAGAGAAGGTATTTAGGGGATAAAACTATGGCAGGTATTAAGGAGATAGCAGAAAGAGCCGGTGTTTCCATAACCACGGTGTCCAACGTTCTAAATAAAAAGAAGAACGTCGGGGCCAGGACCCGTGAAAAGGTTCTGGCTATTGCTCAGGAGCTGGGCTACAACCACAAAGAGCAGAGTGGTATCGACGGTAAGAGACGCACCATCATCGTCAGCTTTAGCGACTTCGACACACTATTTTATCTGGACATACTTCATGGGATAAGCGATTACGTCAGCAGACAGGGATATCACATCCTTATCTGCAACGGCGATGATCTGGCTCACTACTCGGATCCTGATGAGGTCTGTGGCTGCATTATCTTAAGCTCGCAGATACTTGATTCGCAGGTTATTGCAGTGGCTGACAAGGGAATGCCTGTTATAACTTTGGACCGTGAGCTCAAGCACCCGATGATAAAATCTATGATCGTAAGTAACTACGAGGGTGAGAGGCAGCTCATGCAAAAGCTTGTGGATGCAGGCTTTAAGTCTTTTGCCTATCTCTCGGGGCAGGATACTGCCGACAATAAGGAGAGGTACACGGCTCTTAGGGACGTGCTCAGGGAAAACGATATCTCTTTTCACAGAAACGACTTCTATGAGGGGGACTGGAGGGAAAAGAGCGGAACTCAGGCAGCAAGGCTTATCATGCTAAGGGACAGAATGCCTGAGGTTTTGGTATGTGCCAACGACATGATGGCCATCGGTGCTATAAGGCATTTTCAGGAGAACGGCATAAGAGTGCCTGAGGATATATCGGTGTGCGGATTTGATGACATCATTATCTCGAGATATTTAGGACTAACTACGGTGAGTGTGCCGGACTACGAGAGAGGCTTTTTGGCAGGACAGGCTCTTTTAAATATTCTGGACGGAACAGGAGATTTTGACACTTACAGGATCGGAGCCAGGGTAAAATGGAGAAGAACGGCAGCCAAAAGTCATAAGTAAAACTGATATTTTACTAAATTTTAGTAAAATTAGAGATGATTTTAGTAAAATATAATATTGTTTAGTAAAATAATCAACCTTCCATGTGTGAAAATGACATGTGGAAGGTCTTTTTTTGTGTCAAACAACCAAAAAAAACAAGCGATATTGCGCATTTTTCGGTAAATAGCTTAGCATATAGGTATCAAGAGCGAACTCAATATGGTTCATATAAAAAGGAGGATAACATGAAAAAGAAAGCACTGACACTGCTACTGGCAGCAACAACCGCACTCACATTTGCACTGACAGGATGTGGAACAACAGGTACAACAGAAGCACCTGCAGCTACAACCGATCAGACAGCAACTGAAGCTCCTGCAGCTACAACAGAGGCTGAGGCTCCTGCTGCAACAGACAGCGCAGAAGGAACAACCATTAAGCTGGTTAACAACAAGGCAGAGATCCAGGAAGGTCTTGCAATTCTTGCAGATGCTTACAAGGAGCAGACAGGTGTTACAGTTTCCATCGACACTATCGGTGGCGGACAGGACACACAGGCAATTCTTAAGAACTACTATCAGGCCGGCGATATGCCTGACATCTTCGTATTCGAGGGTGACACACACTATGAGACATGGAAGGATCTTCTTGCAGATCTTTCAGACGAGGCTTGGACAAGCGATACAGAGGCTGAGTACGTTGGACCTGACGGACACGTTTACGGCTTCCCTACAACTACAGAGGCTATCGGTCTTTCATACAACAAGTCAATTCTTGACAAGGCCGGCATCGATCCTGCATCAATCACAGGTCCTGAGAGCATGAGAGCAGCTTTCGAGAAGCTTGATTCAATGAAGGATGAGCTTGGACTTACAGCAGTAATCGGTTACTACACAGAGTCAGCTAACCTATGGTGGACAGCAGGACAGCACCTCTTCGGAACATACCTTGATTCCGGTCTTGCAAGAAACGATACAACATATCTTGATCTTATCAACGACGGCGGTAAGCTTGATCCTGAGCGTATCAAGGCTTTCGCAGAGATGGTAGAGCTCTTTAACGAGTACACAGATCCTCAGGGTGTTTCAGGATCATACGATGATCAGGTTCTTGGATTTGCAAGCGGCAAGTACGCTTTCGTATCACAGGGATCATGGATCGGCGCATCAATGACAACAACTTATGCTGATCAGTACGCAGCAGCAGGCAACTTCGAAGTAGGCATGATTCCTTACGCATTCATCGAGGGTCAGGATACAATCCAGACCAATTCACCTAACTGGTGGGGACTTTACAAGGACGGCAACGTAGACGCAGCTAAGGCATTCATTCAGTGGTGCTCACAGAACGACGGCGGACAGCAGATCCTTGCTGAGAAGTGCGGATGCGTATCACCTTTCGTATCATCACAGTATGCACCTGCAGATCCTTATGCTAAGACAATCGCTGATTACACAGCAGCAGGCAAGACATCTGCATGGCACTGGCAGGGATGGAAGGCAGGTCTTGCACAGAACGTTACTTCCGTAATCTTCCAGGATTTTGCTAAGGGTTCAATCAAGGATACAGATCAGTTTGTAGATACACTTCAGAAAGCAGTAGAGGCATATTATGCACAACAGTAATCGTGTCATTATACGAGACGAGAACTACGACAACAAAACACTTAGATTAAACGAAACATTGTTTTCAAATGCCAATGGGTACATTGGAGTTAGGGGCACACTTGAAGAAGGTGTGCCCGCTGACTTTTCGACCATGCGAGGGATGTATCTTGCAGGAGTTTATGAGATCATTCCCATGAAGCAGGCTGAGAGCCTCTGCAATCTTATTGAGAAGAAGCAGACCATGCTCAACGTTGCAGACACACAGTCAATCGATCTGTATATCTGCGGAGAGCGCTTCGATATGGGAACGGGAGAGCTTATCTCCAACAAGAGAATCCTCAACATGGACGAAGGATATACTTCCAGGGAGGTTCTTTGGAAGAGCCCACTTGGAAATACGGTAAAGATTGTTACAAAGAGGATGACACATCTTGCTATTCCTCAGCTCTTTACCATTGAGTACAGCGTTAAATCCATGGACTTTGACGGCGAGATAGTTTTTGATTCCTGGCATATCGGGGATGTTAAGAATTACTCGGATCCGACAGATCCGAGACTTGCTGCAGAAAGTCCCTCATATCTTACGGTCAATTGTGCGCAGGCCATTGACAACTCCACACTTTGTGTGAGCAGTACCGGTGTCAGTGACATCAGTATTGCATCTGCCACTTCCAACATCCTGATAGGAGAGGATGATTTTATCGATGTGTATGACAATACCGATGATAGGCGGGTATGCACCTATGTTAAGGCGCATATTTCAGAGGGACAGGAAATACGCCTCGTAAAGTTCTCGACTTTTTCCGATTCGTTGAAGAGCGAAGACCCGGGAAAAGACGCTTTAGCGGTCCTTCAGGATGCTCTGGAGGAAGTTAAGGCTGATGGGAGCGGTCTTTCGCACTTATATAATAGACAGACAGAAATCCTGAAGGACTTCTGGGATCAGTCAGGAATGGAGATCATAGGTGATAACGACCTTGATCTTGCCATGAGCTTTAACATGTATCAGCTGTTCTGCTCAGCTCCGAGAATGCCCGGCTACAGCATGGCTGCCAAGGGCCTTACAGGAGAAGGGTATGAAGGCCATTATTTCTGGGATACAGAGATGTATGCGCTTCCTTTCTTCACACTGACTGATGAAACACTTGCAAAAAATATACTTCATTTCAGATACAGGACACTTCAGAAAGCCAGAGAAAATGCTGCTCTTCTCGGACATAAAAAGGGCGCTTTATATCCATGGCGCACCATTACAGGCGAAGAGTGCTCGGGATACTTCCCCAGCGGAACAGCAGCTTATCATATCAATGGCGCCGTATCCTATGCCATTGTTCAGTACTTCCTTGCAACAGGAGATGAGAAATTCATCCTGAAGGAAGGTGCTGAGATCATGATAGAGATAGCCCGTCTTTGGCTTGATACAGGAAACTACGACAGAAAAGGGCGCTTTGTGATAAATGAAGTGACCGGACCTGACGAGTATACCTGCATGGTGGACAACAACTTCTATACCAACTGTGCAGCTGCCCACGGTATGAAATGGATGGTCAAGTTCCTTGAGATGTTTGCAAACACTCCCGAGATCATATCTCTTAAGCAGAGGCTCTGCCTCACTGATATGGAGATCAGGGAGATCACAAGGGCTGCAGAGAACATCTATCTTCCTTACGATGAGGAACTTGGAATAAACCCTCAGGATGATTCATTCCTGCAGAAGCCCATATGGGATCTTGCAAATACTCCTAAGGAAGAGTTCCCTCTACTTCTTCATTACCATCCGCTGCACCTTTACAGATACCAGGTCTGCAAGCAGGCTGATACGGTTCTGGCACATTTTCTTTTCACTGACAGCGCAGATGCCATCACTCAGGAAAAGAGCTTTAGGTACTATGAGAAGATAACGACTCACGATTCATCTCTTTCAACCTGCGTATTCTCAATGCAGGCTTCGCGCCTTGGACTGCACGACGAGGCTGTTTCATACCTTGGAGATTCTGCCAAGCTTGACCTTTTAAATCTTCACGGAAACAGCTCTGACGGCGTACATACAGCAAATATGGGCGGCTCCTACATGGCATTTATCTATGGCTTTGGAGGAGTAAGGATAGGTGAAGACGGACTCTCCATCAACCCGTTCCTTCCAAAGGGACTTAAGGGTTATTCCTTTAAGTTTAAGTACAGAGGAGGCCTTATCAAGGTCACAGTTGATGATAAAGAGGTTGTAGTCGAGCTCCTTGGTGGTAAGGAAGTGGAATTTGTCCATGGGAAAGAAACATATAAGCTTACCGGAGGCGAAAAATGCAATATAAAGCAGTAATATTTGATCTTGACGGAGTGCTGGTCTTTACTGATAAATATCACTATCTGGCCTGGAAAAAGCTTGCGGATAAGCTGGGAATAGAGTTTACCGAAAAGGACAATGACAGGCTGCGCGGCGTAAGCCGTGAGGAGAGTCTTAACATCATCCTCGAGAAGTACCGGGGCGAGCCTATTTCTCCGGAACAGAAAAAAGAGTATCTGGAGGAAAAGAACGATATTTACAGAGAGAGCCTTGGCGAAATGACAAGGGACGATGTGGCAAAAGAAGTGAGAGAAACACTTAAGAAGCTACGTGATGCAGGCTACAAGCTTGCTATCGGCTCATCCAGCAAAAATACCGCATATATCCTAGAGAGGACTGAGCTTACAGATGCCTTTGATGCGGTATCTGACGGAACAATGATAACAAGGTCCAAACCGGACCCTGAGGTGTTCTTAAAGGCAGCAGAACTTCTGTCGGAAAATCCATCCGATTGCCTTGTGGTAGAGGATGCTGATGCAGGAGTTACAGCAGCTCATGCAGCCGGAATGGACGTTGCTGCGATAGGAACGGCAACAGCCAGCGGAAGAGCTGATTACAATCTGGACAAATTTGAGGAATTATATGACATCTGTGAAGGCTGAATAAGGAAATATGTAATTTGAAAGGGAACTGTCTATCAGTTCCCTTTTTGTGATAAGATTTTTAGGGGTAGTGTAAAGCAAGTTATGAAAACAGTAGACCGTCCTAAGGAATAAATGACATCAGGACTCCTCCCATAAATGGGGCCCTCCTCATGTCGTATAACCGCAAGCGGTACCCCCTTAGGACCAATTCAGGAGGGTTTATACATGATTAGAAAGTATAGGATTGGAAATCCGATTCCCACAGATTCGGTGGTAAAAGAAATTGTTCTATCAGAGGGGACTGTTCCTTATTTTGACAGAAACGATGAGAAGAAGGAACTGACTCTTTTACTAAAGAAAAATGACAGAGTGTACGGTCTTGGAGAGACTGTAAGGGGCATGAATAAAAGGGGCTGGCTTTATACCAGCAATAACTCCGATGACCCCAATCACACAGAGAACAAGAACTCTCTCTATGCCTCCCAGAACTTCTTCGTTGTCTTTTCCAAGGAAGATCAGTTTGGCGTTTACGTTGATACTCCCGGGAAGGTCAGCTTTGATATAGGTTATACCAAGCTGGACAAGATGCGTATCATCTTTGAGGACTTCGATGCGGATATCTATATCGTTGAGGGCGAGAGTGTCCTTGACATTGTATCTCAGTTCAGGGGAATTATCGGACGCAGCTATATACCTCCGAAGTGGGCCTTTGGCTTTGGTCAGAGCAGATGGAGTTACATGACTGCGGACGAAGTCAGAGAAGTTGCGGATAAATATCAGGAAGCCGGAATTCCTCTCGATATGATCTATTTGGATATCGATTACATGGAGAGGTACAAGGACTTTACAGTTGACGAGAGCTCTTTTCCCGAGTTTCCTAAGTTCGTAGAGGAGATGAAGAGAAGGGGTATTCATCTTGTGCCTATCATTGATGCCGGCGTCAAGGTCGAAGAGGGGTATGATGTATATGATGAAGGCGTTGAGAAGGGATACTTTGTGAAAAAAGAAAACGGAGAAAACCTTCTGGCTGCTGTATGGCCGGGGCTGGTGCATTTTCCCGATTTCTTAAACGATGATGCAAGAGCCTGGTTTGGGGATAAATATAAGGTACTCATCGACCAGGGAATAGATGGATTCTGGAATGATATGAATGAGCCGGCTATTTTCTATACGCAGGACCATTTGGATGAGGTCTTTGAGCAGATTGAGGACTACAAGGGCAAGAATCTTGATATTAAGTCATTCTTTGCATTTAAGGATCTTGTTGGTTCAATTGACAATTACCCTGAGGATTACAAGCGCTTTTATCATGAATATAAGGGCAAAAGGATAAGACACGACAAGGTTCACAATATCTTTGGCTACAACATGACAAGGGCTGCCGGAGAGGCTTTTGAGAGGATATCTCCCGATAAGAGAATCCTTATGTTTTCAAGGTCATCATATATCGGAGCCCATCGATATGGCGGAATCTGGCACGGCGACAATCACTCCTGGTGGTCACACCTGCTTCTTAACATACAGCAGATGCCTGCAGTCAACATGTGCGGATTCCTATACACCGGCGCGGATATAGGCGGATTCGGAAGTGACACTACGGAAGATCTGGTGCTGAGATGGACTGCCTTTGGTATATTCACACCGCTGTTTAGAAATCACTGCGCGCTGGGAATGAGGCATCAGGAGCTGTATAGATTTGAAAATGTAGATACCTTCAGAAATATCATTAATCTCAGATATGCACTTATTCCTTATCTGTACTCTGAGTTTATGAAGGCTGCTCTTGGCAATAAGATGCTCTTTAAGCCTCTTTGCTTTGAGTACGATGATGAAAGAAGTGCTCAGGTTGAGGATCAGCTTCTTGTTGGTGAGAGCATCATGATCGCACCTGTATATACACAGAATGCGACAGGAAGATACGTATATCTTCCGGAGAACATGAAGCTTATCAGATTCAGGGCGTATGATGACTATGACGAGGAAATCCTGGGAGCCGGAGATCACTATGTGAAAGCGGATCTTAACGAGATATTGGTGTTCGTAAGAAAAGGTCATGTTCTTCCTCTTGCTGAGCCTTCTAAGGGTATGGAGTGCAATCTGAATAATGCAGAAATGAAGTATATATGTTATGATTCAGATGCTGCTTCATACGAGCTCTACACAGATGATGGAGTAAGCAGGATATAAAGGAGAAGTTTTTATATGCAAAACAAATTACCAAAAAGAGATGAGGTATCCCTGGACCTTACATGGCGCCTTGAGGATATCTATGACGATGAAGCTAAATGGGAAGAGGAATGCAAGCGCGCAGTTGAAGTTGCTGATAAGATGGCTGCTTATGAGGGTAAGCTTTCTGAGAGCGGAGAGAAGCTTCTTGAAGTGCTTAAGCTCTATGAAGAGCTCAGTCTTTTACTGGACAGAGTTTATGGCTATGCTCACATGAGAGAGGACCAGGATACCGGCAATTCCAAGTATCAGGCTCTTAAGCAGCGCGGAATGTCTGCAATTGTTGGTACATCAGAAAAGACAGCTTTTATCGACCCTGAGATACTTACACTCTCAGATGAGAAGCTGAATGAGTTCTACAGTGCTGTGCCGGAGCTTGACCGTTACAAGAGGATGATTGGAGAGATCAGAAGACTCAAAGATCATATGCTTGATGCTGAGAAAGAGCAGCTCCTTGCAAGTGCTTTTGAGGTTTTGGAGGCATCCCAGAAGAGCTTTGGAATGCTGAATAATGCTGATCTTAAATTCCCTTCAGTGAGGGACTCCAAGGGAGAAGAGGTTCAGCTCTCAAACGGAAGATTTGTTCCCACACAGATGTCCAAGGACAGAGAGCTCAGAAAGGCCAGTTTTGAGGCTTTCTACGGAAGATATGAGGAGTTTAAGAACACATGGGCTTCCATGTATGACGGTGAGGTAAAGGGACGAATCTTTAACGCCAAGGCCAGAAAGTATAAATCCGCCTTCGAGGCAGCAGTTGACGCCAACAACGTTTCCCCTGCAGTTTGCGACAATCTGTTTGCATCAATCCATGACAACATGGACAAGATGCACAGATACGTTTCACTTCGCAAAAGACTCCTTGGAGTTGATGAACTTCATATGTATGACGTATATGTGGACATGATTCCGGAGTTTGAAATGAAGGTGCCTTATGAGGAGGCTAAGGAGATTCCTCTTAAAGCTCTTGCACCTCTTGGTGAAGACTATCTTGCTGTTGTGAAGGAAGCTTACGAGAACAGATGGATCGATGTTGTAGAGAATGAAGGAAAGCGCGGAGGTGCGTACTCAGGCGGCGTTTATGATGTACACCCTTACATGCTCCTTAATTACAACGATACTCTTAATGATGTGTTCACTCTTGTTCATGAGATGGGACATTCAATGCACACCTGGTACACCAACAGGGCGCAGACTATCGTTGATTCCGATTACAAGATCTTTGTTGCCGAGGTTGCTTCAACCACCAACGAAGTTCTCCTGTACCACTACATGAAGGACAATGCTAAGAGCAAGGAAGAGAAGGCGTTTATCATCAACCATTTCCTTGAGAGCTTTAAGAGCACCATGTTCCGTCAGACCATGTTCGAGGAATTCGAGAGAAAGACCTGCGAGATGGCTGAAGAGGGAACTCCGCTTACAGCAGAGACTCTCTATGATGTTTACTATAACCTCAACAAGGAGTACTTCGGAAAAGACATGATCTCTGACCCTCTCATTGGCTGGGAGTGGAGCAGAATTCCTCACTTCTACTACAACTTCTATGTATATCAGTACGCAACAAGCTTTGCAGCTGCTGTTGCCATTGCGGACAAGATTCTCAAAGAGGGCGAGAGCGCAGTTAAGAAGTACAAGGAGTTCCTCTCAAGCGGATGCACACAGGATCCTGTAAGTCTTCTTAAGATCGCAGGCGTTGATCTTACAACAAGAGAGCCTATCGATTCTGCACTTGCTGTATTTGACGAGGCTATTGCAGAGATGGAAGAGATCTCGAAATAATATTTAAAGCTCTGAAACGCTTTGGTTTCAGAGCTTTTTTATTGTCAGAAATCGCATGTGACCCGGGCTTTGCCGTTAGCTTTTGAACTGTACAAAAGTTCATCGGCCCTTGTTAGTGTCTGCATTACACTTTCAAGAGGGTAGTGTTTGGTAACGCCGATACTTACTGTGACTTCTCTTTCATGGAGAACTTCATTTTTTATTCTGCTTAAAATATTGTCAGCTATTTCTTTTGTCAGAGCATCAGACTGACCATATATGAATATCATGAATTCCTCGCCGCCCCAACGTCCGAATACAGCACCGGGAATCGTGCTGATATAATCGTCTACGATTGTTGCAATGCTTATTAAGATCTTATCTCCGACGGTGTGACCAAAGGTATCGTTTATCTGCTTAAAGTCATCTACATCAAACATGATAAGATGCCTTGACAGCTTAAATTCTTCGCATTGATCGCATTTTTCGTAGATAGCCCGCTCAATGGCTCCGCGATTTAAAATTCCGGTAAGCGCATCATGGGATGCCTTATATAGCATTTCATTGAGCTGCTCATTCTTTTGCATCAGTTCTTCGGTGATCGTGTTTATAAATATGGCAAGCCTTGCTGTGATGGGAATATTTGTCTTATCTTCAATATCTGTGGGATCTACGGCAACATGGCTGCCATGCTCTCCTTCACGCATAGCTATAGTTACAATAGAGAGATTGTTCAAAAGAGTATTTCCCTTGTAGCGCAGGATCTCGCCCAGGGCACTGAAGCCGGTTGTCTGCAGATGATCTGATATCTCCTGGATTTCGATATTCTCCCTGCCATTCCAAAAGAGCATGCGGCCAAAGCAGTTGAATATGTTGACTACCTGAGGCTCAAATTCAAATATCTCTGAAATGATCTGCTTTGTATGTTTCATGATCCTTCTTGGATCGCCGTAAGTCAGTCTTATCGTACTTCCCTGAGGAATATTGGAAGACATGACAATTGAACCGTCAGGATTTACGGATTTGGCATGCCTTAAGTAATAAGTATTTTCATTGACCTTAACTTCCCATGGGAATTCCAGTGCATCATAAAAGAAGTTTTTGTCTTTCTTGATGTGAAGATAGTGGTGATATACATCGTAAGCAGGTTTGTTATCAAGTTCGTATACAACACATCCGTCAGCCTTTGTGACCAGAAGAGGATAACCTATCGGATTCCAGCCAAACATCCTGTTTGTCAGAAGATGAAGGCTTTTGCCTGCATAGAAAACAAGAACTGTTCTTCCGTATCCAAGTTCCTGATCGTCTGCAAACACAAAGGAGGGATTATTATCGTCTCCGACTGCTACGGCGCCAAATATTTCTATGTTTTCGGGGATAGTATCGATGACCGAGCCCGTATCCAATAAGGGCTGGTAAGGGGCAGCAGTAAAGGCTTCTATTCCCTTAAGATCAGGAAAACTCTTTACAAATGCTAAAAGCTTTTGAGGGTCAAGGCTTTCATTTTTTCCATAGGATGTGCGAACAATGACAGTGGTGGTGTCATCTTCAAAGATCATGGCGGAGACAGTAATGGCATCATTTTGTACCTTGCCGTTAAGGATCATGCCTGTTGCGCTGCATCCTACAACCTGTGCATTCGGGAATTCTTCTTTTAAAACCTTGCGAACGAATTTAAGATTCTCAAGCTCTTGTGGCTTGTTGAAGGGAACATAGACATGAAAAAGGACGGAATGGGAACTGCTTCCGAATTCACTTGCCCAGTCATGTATTGTTTGATTGAAATTATCATCAAATGCAGTTTCAAATAGTTTCAATTCCGATCCCCCATATGCTTAATTGTGACTATATTATAGCGTAAAACTGTATATAAAGATATGTGTTCTCCATGACATTGCAAATGAAATGAAGGTTTTATAAATTTATTAGGGTTCAGTTACAATTCATTCACATTTTGTTTAAGGAGTGGAAAAGAATTTTAGTTAATATATTTATAACGAAACAGAAATATAGTAAGTAAAACTTCTTTTTCATAACGAGCTGTCGGCGGAAGCCGGCAGCTCATCCTCCCAAAAGTTACCGGCCAAAAGGCCGTTTTTTTATTTCGGATTATGAATAATACTAACTCTACAATTTCTTTTGCCTTGAATTTCATAATATTTGCAGTAACCACGGTGCTGATAATCTTATACTTTAGAAAAGACGGCAAATGGTGTCCACAGCGTGCCAGGAATGCCTTTAAGTACTTCACGGTACAGAGTAATGCACTGTGCGCGCTGGCAGCTCTTTTAATGATGCTGTTTCCTGAGGCTGAGTGGACGTATTATCTGAAGATCATTGGGACAGCCGGAGTTACTGTGACGATGCTGACGGTTCTGCTGTTTCTCGGGCCGACTTATGGGTATCAGCATATGTTTAAGGGATCTGACCTTTTTATGCATCTGCTGACACCACTTATGGCGATTGTTTCGTTGTCCTTTTTTGAAAGGCGAGGTATAGACTTTCCGGTTGCATTTATCGGGATGCTCCCTGTTGTATTGTATGCCCCGCTGTACAGCTATAAGATATTCCGCGCTCCGGAAGGAAAGCGATGGGATGATTTCTATGGCTTTAACAGAAATGGAAAATGGCCTGTTTCATATTTGCTTATGCACCTTGGTGCAGCTGTTATCTGCATTGGGCTGTACCTGCTTCTGAATATTTCGGTATAAAAAAGCACCTCCACCGGGATCCTGCCTCAGTGAAGGTGCTTTATCTTTTAGGAAGATTGTTTCTCATGTATCCTCCTCCTTTCTTTAGTTATTAATAATATCGGTTTGTGGGCTTTCGAACTTTATAGCTATGGCAGAAAAATGGCATTCAAGATTTCGATAGAGGGATGAAATACAAACCTATGTTTGCTATAATGTATTCGTAAGTATCGAATGTATGTTTGTATTGAATTGGAGAGTTTATGTTAGAACTTTTAGATGAGTTAAATGAAGCGCAGAAAGAGGCTGTCACCAGTACTGAAGGCTATATCAGGGTTGTGGCCGGAGCCGGAAGCGGTAAGACAAGGGCGCTTTCATATCGATTTGCATATCTTGTAAATGCGCTGGGAATTATGCCGGGGCATATTCTTTGCGTTACATTTACCAATAAATCTGCGAATGAGATGAGGCAGAGAATACATCTTTTAACCGGAGATAATGACACCGGATATATCAATACATTCCATGGCTTTTGCGTCTCTGTGCTGCAGGAGGATTCGCATGCACTCCAGTACCCTAAGAGCTTTCTTGTTCTGGATAATTCTGATATAGATGATATCCTGAAGATCATTTATGAAGAAAGAGGGCTTTCACTTAGGGATAAGACTTTTAGTGCAGCAAGAGATATGTTTGAAATACGTAAATGCAAGGATGAACCGGAGTATTATCTGGATATGCTGAATATGTCTGTCGATGCGCTCAAGGAGAAGTATGACATGGCTTCTTCTATAGATGATATCTTGTTCTATGGCTATTTGTATCAGGAGAAGAAATGCTTCGGCCTTGATTATAATGATCTGATCAAATTTACGCTGTACATGTTTAGTGAACATGAGGATATAAAGCTCAAATGGCAAAAACGCCTTGAATATGTAATGATCGACGAGTTTCAGGATATAGATGGACTTCAGTATGAGCTCATGGATGTTCTTACGGCTCACCATAAGAATCTTTTCATTGTAGGAGATCCGGATCAGACCATTTATACCTGGAGAGGCGCCAGTGTGGGATATCTTCTGAACTTTGATAAGAACTATCCTGATGTAAAGACAATCTACATGAATGACAATTACAGATCAACTCCGCAGATCATAGCCGCATGTAACAGCCTTATCGATAAGAATACGCAGAGATTGAAAAAAGATCTGGTTTCCGTAGGCGAGCCCGGTGAGAGTGTTCTATGCCATCTTGCTCCCAATACGGCAGATGAAGCGGACTGGATAACAGGACAGATGCTTGTTCTTAAGGGAATGGGCGTGCCATACAAGGACATGGCAGTTCTTTACAGAGCCCACTATGTAACCAGAACAATAGAGACAGGCCTTATAGAAGAGAAGATCCCCTATACCATCTATTCGGGAGTGCAGTTCTACGGACGCATGGAAATAAAGGATGCGCTTTGCTATCTTCGAATGATCCTGTATAGAGATGATGTCTCTTTTAGAAGAATATGCAACGTCCCCAAGCGAAATCTTGGCAAAAGACGCATGGCATTTTTGGAACAGTATGCAAGGGATAACAGCTGCTCTTTGTACATGGCACTTAGTGAAAATCTTGAAAATGAGACGCTCCGAGGAACCAGGGCAAAAGAGTTTATTGATGTCATTGAAAGATACGCCGGTGATTACGATGGTATTCCTGTATCTGAGCTTTTGACCAAAGTTCTTGAGGATACCGGATATGAGCAGATGCTTCGCACGGAGGGAGCTCAGGACAGGCTTGATAATCTGGCGGAGCTCAAGCAGTCTGTATTTGAGTATGAGACTACCTGTGGAGAAGAAGTGGGGCTGGAAGACTATCTGAGACATATTGCGCTCTTTACCAATGCCGATTCAGACACAGAGGGCAGCGACAAGGTAAGGCTCATGACCGTACATGCAGCTAAGGGTCTTGAGTTTCCCTATGTCTTTCTCTGTGGCATGAACGAAGGAATCTTCCCTTCCAGAAAGATCCATACTCTAGAAGGCATGGAGGAAGAAAGAAGGCTCGCTTTTGTTGCTATGACCAGGGCGAAAAAGAGGCTGTTCATTTCAGAAGCAGGAGGTCAGACTTTTGAAGGAATACCAAGGTATCCTTCCAGATTTATCCTTGATATTGACAGGGGCTGCCTTGAGTATACTGAGGAACCTTCAGACAAAATGATGACCATGGTCAGGAAATATATTGAGAACGAAAGCAGACACCTAAAGGGAGCGCAAAAGCTTAATCTGCTTGAGAAGGGGCAGAGAGTCGAGCATGCAATTCTCGGAGCAGGAACCATTTTGGATATTAACCTTGATGAAGAAAGCTATCTGGTTCAGTTTGATGGAATGGCTACCCCGAGACAGATTGCAATGAAGGTCAGGCTCAAGGTTTTGTGATGTAGAACGATTCATTATTGAAAGAATAATACATTTAATACGCTCTGAAGGAAAGCAGAAATGCTTTCCTTTTTTGTTGTGTCTAATACTTAAGCACAGTGATATGTTTCAAAATGTATGAATAATAATCTGATATAATAAGTATGTACTATATATGAGAGGCGAAGAGATGAGCGATAAAAAGAAAGGAACAATAAGTAACCTGTTTGATAAGATGACGCAGGGTCTTGGAAAAAGGGAGCTGATCATCAGCTTATTGATCATGCTCGCAGCTATCCTTGCGATCATTGTGCTTTTTGTATTAAAAACAGGGTCCCTCAACAATGCTTTGCATGAAGTCAGCTGGGAGAAAACGACTGCCGAAGGTGAAGTTCAAGATGCAGCCGGGGAAAATATGCCCGTAGTCGAGACAGCAACCGAAGGGACTAAGGCCGAATCAACTCCGGATACAACTGTACTTGCAAAAAAAGACGGCGCAAAGGAAGGATACCTTAACAGATGTGTATTCCTTGGCGATTCCAGAACGGTTGCGATGGTCAACTATGGCTTTTTCAACGATGATGCAGCTTTGGCGCAGATCGGCATATCGCATCCGGCATTTGCATCCAATAAATTTATTAACAATGCAGGTAAAGAGTATACTTTAAAATCTTATCTGGGGTCTCATCAGGCTCCGGTCATCTATATTCTTCTGGGTGTTAATGGGATTAATGATCCAAGTGAGACGCATTATAAGAATACATTTCTGACTCTTATAGACAGTGTGGCTGAGATGGCGCCTAATTCCAATCTTGTACTTGTGGCGATAGGTCCCGTCGATGATAACGGAATTTATAAAAACAGTGTTCAGAACGCATGGATAGACAAATACAATGATTTCCTGCTGGAAACAGCAAAGGAAAAACACATTTTCTATCTCGATATCGCCGAAATTCTCAAAGGATCTGACGGACAGGTTAAGTCTGAGTATAACGGCGGTGACGGACTTCATTATTCGGGAAAAGGATGCGAGGCGATATTCAGGTACATAGTAGAGCATCCTGTGCCCCAAATATCTGATGAAGGTGAATATGTAGTTAAGTATATCAAGCCCGATCCAAACAGGATCAAGGTTACGATGGATAATGAGTCGGGAATTGACGAAAGTAAGCTACAGGATCTTATGGACATGATGATTGGAAATCCGGAAAATCAGAATGTCTCAGATACCGACACTCAAAACGAGAAAACGGAAGAAGAACTGCTTGAAGAAGAGGAAGCAAAAAAGAAAGCAGAAGAGGAAGAGAGAAAGAAAGCCGAAGAAGAGGAAGCGAAAAAGAAAGCAGAAGAGGAAGAAAAGAAGAAAGCCGAGGAAGAGGAAGCAAAAAAGAAGGCTGAAGAAGAGGAAGCAAAAAAGAAGGCTGAGGAAGAGGAAGCAAAAAGGAAGGTTGAAGAAGAGGAAAGAAAGAAGGCCGAAGAAGAGAAAGAAAAGTCCGAAACAGAGGAAGATGAATCCAAAGAGGAAGACAAGGATAAAAGCGGACAGGGCAGCAGTGAGGAAACTGAAAAAGAAGAATCATCTGGTCAGTC
>JAGBMP010000156.1 GCA_017634825.1 Butyrivibrio sp.
GGCGAAAGCTCAATTACGGTTATACCGCTCTTCTCCGCAACTTCTCTTGAGCTCTTTTCCCTCTCTTCCCACAGCATGCGCTCATACTGCGCAGACTCTCTGGCACACTCCTCTATGATCTTCTGATCACTCTCTGAGAGCTTGTCCCATACTGCCTTGGAGCAGATCTGAAGCTCCGGAACTCTTGTATGCTCATCTATAGTGTAGTATCTGGCAACGATATAGTGCCTCATAGCCTCGTAGGAAGGCCAGTTATTCTCAGCTCCGTCAACCAGTCCCTGCTCAATGGCAGAATACACTTCCGAATAAACGATCTTGGACGGATTTGCACCAAGGGCCGATACCATGTCCGCCATCATATCGGACTCCTGAACCCTTATATTCATGCCCTTTATATCCTCAAGGCAGGTAATAGGCGATGTGCTGTAGAAGTTTCTTGCACCGGCATCATACCAGGACAGTCCCACCAGATCGTGATCTCTTGTTTTTAAAAGAAATTCATCCCCGATCTCACCGTCAAGAACCCTCCACATGTGCTCAGATCCGCTGTAAAGATAAGGCATCTGAAGCACATTCATCTCAGGCATGTACTCCGCAAGCTGTGACAGAGATATTCTTGCAAAAGCAATGCCTCCGTACTGCATCTGCTGTATAACCTGCATCTCACTTCCAAGCTCCGCATCGGGCTTGACCAGTATCTTTATCCTGCCGTCCGTCCTCTCATAGACAAGCTCTGCAAACCTGTTTGCTCCGTGGGTTGTCGGGTAGTCAGCGATCTGGTTCTCTGCGTATAAAAAGACATACTCAGGCGCCGACTCCTCCGCTTTCTTTTCCCTGATGGTACTAATCCCAAAGGCTACTACAACAAGGAGCAAAAGGACACATGCAGTTAAAGCTATATATCTGCGTCTGCTGTTCATATCCCCATAACCCCTATTCTATACTCACTTGGTGTCTTACCTACCATTCTCTTAAATACTCTGGTGAAGTAGTTGGCATCCCTGTAGCCGGCAAGGGCACTGACGTCCTTGATATTTATTGCAGGGTTTGCCAAAAGCTCTTTTGCCTTATCCATTCTGTATTCGTTGAGGTAGGTAATAAAGTTCTTGCCAAAGTTCTGCTTAAAGAGCTTGCAGAAATAAACATCCGAATATCCGAAAACTCCGGCCAGATCAAGGAGAGCAATGTCCTCCTTGTAATGCGCATCAATATATTCCTGCACCTGTCCGACAAAAACGTTGGGTGGTGTATCATTTTCATCATCATGAGGCTGGGCTATGGGCGCTTTGTCCACGGTGCTTACGCCATCTCCATATCTGTCGCAGATATTAAAAGCCTCCTCAAGGACGTTCACAAGATCCTCATCAGAGCCCGGTTTAAGCAGGTAATCAAGTGCCCTTATCTCGATAGCTCTCTTGGCGTAATTGAACTCATCAAAGGCTGTCAGGAACACAATGCTGCTGTGAGGACTTTCCTTCTTTATCTCAGCCGCAGCATCAAGGCCGTTCATTCCCGGCATCTCAATATCCAGGATTGCGATCTGGCAGCCTTTTTCAAAAAAGAGCTTCACAGCCTGAATTCCGTTCTCAGCCAGCACCACTTCTGCCTGGTCAGGGAAAAAAGCTTTTATCTTCTTGTCAATTACCAGCCTCTCTATAGGCTCGTCGTCTGCAACCAGTATTCTGTACATCGCTGCTCCTTTAGTCATCTACTCTGTGAAGGGGAAGGGTCATAAGGATTGTTGTTCCCTCTCCCAATCTGCTGTTTATCGAAAGGCTTCCGCCCTCATACATTCCCTTGATCCGCCTGTTGATATTGCCAAGTCCGATGCCGACTATATCTGCATCAAGAGGCGTATCCTCGCCGCCTTCAAGGCCGGCTCTTATCCTTAAAAGTGTCTCCTCGTCCATTCCGGCGCCTGTATCCGACACCTCAATAAGGAGTTTGTCTTCCTGCTGTTTTACATTTATCTGTACCTTACCGCCCTCAACTCTTGGGGAAATACCATGGATTATGGCATTCTCAAGAAGCGGCTGGAAGGTAAAGGTGGGAACGATCACCTTGTTCTCGTCTACATCACATTCAATATCAAACTGCACCCTGTCGCCGAATCTCATCTTCTGAAGGTACATATAGTCCCTTGAAATCTTGAGCTCCTGGGCAAGGAGAGACTCTTTTGCCTGGGTCTTTAAGTTATATCTAAAGAGTGAGCTCAAGGCTTCTATCATCTGTTCAGTGGTCTGTGCTCCCTCAAGATTGGCTGTTCCTGCGATAACGTTCAAAGTATTGAAAAGAAAGTGCGGATTTATCTGGCTCTTTAAGAGCTCTAAGTTCATGGTCTCCATCTGCTTCTCAATCTCGAGATTCTCAAGCTCCTGCACGTGGAGCTGATCCAGCGCTTCCCTCTTCTCCTCCATTGCCTTGATGTATTCGCCGGTGGCAAATTTCATCTTGTTAAAGGCCGATACCATCTGCCCCAGCTCATCCTTGTTGTCAACCACAACGTCGTCGATAAAAAAGTCGTTGTTGGCGATTCGTCTTGAGGCGTTAGCCAGCTTAAGTACCGGCTTTGTAACGCTGCTGTTTAGCATCTGTGAAATCTGGAAAATAACAAAGAAAAGGACAATGCTGAGCGCTGCCGTGATAAACGGAACTCTTGCAACCACAGGAAGCATAGACTTGTAGCTCTCATTTCCTTCCTGCATGGTGACGTCAACAAATCTCTGGGCATAAGCTGCGAGATAACTTTGCATGTTGTAAACGTCGTAGAGCTTATCAACGTATAAGTTCTCGGACTGATAGTCCGTTATGACCTGATTTCTTTTGCTGCAGTAAACTTCATATGCGCTCTGCAGTGACTGTAGTACGGCAAACCTGGAATCCCCCAGGTGTGTGTAATTTAGAGGAACGGCATAGATAGCCTGACGGGTAGTCTCCACACTCTTTTCCCATGCTGCCTTATCCGTGGAGCCTGTACCACGTATATACTCGTCAAAGGCGTCTGTCTCACGTTTAATTGCATTTACAATCTCTCCGCCTCTTGAGTTATCTTCCATGATGTCATTGAAGTCCTTGGTAAAGAGCTTAACAACCCATGCATCGAAGAGCACTGACAGAGATAGTGCCACAAATACGCTTATGGTGAAGACAGCTATTTTATTTTTAATGGTGAGAGTTTCCCAGAAATTTCGTATCCTGTCCATAATCAAAAAATAAGAGGCTGCGTTATAGTTATATCAATAATTATAGCGCTGCCCCTCTTAAATTACTATTTAAAAACTAGCCCCTGATCTTCTTACAGATATATTGATAAAACTCCTCTTTTTGATCACCCAGGACTCTGTTGGTGAGCATGTATCCATGGCTGTCATCCGACATTACCACTATCATGTTGCTCCTCTTAATTGCATTCTTAATTCTCTTCCAGGCAAGAGACTCGCTCTTATCCCCAACGAAGACGCGAACGCCGCCATCGTTAAAGAGGAGCTCTAAATCCTTAGGCAGATCTTCCAGCTGCTTGACGCTGTTTCCATAGATTGCAAGAGGCTGGATGACAGGAAAAAGAATGCATCCAAAAACCATAAGTACTCTAAGTAGATCCGATGCTGTCGGCCAAAAACGAATTGTTAAAAGGATCATCGCTACAGTGAAGATAACATTGACCAGTCCTATCAGTGACCTGTAGGTCCTGGCCATTGCCATCTTCCACAGATCCCCGGCCTTTACATCACATTTAAATCTGTATTCCATAAAAAGACCTTTCGGAAATCTTTATTTCATCAGTAAATTCGGGAGGAACATACTGATTTCGGGTATAAATGTAAGCAGCATAAGAACAATTATCATGCACAGATAAAATGGCAATGTTGCCTTAACTACCCGCTCCATTTTAACCTTACCCACCGCAGAGCCGATAAACAGCACGGCGCCTACAGGCGGTGTCAGAAGTCCTATACCACAGTTGAGTACTATCATTATACCAAACTGTATAGGATTTATTCCAATCGAGGTTGCGATCGGAAGCAGGATTGGTGTAGCGATCAGGATGATCGGCGCCATATCCATGATACATCCAAGTACAAGAAGGATCACGTTCAAAAGAATTGCTATGATGACCGGATTTCTCGTAAGTCCGATTATGGCTCTGGAAGCCAGATCCGGAACATGGAGTGTTGTAAGACAATATCCGAAAATACTGGATGTTGAAATGAGGATCATTACAATCGAAAGTGTATCGATACATTGCTCAAGAGTCTTCCACACGCCCTTCCAGTCCAGTCCTCTGTAAATAAATACGCTGACGATAAGACTGTAGATAACCGCGATGGCAGCTGACTCTGTGGCTGTAAATACTCCGCCGACTACGCCCACTACAACGATAATGATAGCTGCAAGCGCCCAGAAGGATACTCCAAGCTGCTTTATAAAGGTCTTGAAGCTGAAAGCATCTCCCTTAGGATAATGACGTCTCTTGGAAATGATATAGGAGCCGATCATAAGAGATGCTGCCAAAAGTGCTCCGGGTATATAACCTGCAAGGAAAAGACTTCCTACCGAAACTCCGCCTGCACTCATGGCATAGATGACCATGTTGTGGCTGGGTGGTACCAGCAGGCCCTCACAGGATGATGTTATGGTTACTGCTGTTGAGAAATCATCGTCATATCCCTGCTCCACCATCATGGGGATAAGGATACTTCCAAGGGATGCGGTATCTGCTGCTGCAGAACCCGAAATTCCTCCAAAGAAGTAGGATGCCACGATGTTAACCATCGCCATTCCTCCGGTCATCCATCCTACACAGGCATCTGCCAGGGCAATAAGCTTTTCTGAAATACCGCCGGTACCCATGATGCAGCCCATGGTAATGAAGAAAGGAACAGCCATCAGGCTAAAGGAGCTTATGCCCTTTACCATCTGCTGGCATACTGTCGTAAGGGGAAGTCCCTGATACAAAAGGCAAAAGATAGATGAGAGCGCTACTGCATAAGCAATATGAAATCTTAAAAATATCATCACGAGAAAGCTTATGAGCAGTATCGCAATAGCTGTAGTATTGGTAGCCATCACTTATCCTCCTCCTTTACAAAAAATCCCTTGATGTGATTGTAGATAGCCTCAAGCTCAAAGATGATCATTGCAAGCCCTGCAATCGGTATAGGGAAATACATCCAGAATCTGGATAATCCGGGAAGAGAAACGTAAACTCCCTTGCTGCCAAGTGTTGTGGCGTACTGCCATCCAACTATGAGCATTACAAAGGCAAGCACCATGATGAATGCATCAGCAACCAGATCCAAAACTTTCAAAACTTTCTTTGGCAGATAAACATCAAATGCGGTCATGCGGATGTGAGCCCCGCGTCTTATGGCAAGCGCTGCTGACAACACTGCCATATAAGACATGAGAGTGAGAACTATTTCCTCACTCCATGAAGGATCGGGAACAAATGAAACATATCTTCCCAGTACGCTCATGCTGGTGATCAGAATATCTGCCACCAGCAAGAGCTTACATATGAAAAGTACCACCTTGTAAGCCACATCATAAACCGGCTTGATCTTATCCACCGTATCGAAAAATGATTTCATACGGTTTCCTCTTTTTTACTAATTATTTGCCAAGGTCAACTATCTTCTGGTAGTAATCCTCAAGTCCCTTGATGTTCTCTTCGATTACAGGCTTAACTGCTTCCTGCCAAGGTGTGATGTCATCAACCTCAACGATTGTAACACCGTCAGCTTTGAGCTCTTCAAGAACCTCGTTCTCCTTCTCCTCAGAGATTGAACGGTTGTACTCAGATGCAGCCTTACCTGCATCAACAAGGATCTGCTGCTGTTCAGCTGAGAGCTTGTTCCATGCCTCATCAGTGATGATTACCTGGATAGCGCCAAGAGTGTGTCCGTCAAGGATCATGTAAGGTGCAACCTCAGGGAATGCATTTGACTTGTAGTTAGCGATAGGCTGCTCTGCACCGTCTACAACCCCAGTCTGCAGAGCTGAGTAGAGCTCACCAAAGCTTACAACTGTAGGAGATGCACCAAGGCCTTCAACAAGACCGTTCATAACAGGGTCATTGGAAACACGGATCTTCTTGCCCTTGAAGGAGTTGATGTCTGTGATCTCATAAGATGTGAAGAAATGACGGAAACCTTCCTCACCATAGAAAAGACCTCTTACACCGCTGCCGTTCTCTGATGGCTCCTGAAGGAATTCCTGTGCAAGATCTGATGTTGCGAATTTCCAGAAGTGATCACGGCTTGTGAAGATGTAAGGAAGTGAGAGAAGCATTGACTTCTGTCCGCCGTAGCTTGTAAGAGCGAA
>JAGBMP010000157.1 GCA_017634825.1 Butyrivibrio sp.
CAATAGCCATGCTTACAAACTGTGCTCCGGGCATCGGCTTAGCATAGGTAAGTGCTGCGAGTCCGACAAATGCGAATCCTGAGATAAGTGTTGCCAGGAATGTGCATACAACGGGCTTAACATACTTGGGAAGTGCAAGCCTTATAAGAAGGCACATTGCGATTGCTCCAAGCGTCTCAGAGCCAAGTCCAAGCCATGGCATTGATGTTCCGATCTGTGAGATTGCGCCTGATATAAGACCGATGGCTGCTGCCTCTTTAAGGTTAGGCTTGATGATGAAAATAGCCAGGCAGTATGTTGCGATCAGGAAGTTGGGGTGCATGTTACCAAGTGCAATAACTCCCGCAAACATACGAAGAACGATGCCTACTGCCATCATAACTCCAACCAGGATGAGGTTTCTTGTGTTAGCAAGTCCCTTCTTTTCCTCAACCAAAACTTCTCTTTTTGCTGTGCTCTGTACGTCCATTTTTAATCCTCCTTGCCCTTTGGGGCTCTAAAATGTGTTGGTACAGGGAACTTGTTTTTTGTAATAAAAAATCCTGTCCCTGTATGAAGTTTCATACAAGGACAGGACTGTTATCCTGCGGTGCCACCTTGCTTATCGGAATATCCGATCTCTCATGAGAAAGCCAACACTTCCTCTACTCTGTAACGGGAGTTCCCGTCGAATACTACTAAGGCTATCGCCCTTTCGCTTCGCCCTCAAAAGTCCATTCCTTCATCCATCCACTGCATCCTCTCACCACCGGATACTCTCTGTGAGCTTCTCAAATGAAGTACTCTTCTTTCTCATTGGTTTAGCAAATTGTAGCACTAAAGTGCTTGAGCGTCAACCTATTTTGAAAAGAGATATCCATACTTTCTTCTTGTCTGAAGTATTATCTCCTTAACGCGCTCTTTTTCCTGCGTGCTGTAATCCGGCAAGCCTTTCATGGCCATATCAATATCTTTTTCCGAGTAGGTAAAAGAGATATTGTTTCCGTACAGTTTCTCTGAAATCTCGAGCTGTTCTTCGAATGTTTCGCCAAAAGTCTTGGGCCTCACGTGCCCCATCTGTTCATAGACATCCCGTCCCAACGGATAATCCATTTTGGTATCCGAAAGCAGAGCTCCTCCATTATCAAAGACAGGGCATAAACGGAACTCTTTTCTATCATTCATAAGAACCGCCATATTGTGAGTGTGCCTGTCCTCATTAAGAAAGAGCGCATCCAAAGTAAGAAGCCTGTTCATGTAAGGGCCGAAATCACTAATGCCGGTAATCCTCTCTGTCTGACCAACGATAAGTCTCAGTCTTTCAGTATGATCCGCAGTGCTATAGATCATCTTATTAAGAGAAGTTCCATATGTCTGTAAAAAGAGCCTCTCCAAAGTAATAAGTTTCCATCCGTCGGTAAAGTCCGGGCTTTTACATCCCCTGTATATGTTGCCATTGTATTCTATGGATTCCTGCTCGTAGTCGGTAAACTCTTTTTCATCAAGAGAAGACTTATGCAAAAGAGCTGATACAACGCACTCAGCCAGTCCCTCATAGCCCAGGTTATCTGCCTTGTACCAGAATCCGTCCCTTTCGAATTTCAGCTGGTTTCCCTTAGATGACTTCCGATCTGTAGTTTTAATATCCTCATCAAACAGCTTAACCATATATCATCTCTCAATTCTTATCCAGAAATCATCGTCCGCCATGCGACCCTCAGTCTTTTCTATAATCATGATGGGATCATAGAACGGTATGTCCAGTTTCTTGAGCTCAAGTTTTAGCTTATCTCTGGTTTCAGGAAAACATCTTGATCTGACAAACTCCTCATACTCCTCAAAAGTGGGTTCCGTGTTCACACCCATTGCCCGATACAGCGGATTGGAAATGAAATTGTGAACTTCAACCTTCCGTTCCATCTCATCCACATCAATTATCGAACAGACAAAGCTGTGATACATGTACCATAGTCTCAGTTTGTATTTTTTCTCAGGCACCAGTATCTTCTGCGGAAGATCATGGTTTTTGATGAGCATGTCAGCAATCAGAGTGATCGGGCCGGTTATCTCATCATCCGAGTACTCCCAGCGCTCTACTGTGCGCTTGGATACGCCGACAAACTCGGCAAACTCTTTCTGGGTCATGCCTGTAATCTCTCTTAGCAGTCTGATCTCATCTGAAGTTATCTTGGCAGGAGTTATATATTTTTTCATAGGATGTGATCCTCCTATAAAAATTAAATCACATTTTTGTCGGCAAATCAATGCGATTCAACCGACAAAAATGTGATTTATGTTTTCGATCTTCATCTTAAATTTCTATCTTATCTCTCCGCTGAGTCTTTTACATCCACAATCTCTGCATCCACATCGATTGCTTCAGCCTCCTGCTTAGCCGCCTCAAATGCCTTTCCATACTTGCCAAGCCTCGATGCTGTCCAAAGGTTTGATGCGCCGTCATAGGCCAGAAATCCGCCGATAAGTCTTACGATAAGTTCATTGGCCTGTGATGCCTTGAAGATAAGTCCTGCACCAAGTCCAACAGTTGCCAGCGCAAATATCAGTGACAGCCACCAAAGGCCGTATTTATATCTCACAAGCGAAAATGTCTGTCCCAGATTTCTAATGCCGCTAAGAAGAATAAAAGCACCGAAGATCTTAGGAATAAAATCCGTGAAAGCAACAGGATTGAGGAAAATCCAAACACCGACTGCTGCCACTATGATTCCGAATGCAAAGGAACCGGAGTCCACAAAGCCTCTTTCCTTTTTAAAGAAATATGAAAGCACAAACAGTACTCCCACAACAAACAAAAGAGCTGCAAGAATCCTTGCCATAAGCGGAATAACTGCCGGTGCCCAGGCAATGAGCACAACGCCGATTGCGATGATAACCAGTGACTGTACAACATATTCCATCTTCACTTTTCTGAAAAAGTCCTTCACTCCTCTGTGCCTCCTTCATCAGTCTCTTTATCCTCAGCCAGAATGCTGTCCATGAGCTCATAAATCTCATCTCTTCCTGTCTTCTTAAGCGCCGAGTATGGATAAATCCTAAGCTCCTCCGGAAGATCCAGCCCCTGACGGAGCATGTTCAGATGCTTCTCCATCTGGGAAGGTTTGATCTTATCTGCCTTGGTTGCAATGATAACAGGCTGGAAGCCCTGATGTACGATCCACTTGTACATCTGCACGTCGTTGGCAGACGGATCATGTCTGATATCAATAAGTAAAAAGACCCTTCGAAGCTGCCTTGAGGTGTGAAGATAATTCTCGATCATCTTGCCCCACTGCTGCTTGGTTTTCTCGGAAACCCTGGCAAAACCGTAACCCGGAAGATCCACCAGATAGAACTCGCCGTTTATATTGTAATAGTTGATAGTCTGTGTCTTACCAGGCTCCTGCGATGTCCTTGCGTAGTTCTTGCGGTTCATGAGACCGTTGATCAGCGAGCTCTTTCCAACATTTGATTTACCTGCAAAGGCAAACTCCGGAAGCGTATTGTCCGGAAGTGTGCTGGTTATGCCACAGACTGTTTCCAAATTTACATTCTTGATTACCATATATCACGATACCTCTCTTAGACTACTATCTAGTATACCACTAAGAGAGAGACTGTGGATGGTTACTTTATCCCTTTACGCTTCCGGCGATAACGCCCTCAATAATGTACTTCTGTCCGATCAGATAAAAGATCAGCACCGGAAGCACGCTAAGAAGAAGTCCTGCCATCATCGGCGCATACTCAGCCGAATGATTGGTCAGGAAGGTCTTGATTGAAATTGCCAGAGTCTTGGTATCCACCTTTGTGAGGAATAACGATGACATAAGGAAGTCATTCCATACACCCATGGCTACGAATACTGTAACCGTGATGATGATGGGCTTAAGGAGCGGCAGGATAATGTAAAAGAATGTTCTGGTAAAGCCGCAGCCGTCAATCAGCGCAGCCTCATCCAGCTCAGCCGGGATCCCCTCTACAAAACCCGAATATAAGAAAACCGCAAACGGTACATTAAGTCCCACCGCAATATAAGCCACCATCATCAGGTTGTTTGAAAATCCCAAAATTCCGGCATATATCCTTACAAGCGGGATCATATACACCTGGAAAGGTGCCACCATTGAAGCAAGAAAAGCCATAAAGACTATCTTGTTAATCTTCCATTTCTTTCTTGCAAAAAGATATCCCGTCATTGAGGAGACTATCATATTTACCAATACTGCCGTCACTGTTATCAGCGCAGTATTAAAAAGAGATTTCCCGAAATTCATCCTGTCTATGGCGGTTACAAAATTATCAAGTCTCCAGGCCTTAGGCAGAGCAAACGGATTCTTTAAAAACTCTGCTGTGGGCTTGAAGGAATTCACAACCAGCATATAGAAAGGCACCATGAAAAGTATCAGCACTATCAGGGTTACCGCGAAGGTTATGCTTTTTTTGTTACGTTCTGCTCTCATGCGTCAACCCTTCCTTTCCTTGTAAAGTAAACCTGAAGCAGCGAAATGATCGCCACGATCACAAACAGCACAATGGCCTGTGCCTGTCCCACACCGAAATCCATACTGGTAAACGCAGTCTGGTAGATCTTGTAGGCAATGAGCTCTGTGGACTTATACGGTCCGCCTGCTGTAAGTGAAAGGTTTGTATCAAATGACATAAAGCATCTGGAAATGGACAGGAATACACAGATAGCGATAGTTCCTCTTATCATAGGTATCTTTATCTTGGTAACAGTCTGCCAGGTTGTAGCCCCGTCAACCTTTGCCGCCTCAAGAAGATCCGCAGGAACAGCTGTAAGTCCTGCAATGTAAATAACCATAAGGTATCCACTCATCTGCCACGCGCTTACAATAATAAGAGCCATCAGCGCTCTCGTGGGGTTGGTGAGCCATGAAGTTTCAAGCCAGGATATTCCCGTGTATTCTCCAAGCTTTGTAAGTCCGAAAGAAAAGATAAAGTTCCAGATATAACCAAGGATGATTCCACCGATGATATTAGGTGTGAAAAATCCGGTCCTGAAAAGATTCTGTCCCTTAATACCGCTGGTAACCACCAGTGCCAGAACAAATCCCACCAGATTACTTAATATAACCGTAAACAGCGCATATATGACGGTCTTCGCAAAGGCCCCGAGAAAGGCAGGATCCGTCAGTATATGTCTGTAATTGTCGATTCCGATAAAATTGATATGAAGTGCAAGTCCGTTCCAGTCTGTAAATGTGATCCAAAGTCCATAGATGAATGGTATGATAACAACAGAAAACCAGATTAGAAAAGATGGCAGCCCGAACAACGAGAATTCAAGCGCATTTGAGATAGCTCTTTTCCTACCGTGCATAATTCCTCTCTCCTTGTAAAAAGAGGGAGGGCAATATCCCCAATGTCATTAAGTTAAGCGGGACCTATAAAGATCTCTACATCAGAAATGGTGTAGGGGTCTTTTTTTTCTAAAAAAGCAGTTGACAGATAAGCGTAAAAGTGCGGCCGCTTTCGCTACAGATTGTTTTTAGAGGTA
>JAGBMP010000158.1 GCA_017634825.1 Butyrivibrio sp.
AAAGAAGCTGATGATGAAAGACCCGAACCGTTGGGAATATTTCCGTAGATAACCATATCAAAGCCGGTATCAAGGTTCATTCCTCTCTTGGCAAAAGCCCATACAACTCCCTTGGGATAGTTGGTCCAGCCGGCCTCATCAGAAGGCTTAAGATCGTCAAGGCTTGTCTCAACAACGCCTCGCTTATCCTGGTTTACGGAATAGAATCTGATCTTGTTGTCATCTCTCTTAACAGCTGCGCCATAGGTACCGATGGTGAGTGCGCAGGGGAAAACATGTCCTCCGTTGTAATCTGTGTGCTCGCCGATAAGATTGACTCTGCCCGGTGCAAAATAAGCCTTTACCTTGTCATTCTTACCGAAAACCTTCTCAAAGTTTTCAAGGACTGCTTTCTTCATCTCCTGATCTATCATAGTAACCTCCTGTTTATAATTAACTAAATAGCGTTTTCTTGTGAGTTAATAATACCCTTTAGCGCTCTCTTTTTCCATACCACATTGTTTACACAACCTGTCAAAATGTTAAAAAAAGCCCTGCGATCAAAAAGTCGCAGGGCTCTTGTATTATATTCCATATTAGTTCTTGGCTGCCTCGATAAGCTTGTCCTTGAGCTGATTCTCAATCTGAGCAAGCTCAGCCTCAGCTTCACGACGCTTTGCCTTACCTTCGGTCTGGATCTTAAGAACCTCATCAAGTGTTGAGATAAGGGACTCGTTGGTGTGCTTAAGAGTCTCGATATCAACGATTCCTCTCTCAGCCTCTTTAGCGCTCTCAACGGTAGCAACCTTAAGAGCATCGGCATTCTTTCTAAGAAGGTTGTTGGTCATATCGTTAACTTCTCTCTCTGCTCTTGCTGCCTGAGTAGCGTGCTCGATACCCATAGCGATAACCATCTGGTTCTTCCAAAGAGGAATGGTGTTTACGATTGTTGACTGGATCTTCTCAGCCATCATGGTATCTGAAGACTGTACCATACGGATCTGAGGACCTGTCTGCATTGCGATTGTTCTTGTAAGCTCAAGGTCATAAAGCTTCTTCTCGAATCTGTCGCACTTATTTGCGAAGTCCTTAGCAGCCTCTGCATCCTCAGGAAGTCCTGACTGCTCAGCCTTTTTCTGGAGCTCTACAAGAGTTGTGTTTCTCTCTTCCTCAAGTCTCTTCTTACCTGCAAGGATGTACATTGTAAGCTCCTTGTAGTAGTTGAGGTTGAGGTCATACATCTTATCAAGAACATCTACGTCCTTAAGGAGTGTAACCTGATGCTTCTCAAGCTCATTAGCTATGGTCTGAACGTTGACTTCAGCCTTGGCATATTTAGCCTTCATGCCTTCAAACTTGTTGGCACTCTTCTTGAAAAGAGCTCTAAGACCCTTCTCATCTTCTTCAATTTCAAAGCCCTTGAGCTCTGTAACAAGATCTGTGATCATGTTACCAACTTCGCCCATGTCCTTGGTTCTTACATTCTCAATTGCCTTCTCGGAGAAGTCTGCAAGCTTCTTCTGTGTTCCTACACCGTAGTTCATAACACCTGTGGTGTTGGAAATATCGATCTGCTTGCTGAACTCATCAACCTGCTTGAGCTCTTCTGCTGTGAGCTGTGCCTCAAGTGCGATGTTTCCGTTTGTCTTCTCTGCCTCAGGTGCTGCCTGTTCTGCTGCAGCTGCAGGTGCTTCTGCTGCCTGAGCCTCTGCTCCGAAACTAAGTGATGGTGCAGCAGGTGCTGCTCCGAATTCTAACTCTGCTCCCATATCGTCCTCCTAAAAACTATATTCATTATAATTAGTTACTGTTTATTCCGGTCTTGTCTGCGCCTGTGCGCCGCCCTGGGCCTGAACCTGCGCCTGTGCCTGTGATGCTCCTGCGCTCATTCCCATAACCTGTGCTCCGATTCCCTGGCTCTCGTTTGTAAGTCCATCCTGAGCCATCATGGTCTTCATAACTGAAATGTCGGATGAAATATCCCAAGCCATATCCTGGAAAAGGCTATCCAAAAGGTTTTCAAAGGCCATGTTGATGGTATCTATTGCTGCGTCGATCTCAAGCTTGGTCTGAGTAATGTTGTTTCCAACTTCAGGCTCTTTATCCAGCTCCACGTAAGCGTTGAGGAGCTTCTTGGTAGTGGGTAGGTAGTAGCTCATAAGTTTGTGAAGCTCATCTGCGCTGGATGGATCTTTTTTGACCTGAGCAAAGATCCTGTTCATTATCTCTTCAAGCCTGTAAAGCTTGGTTGAAAGCTCTTCTGTATCCGGGATCTTGTCGTTTATGTTTCTGACAAAGGTGATGTATTCCTTACCCTCTTCAAGGATTGCGATTGCTTCCTCAGGGAGCTTCGCATATTCGGCGTTTCTCTGCTTGAGCTGTTCCATCTCAGCTTTCTTCTGCTCAGCTGTTCTCTGCTCTCTGGCAATTCTGTCCTGCTCAGCTCCAAGGTACTGCTCATAAGCTCTGTCGGTTACCATGCAGACCTTCTCAGTGGAATCAAGCCTTGCTCTTGGAAGAAATCCAAGCTTGATCATACTCTTGATATCCTTAAGCACTTCCTTGTCGCTCTTGACAGCAACCTTGGCAAGATCCGCTATATTAAAGTATTCCGCTTCACCAAGGATATTTCCGTACTGATAATATTTCTTGGCCAGGTTATACTTCCTAAGCCCGCTGAAGAATCCATACGCACATCCTGCCGTAATAATGCCTGTTGCGATGATCCCTCCCACAGATCCTGTGATCAGCGCTCCCAGAAAACTCATGAAGATGAAGGATCCGATAGCTCCTGTGAAGGCCATCTGCGGAACTCCCAGGTATCTGCTGATATGTCTCTGGAAGAACGGAATGATCCTGGGCTTAGCCTTGGCTGCTCTCTGAGCAGTGGAGCCCATCTGACTTGCGTAGTTTACTCGTCTCTCGATGTTGACGGACTTGATAGCCCTTGCTACATCTGCATGGAGCGTACTGTAATCATTTCTGTCAATGGCGCTGGAAACACTGTCCAATATTTGATTTCCTGCTTGTAAAAATTCCTGTATATCTTTACCCAAAACAAAATTCCTTTCACATTTTGATGGATAATACCAAAATGCACCTTTCATTGTACAGTAAAACTGCGGAAAACACAATTGCCCCCACTTGAAAAGCGCACAATTTGCATATTACAATTAAGCTATGGAAAAAGCATATAAACTACTATTTAACACAGAAGAATCAGATGACCTTTACGTATATTGCTGCGGACTCTCAAAGACCCTGCCCGGACACAGCTTCGGTCCTGCTCTTAAGCCGCATTTCATGATCCACTACTGCTTAAGCGGAAAGGGCAAGTTCCAGATCGGCGGTAAGACCTATCCCCTTAAGGAAGGATACGGCTTTTTGATTGTTCCGGACGAGCTCGCGTATTACGTCTCAGATGAAAAAGACCCATGGACCTATGCCTGGGTAGGTTTTGGCGGAAAAAGAGCAGAGGCGATAGTCTCCCAGCTGGGTCTTTCGATCAACCAGCCGGTCTTTAAAAGCACAGCCTCCAAGGATATCTATGACCTGGTAAAAGACATGATGGACCACAACACCTTCAGTGTAGAGGATGTACTTCGAAGAAACGGTCTTCTCTCCATGTTCCTCTCCGTCATAGCATCCGGCATCAGCGTTACGGCAAAGAGCGACTCCGGAAGCGCCAACGACTACGTTACCAAAGCACAGGCCTACATTCGCAGCAACTACTGCAACCCCATCAAGGTCTCGGATATTGCTAATTATGTCTGCATCAACAGGAGCTATCTGTACACTCTTTTTGAAAAGAGCCTTGGGATATCCCCTCAGCAGTACCTGACCAGCTACCGGATAGCCAAGGCCGTAGAACTGCTGCAGCTTACAAAGCTCCCCATAGAATCCATCGCCATCTCCTGCGGATATTCAGATCCATTGGTATTTTCCAAGGCCTTCCGCCAGGAAAAGAAGTTATCGCCCTCCCAGTACAGGAAATCCCTGCCAAAGAGCGATACTCAGGCAGCCAGCAAGGAGCACCTGTTGCAGGTAGAAAAACTCATTGAGGAAAGGCACCTTGAATCCAACGATCCAAATTGATCAAAAAAGCCCTCCACTTCTATAGTGGAGGGCCTTCTTATTTCTGATGATCTTATTTAACTTCAATCTGAAGCTTGTCCAGATGCCAAACTTCGTCAACGTATTCCTGGATGGTTCTGTCTGATGAGAACTTACCGCAGCAAGCTGTGTTCATAAGTGCCATCTTAGCCCAGCGCTTCTTGTCTGCATAGGCGTCAGTTATCTTTCTCTGAGCCTCGAGGTATGCCTCAAAGTCCTTAAGAATGAAGTACTGGTCTGCCTTGCTTGAGTTAATGGTGTTGAGCAGGCAGTTATAGAGCGGTCTGAAGAGCTCTCTATCCTCTGAGAAAGTACCGTCAACAAGCTTATCCAGAACAGACTTAACGTTAGGATTGTTGTTGTAGATATCCATAGGATTGTATCCGCCGTTTCTCTCATAGTCCATGACTTCCTGAGAAGTAAGACCGAAGATAACCGCATTCTCTTCACCGACTTCATTAACGATCTCAACGTTTGCTCCGTCCATTGTTCCAAGAGTTACTGCTCCGTTGAGCATCATCTTCATGTTACCGGTTCCGGAAGCTTCCTTACTTGCTGTAGAAATCTGCTCTGATACGTCGGCTGCAGCAAAGATCAGCTCTGCGTTTGATACCTTGTAGTCCTCAATAAATACGACCTTGAGTCTGCCCTTGATATCAGGATCATTGTTTACAACATCAGCTACTGAGTTGATAAGCTTGATCGTAAGCTTGGCTGTGAGATATCCGGCTGCTGCCTTTGCTCCGAAGATATAGGTCTTAGGATAGAAATCCTTGCCCGGATGAGCCTTGATATCATTATATTTGTGGATAACCTGAAGTATGTTAAGGAGCTGTCTCTTGTACTCGTGAAGTCTCTTTACCTGTACATCAAAGATAGACTTGGGATCAACCTCAACTCCGTTGTGCTCCTTGATGTAAGCTGCAAGGCGCTTCTTGTTCTGATACTTGATATCCATGAACTCCTCAAGAGCCTTCTTATCATTAACAAAGGCTTTGAGCTTGTCCATCTCGGACAGGTCTGTGATCCAGCCATCGCCGATCTTGTCTGTAACCCAGTCAGCCAGAAGAGGATTAGCATGTAAGAGGAATCTTCTCTGAGTGATACCGTTGGTCTTGTTGTTGAACTTCTCGGGCATCATCTCGTAGAAGTCCTTGAGCTCTCTCTTTTCAAGGATCTCTGTGTGGAGCTTGGCAACGCCGTTTACCGAATGACCTCCGACAATGGCAAGGTGAGCCATCTTAACCTGGTTGTCATAGAGGATTGCCATGCTTCTGATCTTGGCCTGAACATCTATTCCGGCATGATTTGCGTATTTACGCATGATCTGATCCACAAATCTTCTGTTGATCTCATCTACAATCTGATATATTCTGGGAAGAAGTCTCTGGAAAAGATCTACCGGCCACTTCTCAAGAGCTTCTGCCATGATGGTGTGGTTTGTGTAGCAGCAGGTCTTTATGGTTACTTCCCATGCCTCATCCCATGAGAGGTAGTATTCATCCATAAGAAGTCTCATAAGCTCTGCAACAGCCACTGTCGGGTGAGTGTCGTTGAGCTGGAATACTGCCTTCTCGTAGAACTTTCTGATGTCGTCATGAGACTTTAAATATCTCTTAATTGCGGTCTGAACAGACGCAGAGATAAAGAAATACTGCTGCTTAAGTCTTAGCTCTTTTCCTGCAATATGATTATCGTTGGGGTAGAGGACTTCGCAGAGCTGACTTGCAAGGTTTTCCTGCTCTACAGCCTTCTGATAATCTCCCTTGTCGAAGGAATCCAGCTGGAAACACTGAACAGGCTCCGCATCCCAGATCCTTAAGGTGTTAACAACACCGTTTCCGTATCCAACTATAGGCAGATCGTAAGGAATCGCCTTAACAACCTGATATCCCTCCTGAGTAAAGACAGTTCTGCCTCTCTCGTCTGTATGCATATTCACATATCCGCCAAACTTAACTTCCTTGGCATATTCATTTCTTCTAAGCTCGAAGGGATTGCCGTTCTCAAGCCAGTTATCGGGAACCTCAACCTGATATCCGTCCCTGATCTTCTGGCGGAACATGCCGTATTTATAGCGGATTCCACAGCCGTAAGCCATGTATCCCAAGGTGGAGAGGGAATCCAAAAAACACGCTGCAAGTCTTCCAAGGCCTCCGTTTCCAAGGGCCGGATCGGGCTCCTGGTCCTCCACAAGGTTTACGTCTATTCCAAGTTCGTCAAGGGCTTCCTTGACAGGCTTGTATGCCTGGAGATTTATAAGATTGTTACCAAATGCCCTTCCCATCAAAAACTCCATGGACATGTAGTATACAATCTTCGGATCCTGCTCGGCTGCTGCCTTCTGAGTGGTCATCCAGTGGTCTACTATGGCATCCTTAATGGCGTAGGCAGAAGCCTGATACAGCTCCTGAGGTGTAGCCTCATCCATAGTTTTTCTGTAAAGGGTCTTTACATTGTACTGGACACTCCTCTTGAAGAGATCCTTGTCAAACGATAGTTTCTTTTTCTTCATCTTCCCTCCTAAAAACATCCACATGGCATGTAGGATTTTTTATTTCGCATAAAGCATTACACACGTAATTATTTTACCGCAAAACCATGCACATAACTATAAAATATCCCTAAATTCTGCAATTTATCGCCAAAAAAGGCAACAAAAAACCCTCTAAAGCTTTTGGCAAAAGAGGGTTTTACTGAAGGAGTGACAACACACCCTGATTGGTCTGGTTTGCCTGGGCCAGTATGGACTGCCCGGCCTGTGCAAGAATATTGTTATTAGAGTACTTCACCATCTCCGCAGCCATATCAGTATCACGAATAACCGACTCGGCATGCTGAGTGTTCTCGACGGTGTTGGTCAGGTTCTTGTAGGCATGCTCCATTCGGTTCTGATATGCACCGAATACTGCTCTCTGTTCGTCAACAATCTTAGCCGCGGATTTTACCTTCTCCAAAGCCTCAAGGGAAGTCTCTCTTGTCTGTGTCCCAATAGCGTTGATTCCAAGTGAATGGTTATTCAAAACATCATAGATCAGCGGAATGATGTTATCATCATTGCTCTCAGATCCCGCCTGAATATTAAGCTGCATTGTTCCTGCATATATATTGGCCTTAAAGTAACTAGAAGTCGAGTTGTACATAGACATATTGTGTGTTGAACTGTTAGTCAGTTCAACTCCTGTGATATTCTTTACTCGCTCCAGAACACTTTCTGTTGTCTCGCCCTTCTCTACACGCATCACTAACTCAAATTGGCCTGCGCCTCCGGTATCGGTTCCAAGTTTTGAACTTCCTGTGCCATAGCTCAATTCGCTCTCTGAAGTGAGCGAGAAATTTATGTGAAGATATCCGCCATAATCATTCAGGCGTGCCTGATTCCCTGCTTGAGATGTCTGAGTGCCAAGGGCTGTTGTAATTGCACTTTTCAGTACAGAGTCAGGAGCCTGACTCCTATCTGAAGAATAAGTTCCTCCAGTACTGTACTCACCCCACCATATTCCTTTGGCATTGCTATCTCTGGTATAGGTACTGGTATAGACTCTTGCATTGTAGCCTGCATCTATAATAAATCTGTCTGTATCGCTTCCTCTCTTACCAAACGAGAATTTAAAATTCATTGTGCTCTCAGGGTCAGGCGTGCCTTCTGCAACGGACTCCCCACGGTTTGTTCCCGTGGAAGAATAGACCTCCTGGTTCATGCGGTCTTCCGATCCCGCCATATTATTTCTGTATACCAGACCGGTGATGTAATTTAAGTTTCCTGTCACATATGAATAGCCAGTATCTCCTGTAACAGTACCGGATAATGAAAGATCGGACGATGCATGAATTTTCTTCCCGTTAAGTTCTGACACCATCTGGCTTAATGTTGCATCATCGTCCAGATAAATCCTCAATTGAGGTTCTATACCCGCTGCTGCCGGGTCTGAACTTGTAAGCGAGAGATCAAACCCTGACTTTAATACATCTTCAGAAGGCCATGATATCTCGTTACTCTCATAAGTTTTTCCATCAAAACCGGTCCACTCCAGTTTGACGCTGGAATCAGTGGCAATTATGTCAAAACCACGATTGGCAGGCCATGCACCTGCGTTCTGATCGGTAACCTGCTCATAATAATTATAGTTATTGTTACTCCAGGTATAAATTGGCCTGTCTTCAGTCCCTACTACCTTTCTGTCGGTTGTGTTCTCGTCCCAAATAAGCTTTTCATTGAAAGATGTGGTATGAAAGGTCCTGTTGCACTCAACCTTGAGCTGCTGAATTTCTGAGTCTATGTAGGACCTGTCCTCAGGAGTAAGTGTGTCATTGGCAGCCTGTACACATAGCTCAGTCATACGTGCCAGCATATCATCTATCTCAGCAAGGGCAGCATCAGCTACCTGGACATAAGAAATACCGTCCTGGACATTATTTGATGCCTGATCCAGTCCGCGAATCTGCCTTCTCATTTTTTCGGAAATTGCGAGTCCTGCTGCGTCGTCTGCAGCGCGATTGATCTTATATCCGGACGACAGCTTCTCTGACGACTTGGCCTGAAGGCCTGTCGTTATACCAAGCTGCCTATTAGAATTCATTGCCGTTAGGTTGTGCTGAATAACC
>JAGBMP010000159.1 GCA_017634825.1 Butyrivibrio sp.
AATATTGATATAAATTAATATATCTCTTTTGGGAGGGCAGGATTATGGATGATTTGGAAAAGATCAAAACTCATGTCACAAAGGAAGAGGAAATATATGCAGAACCTGAACGAGCTGCACTGTTTACCGATGATATCAGTGAAAAGGCGATAAAGCCGGAGATATCGAAACAATCAACGGTTGCATTTACCGAGAAGGAACGGCTCTGGGAAGGGATGAAATAAATAAAGAACAATAACTGAATATGGTATAAATTATAAAGGCTTCGGAGTGATCCGAAGCCTTTTTGTTTAGCAATATTTCATATATTGATGTTCGTTATGCAGTATAATTATTATAGGTTATTATTGTGATAACGAAAACTTCAGATAAGGGATGGATGACGAATGAAAACAGGTAAAAAAGATAATAAGCTTCTGTCTACTGCCATAATCGGCTCTGCTATTATTGCCGCCATATTGATACTTAGCACGTTTTTGCTCGGAAACAAAGCCGGCAATGATACAAAATCTGCCGTTAGAAATGTTAGCCTTTTATATCTCAGCGAGCTGGCAGGAAGAAGAGAACAGGTTGTTTCTGCTGCACTGGATGACTATATAAGGGACCTTGATACGGTCCTTGGACTCATTGAAGAAAAGGACCTTGAAAGCTTTGAGAACCTGCGGGCTTACCAGCTCAGAATGAAACGGCTCTTTGATCTTGATAAGTTTGCATTCATAGACTCGAACGGTCTTATCTATACTTCAAGGGGTACCAGATCCGATATCGATCAGTATCAGATTGATTATGAGACGATATCTGAGCCCGAGATTTCCATCAAGAACTTAAACAGCGGTGAGAAGAAGGTCATAATAGCTGTCCCTGCCGACAATCTTATGGTGGAGGGTAAAAGACTCATTGTCTGCTTCATGGAAATCGACATGAATACCATGCTGCGTAACATTTCCCTTTCTTCCAACAATAATACTACCTTCTGTAATATTTACACTGAAACCGGTGTGGCTCTGACCGATATGGTACTGGGCGGACTTGCCAGCGAGGATAATCTTCTGGATGCCATGAAAAAGGCGGATTATGAAAAGAACTCTTCCTACGAGATGTTTGAGCAGAATTTCGAAAACGGTGCAAGTGGAGTAGTGTCTTTTACCTATAACGGAATCAATGAAACGCTGTACTACGTACCGGTTCATGGTACAGACTGGATGCTGACCTATCTTATACGTGAGAGCGTGATCAGTGAGCAGATCAGTACAATCTCCCAGTCCATAATAACAAGAGGCCTTATTCAATCCGTACTTACGGCTCTGGTTCTTGCAGGTATGTTTATTTTGATCTTTGTTCAGCAGAGGCAGTCTGCCAAGGCTCAGATGGAGATGGAAGTAAATGAGACTGAAAACCGCATGAAGCAGCAGGAACTGGAAGAGCAGCTTGCAATGCAGGAAGAACTCCTTGAGCAGGAGAAAAAGAGAGTTGAACAGGACAACATGATCAAAGCTCTGGCATCGAATTACAGAGGCGTTTATTATGTGAGTCTTGATACAGATGATGCCATCTGCTATAAGAAGGACGAAAGCTTTACGCTTCTCTTTAAGACAGGGCAGCACTTTCCTTTCCTATCAACACTAACCGAATACGGCAATAAATATGTTGCAGAAGGTTATAAGGAAGAGTTCTTTAAGTTTATTAATCCTGCAAACATCAGGAAAGCCCTTAATGGAGAGAAGGTCGTTTCATTCCGCTATCTGACCATGAAGGAGGGCAAGGAGAGCTATGAGATGCTCAGTATAGCCGGTGTCAGGCTTCCTGATGAAAGAGATGACCATATTGTCCATGCCGTGGGCCTGGGATTTTCTGATATAGACGCTCAGATGCGTGAATCCATGGCACAGAGAGAGGAGCTTTCAAGAGCCCTTAAAGCCGCAGAGGAGGCCAGCAGGGCAAAGAGCGGCTTCGTTTCCAGCATGTCCCATGAGATAAGAACGCCTATCACAGCGATTCTTGGCATGAACGAGATGATACGAAGAGAAAGTACGGATGAGAACATTCTCTCCTATGCTGACAATATCGACACAGCCGGAGTAAGCCTTCTTGGCATTATCAGTGATATCCTTGATTTCTCCAAGATAGAAGCCGGTAAGATCGAGCTTGTGGATGATAATTATTCTCTGCCTAATCTTATAAATGACCTTTACAACCTGATCCAGCTAAGAGCCGAATCAAAGGGAATTGATTTTAAAGTCCGTGCAGACAGCAATCTCCCTAAGCGACTGTTTGGCGATGAGCTGAGAGTAAAGCAGGTTATTGCAAATCTCCTCAGCAACGGCGTGAAATATACCGAGAAGGGCAGCTTGTACCTCGATATTAAGTGCAAAGAAACCGACTTTGAAAACAAGAAGGTAAAGATTTCTGTTTCAGTAATTGATACCGGCATTGGAATCAGGCCTGAGGATATGGAAAAGCTCTTTACCCCATTCGACAGACTCGACATATCAAGGACCAAGAATATCGAAGGAACAGGGCTTGGCTTGTCAATTTCGAGGGAACTGGTTCATCTTATGGGTTCGGAACTGGCTGCTGAAAGTGAGTACGGAAAGGGCTCGACATTCTTCTTTGAGATATGGCAGGGCATCTCTGACCCTGAGCCTATGGGCGAGTTTGATCCTTCAGCAAGGAGAATTTCCGCTGTAACCAGAAAGACTGACAAAAATATATTTACTGCACCGGGTAAGAGAATACTTGTGGTGGACGATACTCCTATGAATCTGCAGGTTATTAAGGGGCTTTTGAAGCGAACCAAAATTGTCGTTGACACGGCTTCAAGCGGAGAAGAGTGTGTCAGCATGGTAGGACTTAAAGAATACGATCTTATCTTTATGGACTATCGCATGCCGGGCATGGACGGAGTGGATACCCTTAAAAAGCTGATGGAGGTCTATCCTCAAAAGACTAAGAATCTGCCAATTATCGCGCTTACAGCCAGCGCAATACTCGGGGATAGGGAAAAACTTCTCGAAGCCGGATTCTCAGACTATTTGTCAAAGCCTGTAAATGTTGCGGAAATGGAAGAGATGCTTCAGAAGTATCTTGGTGGAAAGGTGGAAGAAGACACTAAAGAACATCAGCCTGATTCTTCAGTGGAAATTCTTAAGGCTCTTAAAGCTATGCCGGAACTGGATTGCGAAAAAGGCATAGAGTACTGCGGAGATGAGGAGGAGTATCTTTTTGCCATAAAGGCCTATGCTGATTCTGCCGTAGAAAAAGCGGATCAACTGGAGGAGGCTATAAAGCGCGAAAACTACGAAGATCTGTCGCTTTTGGCGCATTCGATAAAGAGCATGTCAAAGGCAATCGGCGCATGTGATTTAAGTGATAAGGCAAAAGAGCTGGAGATGGCAGCAAGGTCTGATGACAGGAAAAACCTTAAGGAATTAGCAGGCTCTTTTGCAAAAGAATACAGAGCACTGGGGCAGAGGATAGAGGATATAGGGGCCTCAAAGTAGAAGCGTCATATGAAATGAAAAAAATGAATAACAACTATTAATTATTAACACGTGTTATCCGATATAATAGATATATAGGAGGATGTATGCCAAAAGAAGAGATGCTTCCAAGTGAAAGTGAATGGATGATCATGGAGACGCTTTGGAGATGCGGGCATGATCTTACCTCTGCGGAGATAGCCGATGCACTTCCAAAATCTTCCAAGATGAACCAGAGGATGGTCAGGGTCCTTATAAACAGATTGTGTAAAAAAGGGATGCTCACATATACTGTCGATCCGGATGATGCAAGAGTTTATCACTACAGTGCTGCAAGGGGAAGGCAGGAGTGCCTAAGAGCCAAGAGCAGCGCTTTTGTGGAGAATTATTTTGAGGGCAACAGACTATCAGCCGCATTTACTTTGCTGGAGGGCGGAAAGCTGTCGGCGGAGCAGATAAAAGAGCTTGAGGACATCCTCAAAAAAGCCGGGAAAGATATTTAAGTCTCATGGATGAGCAAGGGAGCAGTTATGCAAGGAATGCAAATGTTCTTTGAACAACTGCATAATGTCTTTGAATTTGTATGCGTTTATTATTCGACCATACTTGGTTTTTGTGCGATCATATCGATTTTTGTAATGGGAATTATCATGGCCTTAAGGAGTAGTGTGTTTGCCGGGCATGTCTTTGGCAGAGCTGCTTTGTGGTGCATGCTGATTCCTGTTTTATTTTGCGGGAAACTAAGAGCCTATTTTGAGACAAGAGTTGGTGTGCATACCATATTCAGGTGGTATAGCTTTTTGTCAGAGCATAGATGGATATGCGCGGTGTATATGGCTGGGATTATGGCATTTGCAGCACTGCTTATTTATAGACGCGTCAGACTAAAACGCCTTGTCGGTTTCATGCCCGATTCGGATGATAACTTATCCGGGTATTCTGTCAAAGTATACTCGGGAAAAGCATCGTCTTTCTGCCTGGGATGCTTTAAGCCGGTTATTGTAGTGCCGGATAGCTTGCAAGGTGCAGAAAGAGGCGTTGTGATAAAGCATGAAGAGACGCATATTAGGCTTGGACATCTGTGGATACTTCTGGCTTACGATATACTTCGGACTCTTCTTTGGCCCAATGTTCTTCTTCATTTAGGTGTTCGTTATTTTAAAAGAGATCTCGAAGATATTTGCGATCTGGTAACGATTCAGAGAAACAACATCGATACGGGATTTTACGGGCGCGTAATTCTTGACTGTGCAAAAGACATGTCTGACAGAGGGAGAAAAATCGGATATGAAAGCGGAATGTCTTTTACCACGAATGATAATTACAGGGCCTTGAGAAAGAGACTTGAGCAGATAGTAAGGGAAAGGGCATACAATCCGAAAGCTGTGCTGAGCGGGGCTGTAATCCTAGTGATGGTGGTTTGCGCTGTGATCGGACTTATAAAGGCTAATTCCTATAAGAGAACCAATGACATGGGACCGGTCTGTTCCATGTGCTATACAGGCGATCTGGATTCTATATTTGTAGATGACGATCAGTCTATTGTGACATATTATGACGACGAGTATATATCAATAAACGCCCAAGCCCTTCTTGAGCAGTACCCTGAAGCAAAGAGCGGCAATGGATGGTTTTATTTCTCGGTGGGCGGCTACTACAAGATCCCCGGAATCGGTGGCAGCGTAAGCTGGGGAGAGCTCGATGCAAAAGATATCAACGAGAGCATCATCATTATCCCCAATCACTCAGACATCGACATCTTCGAGCGCCTCATCATGTGGTTATGAGCCCTAGGGACGGAGTCAAGGGCTCATTTTTGACCCCTGGGGACGGAGTCAGGGGACCATTTTTGAAAACCGGGAACAGGAGGTGGTTATGTGAACGGATGGGAAGTCACGGTAAATGGCGGAAGAGACGGTAGCGCTGGACGAGGAGCTTGATGAAATGGCAGAGGCTCTCTCAGGATCCATGACGCCGGAGGACTTAGAGCAGCTCAAAGTAAAACACAGATCGGATGAGGCAAGAGACATTTTGAAGGCGGATCTTAAGTATTTAAAGGCTCTGTTTGATAGGCTCCAGTCGGAAAAAGAGAATGCCGGAAAAAGCTCTTTTGCAGGAGCAGGGGCATACGACAGCGGAGTGATGCTATCGCTGGGAGGTGTGGACATGGCAGTGGTGGATGCAGGAACGACGAGCGCACCGGCAGAAACAGGCGGGACGTTTGATGTAGGAGTGTGAGATATTTTTTTTGAACAATAGATTAACAGATGTTAATGAATTTTGAGCCCTGGGGACGGAGTCAAGGGATCATTTTGTGGAAGAACAAAGGAGGTAATATTTATGAGCATAGGAATCAACACAAATTATGGAACTAATGGTTATGTAGGTCTAAATGGCAGCGTAGAGCCGGCGTGGATCAAGGATGATGATAAGGAAAAAGAGAAAGCATCATCCGCAGCACAGCTCGGAGTTATCTACGAAAAGCAGGATGCCGATGCGAAGGCAGCAAAGAGCGAGAAGGATGATGAAATGGCTATCTACAAGAAGTCTAAAGAAGACCGGGCAGCCATAGTTCAGCAGCTCAAGGCCGCCGAGGAACAGCAGAGAAACAATCTCATTTCCATTGTGCAGAAAACGCTGCAAGGCCAGGTGGGAGCTTACGGAACAGCCAAGGGTGATGACTTCTGGAGGCAGCTCGCCGGCGGTAACTTCAAGGTTGATGCTGCGACTAAGGCTCAGGCGCAAAAAGACATTTCGGAAGACGGCTATTATGGCGTGAAGCAGACTTCCCAGAGGCTCTTTGATTTCGCATCAGCTCTTGCCGGTGATGACGTTGACAAGATGAAAGAGATGCAAAAGGCCATGGAGAAGGGCTTCAAGCAGGCAACCAAGACCTGGGGAAGAGAACTTCCGGCAATTTGTAAGGAAACAATGAGTGCGGCGAACAAGCTGTTTGAGGACTACTACAGTTCAAAAGAGAAAGAAACAGAAGTATGAAGATTTGTGACATAAATGAATCCATTGGTGACATTTCTATAAGCTTCTAAAGGTTATATGCCGATATAACAGAAAAGGAGTTGTGTCGTTCATGTACACGGAGGTAGATGATTATGACCGGAATCAATATTACATCGCTGGATAGACAGGTAAAAGACCTTGGTCAGGAAATCTATGCTGCGAAACAGCAGCGGGATGAGAAGCTGGCAAAGTCTTCGCCTGAAAATAAAGATGGTGGTTTGCAGATGGCAATTCATGAAAAGCTCAGTGATAGATCAAACGTAGTTTTTGGCGACACGGCAGCTACGCTTTCTATCTCTGCGCTTGGAGCAGAAGAGCTTGAGAAAGTGCGCGATTCCTGGAATAACAATCCGGTCAGTTCACTGTACAGAACAGAGATTCCGATCAACAAGAATGCCGAAGGTGCGTACAAGATAGGCGGAGTTTCTTTTGCCGAAGAAGAGCTGGGCGCTGCCAGAAAGCTCGTGACAGGAGTAGGAAGTCAGCTGAAGGCAGGATACTTAAGCTATCGGGACTATGCCAAGATGGAAGTTGCGCAGAAAGTTGTGGAGAACAGCGCTGCTGCAGGATTTAGCGAGGATCAGGCCAAGGTGATCAGCCGGGCTATGAAAGATTACAACAATAGTCTGGTGGAAAGACAGAGCGAAATGCTTTCGGGAAGAACTACACGTGTGAACAATGATCCTGAGTCAGGAAGATACTTTGGAGTCGAGGTTCTGGTGCCCGGAAACGTTACAGAATCAGGAATACCAAGATATGCCAGCACGGACATTGCTACTGACAGGGAGCTGATAAAAACGCTACGCGACAATATAAGGGCAGTCGATATTACCGGCAAAGACGCTGCATCTGAGCTTAAAGCTCTTTATCATGGTATTATGAAGCCCGCATATGCTGCGCAGTACCCATTCCAGAGGGAATCGGATATAAATGACGCTTTGGATAAAGACGTAAAAGAGCTTATGGCACTTATAGATGTAGAAAAGTGATATTTAGATTTGCTCATGAAAAAATGAGCCCATGACTCCGTCCCTAGGGATCAAAAATGAGCCATGGGGACGGAGTCATGGGTTCATTTCGGAGGTAACAAATTATGAGGATACAGCAGAACCCATTTCAGGGAAATGACAATACACAGATAATTTCAGGTGCTGCAAATACGAAGAATAAGAACGGCAACATGAATTCGATTTCCGGTGCAAACCTTAAGGGCGAGAGCCTTATAGCTCAGCGTCAGGGGCTTGCCAGAAAGCAGGCTCTTAAGGTTGTCTCCGATGCCTTTGGAGGCGAGAAGAAGCTTGATGCGCAGATGCAGGGAATCAAGGATGAAATCAAGCGCCTGCAGGATGTGATAAATGAGAAGCGCACTGATACCAGGGATAATGATGCCAGGTTAAAAGAGCTTCAGGAACAATATGGGATTGACCCGGACAGCGAAGAAAATAAGAATCTGGAGCAGCTTGCCTTTAAGATGAATCATTCCAAAGACGGACTATCCGATGAGGAGAAGGGCAAGCTATCCGAGTATCAGCAACAGGCTCTATACTATGTGGCGAAGAATCAGCAGAATGCGCTTGATATCGATCAGGCCAAGGCTCAGCAGGCGGGAAATGTTCAGGGATATGCAGATATGAAAAGAGAGCGTGCAAAATCCCAGGATATGCTCAAGGCTCAGGATGCAGCAGAGGAGATCATGGAGGCTTCGAATGATGAGACGGTAGCTCTTTTGACACAGGAAATGATCGAGCATGTGGATGAAGAGCAGAAGGAGCGCGAAGAAGAGGCAAAAGAGGCTGCGGAAAAGAAGAAAGAAGAGAAGAAGGAAGAGGCGAAGAAGCTTGAAAAAGAAGCTATGCAGCAGGAAATGATCGAGAACATCAAGGAACATGCTGCAGAGAGCCAGAGGACCGGCGCAGATGCAAAAAGAGCTGTCGCAAGGCGCGAGCGCGCTGAGGCTGAGCAAATTGATGCAGAAGGCACGCAAAAGACCATTATTTCTGAGGGTGCTTCCATGGAGGATACACAGAATGCGGTCAATTCTGAGATTACCAATATTCTCAACAAGCTGAGTCTTCTTTCGAACGATGTAAAGGGCAGTGCGATAGATAATCAGATATGAACCCCGGGGACGGAGTCAGGGGACCATTTTCAGAAAATTCTGAAAATGAGCCCATGACTCCGTCCCCAATGTCATTAAGTTAAGCGGGACCTATAAAGATCTCTACATCAGAAATGGTGTAGGGGTCTTTTTTTTCTAAAAAAGCAGTTGACAGATAAGCGTAAAAGTGCGGCCGCTTTCGCTACAGATTGTTTTTAGAGGTA
>JAGBMP010000024.1 GCA_017634825.1 Butyrivibrio sp.
CTCTCACGTTAAAATAAGTTCATCCAGGCCAGAACTAAAACGTTAGCTTTCGTTCTGTCCGTTATTACTTTTGGTTTGTTACTTCTGAATAATTCTCTTGGAATTTTTCAGGGTTGCATTACTGTTTATTTGTCAAGGTGCCAGAGCCTAGAATCCGCTCTGTTGCTGCGTTTGCACTGTTTTTAACTCATCAGCGCCGCAACGAATCTAACTATATCACCACCCAAAACTAATGTCAACAACTTTTTTAAATTTTTTATATTTTATTTTTTGCCAAATCCGCAAACGCGCTTAAATACTGGCTTCGTTGTCCGGAAGCTGCCTGGAGACAAGGTCTGCAAACTCTCCCTTTAGGGCCATGAGCTCCTCATAGGTTCCATCCTCCGCGATCTTGCCATCCTTAAGAAGGATGATCCTGTCGCACTGCTTTATTGTGGAGAGTCTGTGGGCTATCACGATTCTGGTGCAATTCATCTCGTCAAGGGCATCGGAGATCTGCTTCTGGGTGATATTGTCCAGGGCACTTGTAGCCTCATCAAAGATAAGTATCCTGGGCCTTGGTGCAATGGCTCTGGCGATGAGAAGGCGCTGCTTCTGTCCGCCGGATATTCCGCCCTGCCCCTCGGAGATAAGGGTAAACATTCCCATGGGCATATTTCCGATATCTTCTGCTATTCCGGCTATCGTTGCGGCTTTCCAGGCTTCATCTACTGAGAGCCAGGGTGCTGTCAGCACGATATTTGAATAGATATCCCCCGGAAAGAGCTTGCCGTTCTGCATAACAGAGCCGATCTTCTGTCTGAGAGATTTAAGGTCAATCTGCTTAAGGTCTTTTCCATCATAGTAAACTGTCCCCTTCTGAGGAGTCTCAAATCCAAGCATCAGACGCATCAGAGTGCTTTTCCCGCAACCGGTCTCTCCTACTATAGCCACGTACTGCCCCGGCTCTATCTTTAACGACAGGTTATCAATTACAGGAGGCATATCGCTTCTGTACCCAAAGGTAATATTGTTAAGCTCTACTCCGCCGCCAAGGCTTGTTATGATTTCCTTGTCGCCGGCTATTTCAGGTTCAGCCTCAAAGATAGGCTTTGCCATTTCAAGTATAGGCTTGATGCGGGATATAATGGTCACTATGCTCGCAAGTGACATAAACGCAGCACTTACCATTCCATAGGATGAATTAAAAGCATAGTACTCGGAAACAGACACGCCCGTTTTAAGTGCCATATAGTACATAACTATTCCGCCTATAAGGGACAGACCAAGACTGATCACACTGCTGACCTTCAGGTAAGTAGGCGGATTGTACAAAAGAGCTGCCTGATCCGCATAGGTTTTTGCCCATCTTCCGAAAGCTCTTTTCTCCGCGCCGGAAAGCTTTATCTTCTGAATACCGGAAATAATTGAATAACTAAGTCCGTTCTCCTTACTTCCAAGCAGGAGCTGTTTCTCGGTTATCTTCATCTGTAAAAGAACCGAGACAACAGTCACGATTACCGTAAGCAGAGTCACAGTGAAAGCCGGAATCACAAGCCCCGGTGCAAAAAGAACTATCTGGATAATATACAAAAGAGAAAACAGTGATGACAACGTAGTTGAAACCGTAAGGGTTACCATATCGGTACAGAGATTGTTGATATAACCCATTCTGTTTGCCAGCTCACCGGAATTGAAATCCTTAAAAAAAGATGCCGGAAGAGATAACATTCTCATCATGGCTGCGGCTTCAACATTGACGCTGAGCTTGGTATTAATACGGATATTAACAAGGTTTTGAGAAGAGGATAGCAGGAATCTGCTGATGGTGGCAGACAGAATAAAGATAATTGCAGCTACCAGCATTCTCCCGCTCCCGGATTCTATTACCGTTGAAAAGAGAACCCGGTTCATATTAGGGATTGAAAGACCTATCGCAGTGGATAAGAGCATGATAAAACACAGCATAACGATATCCGATATGCTGATCTGTTCGCAGATATATCTCACAAGATCAAGAGTTCCGATCCTTGTAAGGGGAAAGGGCTTGTACAGGACTATTGCATCGGTTTCAAAATTGTCTTCAATATGTCTGTTTACTTTGATAAAACGCCCGCTTACATGTTCGTAAAAACAGTAACCGGAAAATCTGTCAGGGACCAGTGCTACCAGACTTCCGTCTGTCTTAAGCCTTGCAAGCATTGCTCCCTGGGCGTTTCTGTGCCACCCCTTTTCAAGTTTGACCCTGCGATGCATAATTCCGTAGGGCCGCATCTGATATTCCAGGATTTCATTTATATCAGTGACCTCTTCGGGAATCGAAGCACCTTCTATATGAAAATATTCAAGAATCTCTTCCACCGGGTTCGAGGAGATTTTTTTCTCCTCTTTTTCTCCACCCTCTCCGGGCTTGCCGGTAACTGCACCGGCCATCTGTTTGAAGGATTCTGAAAAGATCTCAGCATCTGAGCGTTTTCTGTCATGAATCTGCTCATCAAACCAACCCATAATCTCTCTCCCACTTATTCAATGCTTACCAGTGCATTATATGTACCGCCAAGCCTGATAAGTTCATCATGTTTTCCTCTCTCTATCACTCTGCCGTGATCCAAAACAATTATTTCATCACAGTCTCTTATAGTAGACAATCTGTGGGCTATAACAATAGTAGTTATCCCCCTGTCGGCGATTGCCTGTACGACATTTTTCTCAGTTCTGGCATCAAGGGCACTTGTAGCCTCATCCAGAATGACAATCGTGGGATCCTGAGCAAGGACCCTGGCAATCTCGATGCGCTGACGCTCGCCGCCGGAGAAGTTGGTTCCCCTCTGGGTGATACCATAGCTATAGTCTCCGGGTCTTTTCATGATGTTGTCGTGAATGCCTGCGTCTCTTGCAGCCAGTATTACTTCAAAATCTTCTATGGAACTGTCCCACATCTTGATATTGTCTGCGACGCTGTCTTCAAAGAGTATGATATCCTGATCCACCACTGCGACAGATCCGGTAAAAACATTTCTATCTATCTCTTCAATGGGCTTTCCGTCAAAGAGTATTTCGCCCTCCCAGGGCCTGTAAAGACCCGAGATAAGCTTTGAAAGAGTGCTCTTTCCGCTGCCGGATGCTCCCACAAGAGCAATCTTCTGCCCCTTTTTCACCTCCAGTTCAAAGTCCTTTATAAGAGGAGCATCGAGCCTTGAATATCCAAAGGTAACACCACGCATGGATATATTGCCGCTGAGCTTTTCGTAATGTTCTTCATCGCTGACATTGTCAAACATCGGATCATCCGGGTAAGAAAGGACATCCTCAATCCTCTCCATAGCAGTACGCATTTCCTGTATCGTCTGTCCGGCACCTACAAGGTTTCCGGCAGGTCCCAGAAAAGAATTCATAAATCCCTGAAAGGCGAAGGCCATACCTACCGTAAAGCGCCCTTCCAGTACAAAATATACACCGATCCCTAAGATCGTTGCGTTAACAAAGCCTGATAATATTGCGGGGATCATGCCGAGATATGCATCCTGCTTCTGATATTTAATGCTCTGGGTATTTACCGATGCCTGAAAACCGGACCACTTCTCAAAAAAGCCATTTTCTGCACCGCTTGATTTTATGGTCTCTATCATGTCTATGGCGTTTACCGTGGAGGAGGCAAGCTTGCCCTCATCCCGGAGCATAACACGCATTATATTGATTCTTTTAAGTGATATCCAGTTACAGATAAATGCATTTACTATTACAAAGAAAATACCGAAGCACGTAAGGGTGATCGAATATCTGAACATCACTACAAGATAAAAGATCATCATCAGAGAATTAAAGAAAAGCGGAGCAACTGTATCTATCAGAGTCTGGGAAATCTGAGTGTTGCTCATCTTTCTAAGCTGCAGATCTCCAGCCATGCGCTGGGAGAAGAATTCCATGGGAAGTCTTAATATCTTCCACATGTAGCTACTGCTCCCCACCACAGCCATTTTTCCGTTTATCCTCAGGGAATAGATGGCCTTTATCCAGGATGAGGTGATCTCTATAATGGCAAGCAAAACAAGCCCTATAAAAAAGGGCCTGATCCAGCCTCTGTTAAGTCCTACTATCAGCCTGTCCAAAAATATTCGTGAATATCCCGCCCTGAAAATAGCGGTCAAAGATGCGATGATTGTGGTAAGTGTCACGAAAGAAACGGCAACAGAACTGCCTTCAAGATGTTTTCTGATATACCCGAACATGCTTTTTCGTTTGCCGCCGGTCTCAAAATTCTCCCCCGGTTCCATCATAAGAACCACACCGGTGAAGGCTTCATCGAAGCGCTCTTTGGAGACAATGATACTGCCTCTGGCCGGGTCGTTTAAAAACACCTTATCTTTTGAAAATCCTTTGCAGACAACGAAGTGATTGAATTCCCAGTGTACTATGCAGGGGAACTGCCCCTCCTCAATAAGCTCCTCCGGCTCAAACTTATAGGCATTGGCCACCATTCCATAGTTTCTGGCAGCATCCAGCATCTTTCTTGCATTTGAACCGTCACGGCTGACTCCGCAGTCTATTCTTGCCTTCTCTAAGGGAACCCATTTCCCGTAATATGCGAGCACCATACAAAGAGCCGCTGCACCACACTCAAGCGACTCCATCTGCATGATCATTGGGGTCCTGGCAACCCCTTTTGTCTTTGGCTTTTTTATCTTCCCCTTCATGTCAGTTTGTTACATAGGTAATAGGATGAACGATCTGACTGCTACCGTCCGGATTCTCGTCCTCTACCGTACCAAATATCCCCCATACAAGCATTCCAACGAGCATGATGATCATGGCTATAAGTACGATCCAAACCGGAAGTCCTGTCACACGTATGTAATCATTGAGTTCCTCGGGAGCCCCCACTCTCTCCAGGCTCTTTTTTCTAAAAAGTTCGCTCATAGTATTCCTTCATTCTTTA
>JAGBMP010000160.1 GCA_017634825.1 Butyrivibrio sp.
AATACTAAAGTAATTTATCTCTCCCATCTAATCACTTAGTCAAAAAAGCTATGCATTTTCACCCATTTATTTTTTGAGTTTATTGTTGATATGTTTATTATTTACACTTAATCGTTTTCGAATTTATACATTTTGCACAAAACCATTTCTCTATCGGACGCAAAATAAAAAGAGCCTCGAGGACTCTTTTTATTCATCCATTATTCACTATATATGTATATTTACTTTCTTGATTCCGTAAGCTTCTCAGCCTGTGTCCAGCCTGTATACTTCATTATTGAGGCATTGTCGATCTTGACCATCTTGCGCCTCCACTCTCCGGGCTGAGCTCCCATCTTCTCAGAGAAATGCCTGTTAAAGCTGGATACCGACCGAAATCCCACCTGCTCTGATATAGAAAGGATCGACTCCTCTGTGGTCCTAAGAAGAATACAGGACTGAAGGATCCTCGTGGTGTTGAGGTAGTCCAGAGGACTTGTCTGCATGATCTCGTGGAACACCCTTCTGAAGTGGGTCTGGCTCAAGTGGCACATATTCGCCAGATCTTCTATAGGGAAGTTTAACATGTAGTTTTCCCTGATATACTCAAGTGCCGGCATGATGGCGATATCGTTGTCATGGGCAGCTCTCTGGGCAATACTCTGCTTCTTTTGCCCCGCATAGACTCTCATCAGTTTCATGAAAAGAGATAACATAAGCCCCTTAACTGCTATCTGATAATTCATCTCCTTGTTCACAAGCTCAGACAGTATCTGGGTTACAAGGCTGTATATCTCCTTGTGCTCAGACCCATGAAGTATCATCTGAAGATTCTGAGTCATATCATAATAAATCTCTCCATATGGCGAAGATGCGCCAAATATCCCTTTAAAGAGATCATCCGGGTTCAGGAAAATATATGACCAAAGACTGGATTCACCCTTGGTACTGTAGGATGTATGAGCAACGTTCCTTGATATAAAGGTAACATCCCCCGCCTTAAAAGGCACAGGCTCATCTGCAAACTCAATAAATCCGCTGTCCTGGTGGCATATACCTATCTCCAGGCAGTTGTGGAAATGGAGCTTGCCGGACTTGACGTCGGATATATACCATCTGTCTCCGGTCAGTACCAGTACGGGAAAGTTAATGGGAAGTTCGTAATTTCTGTATTCAATTACTGTTTTCTTGGGCTTTGACATAATCTTTTCCTTAATTTAATAAATATACAGTTCCATTTGGCAAAAAACACGCCTAATAGAAATTCTAACCTCAAATAGTTGAAATTGCAAAGTTTTTGTTGGTATATGGAGAGATTTTTCGACCATATGAAAATATACTTTTTGTAAAATAACCATAAAGGGGCGAAATTATGGGCAATCTTATATATGACAAAAAAGAAATAGAAAGCACGATCGACGCAATAGTAAAGCGCACCATGAGAATGGACCTGACCTGGGACTGGCCCGGAGGAGTGGCTTATTACGGCGTTTGCGAAGCTTTCAAGGCCACAGGAAAAGAGGAATACATCCTTGCTCTAAAGGACAGGATAGATGAGTATATTGAGCTCGGCGTTCCATCCTTTACTGTAAATACCTGCGCCATGGGCATGCTCTTTTGTCACTTTATGAGTACTCAGGTGATGAGAAATACCTGGATATCGCAAAAAGCAAGATCGACTATCTCGAGAATGACGCCCTCAGATTTGGCGATAATGTCCTTCAGCACACAGTCTCTGTAAACAACGATTTCCCGGAGCAGTGCTGGGCTGACACGCTTTTTATGGCAGCATTTTTCCTGCTGCGTGCGGGAGTTCTTTTAAAAGATGAAAAACTAATTGACGATGCTCTAAACCAGTACTACTGGCACATCAAATATCTTCAGGATCCGGCGACAGGTCTTTTCTACCACGGCTACAACAACATTACAAAAGACCACATGTCAGGGTTCTTCTGGGGAAGAGCCAATGCCTGGGCAGCCTACACCATGTCAGAGGTTGGTCGCATTCTTCCGGAGTGCTACCTCTACCCTAAATTCCTGGACATTGTCGGCTCACTCAACGAACAGCTTGCAAGCATCAAGCTTCTGCAGACTGAGGACGGACTCTACAGAACCATCCTTGACGATGAGGAGTCCTATGAAGAGATATCAGCCAGCTGCGGAATTGCTGCAGCCATGATAAACAAGGGCAATCCTCTTCACATCAAATACATCAACAAATCAACCAAGGGCATCCTTAAGAACGTATCACCTGACGGAAGAGTTTTAAACGTCTCCGGTGGCACAGCTGTCATGAAGGACAGAGACGGATACCGTGGTATTTCCAGAGACTGGATCCAGGGTTGGGGACAGGGTCTGGCTCTTGCATATTTCGCAGGCATCTTAAACTACGACAAGATCAGAAGCGACGGAGCTTTATAATTATTCGAGGGGGACCAGCATGGACAGTATATTAAAGCACACACAAGGGGGCTTCACTCTGCCCGGTGAAGCGGGTTATGAAGAGCTTACCCTTGATTTGGCTAAAAAATGGGGCGCAGATGTTATCAGGGACAGTGATGGCACTGTTCTTTCAGATGAGATTATAAATTCAGGATACGGAATCTACTCCACTATCTGCATAATCAGGGATCACAACGAATGGGCGAGGAAGAACCCGGACAAGCTTCAGCAGACCTTCCTCACAACAGCTCCTAAGGTTGCAGAGGATTCAATTTTAACCTTCCACCTGATGGATGATTTCTTTGATCAGCAGTTTAAGATCAACGACAGCGCCGACTCAATGAAATACTGGCAGGTCTATGACCGCACCACAGGAAGGGAAGTCAACAGAAATTTCTGGACCTATGAGAAAGAGGCTCAGAATGTCATAGTCAACAACATCATTCCCTGGCACAAATATACCGTGAGCTTTTTGGCATACAGGATCTGGGAAGAGATTTCCATGTACAACCATGTGACCAACAACTGGAACAAGGAGCATCTGATGCAGATTGATCCTGTATATCCCCAGACCAGAGAGTATCTAAAAGAGTGGCTTACAAACTGGTGCAAAGAGCATCCGGCCACAACAGTTGTACGTTTTACATCCATGTTCTACAACTTCGTATGGATGTGGGGAAGCAGCCCAAGAAACCGCAATCTTTTCACCGACTGGGGTTCCTACGACTTCACCGTAAGTCCCAAAATGCTGGATGACTTTGCGGAGAGCTACGGATATAAGCTCACAGCCGAAGATTTCATAAACACCGGACTTCTTCACCCAACACACCTTCCGCCGGTAAAGACACAGCGGGATTACATGAACTTTGTAAATCAGTTCGTCGTCTCCTTCGGAAAAGAGCTTGTGGACATCGTTCACAGCTTTGGCAAAAAGGCATATGTCTTTTACGATGACAGCTGGGTTGGTATTGAGCCATACGGTAAGCGCTTTAAGGAGTTTGGTTTTGACGGACTTATCAAGTGCATCTTCTCCGGCTATGAGGTAAGACTCTGCGCAGGAGTTGACGTTCCGGTTCATGAAATAAGGCTTCACCCTTACCTGTTCCCTGTGGGACTGGGCGGACTTCCGACATTCTCAAAGGGCGGCGATCCGGCCAGGGATGCAGCTCTTTACTGGAGAAGCGCTCGTCGTGCCCTTCTTCGTGCCAAAATAGACAGAATAGGTCTTGGCGGATACCTTCACCTGGTGCAGGATTTCCCGGACTTTGTAGAATATATCGCAACAATCTCAGATGAGTTCAGACAGATAAAAGAGCTTCATGAAGAAGGCGCACCTTACGTCCTCCCGATCAAGGTCGCAGTACTTCACTCCTGGGGAAAACTACGTAGCTGGACTTTATCAGGCCATTTCCATGAAACCTACATGCATGACCTGATCCACATAAACGAGACCCTCTCCGGTCTTCCCGTCGATGTTACATACATCGATTTCGACGACTTAAAGAGCATGGATCTCACGGATATAAATGTCATCATCAACGCAGGTTCTGCAGGAACAGCATGGTGCGGCGCAGAGAGCTGGAACGATCCGGTTGTCGAAGAAGTCCTCACCGAATGGGTAAGCGCAGGCGGATGCTTTATCGGCGTCAACGAGCCATCATCAACAGGCGAGAAGGATTTCAGATTCAGAATGTCAGGCGTCCTTGGCGTAAACAGAGACAGCGACTACAAGTCCTGCATGGGCAAATGGGCCTTTGTGGATGACAACTCAGAAGGCATTATTCCTGAGGGTAGCCACATCCCTCTTCGCGGCAAGGTTCACCTTACCGACGGCGCAGCAAAAGTTATCAGGTCAAAAGACGGTTACCCTTTGCTTACAGTAAATGACTTCGGAAGAGGAAAAGGAATCTACCTCTCAACCTTTGAGAACGCGCCCGAGAACTACAGGCTTCTTCTCAACATTCTGCTGTATGCTTGCGGACTTTCCTTTGATCACAAGTATGTCACCGACAATCCTATGGTTGAGTGTGCATTCTTTGAGAGCAGCAAAAAGCTCATTGTAATCAACAACTCAGAGAGCAAGCAGTCTGCAACCATCGTCACAGATGGCGGTGAGTTTAAGGCAAAAGACATTGCTCCGCTTGCCACAGCAATTTACGACCTTTGATACGAACAAACGGGGAACGACCATGTTTTCAATAAACTTCAAACTTCAGAATAACGATAGCCTCTACTCGCAAGGGAGAGGCTATGGCTTTTTTACACCGGAAATGGCAGTTACTTCATCAGGTACTGCCCATGAGCAGTCACTAAAGAGCGGCGGCTGGAACACAAGACACTTCTATGAAGAGGTTTCAGATGAAGGCCGCAGGGTTCAGATCGTAAAGGTGTCTGTTCCTTCCTTTGGAACCTACAGAGTCTGCGTCAGAATAACGGCTCTTGAAAGAAGCATCGAGCATCTTACACTCTTTTCCTCAAGAAGAGCCATGATAGCAAGGGACGTAACCGTGCCCTATGGCAGCACCTATGAAAAGACCTATCACACCGCCGTTACACCCTTCATTCCTGCACTTTCCGCAACAAGGTGCAACGACAAGGACATCTTCATAAGCTACACCGGCAGCGACGTTTCGCCGGAAAATGTAGCGCTGGAGGTTACCATTACAGAGGAGAAAGTCCCCGTTATCTGGATCGGCGGCGATTCAACGGTGACCGATCAGAATGCAGGAATTCCTTACTTCCCCTTCGGAAGCTTCTCCGGATGGGCACAGACGCTGCCTCGCTTCATCGAAGGCGCAGCAGTCTGCAACATGTCACACTCAGGCCTTACTTCGAACTGCTTCAGGGACGATGGCCACTATGACATAATCAGAGAGATGATAAAGCCCGGCGACTGCCTGATAATGCAGTTTGGTCACAAC
>JAGBMP010000161.1 GCA_017634825.1 Butyrivibrio sp.
AAGCAGCAGACAGCTGAGTGGAACGCAGAGAAGGCTCAGCAGATCGTTCAGTCAGTTATCGATGCAGGAACACCTTTCAACGTAATCTATGCAGAGAACGACGATATGGCTAAGGGCGCTGTTGCAGCTCTTGACGCAGCAGGTATCTCTCATGGTGTTGGCAAGGACGTAGTAGTTATGGGATTTGACTGCAACAAGTGGGCACTTGAAGAGCTCCTTGCTCAGAACTGGAACTACGACGGACAGTGCAATCCTTTCCAGTCAAGCTACATCGATGATATCATCAAGAAGCTTGAGGCAGGTGAGACACTTTCACAGAAGACCATCATCATGGACGAGAAGGGCTTCGATGCTACAACAATTACACAGGACGATGTTGATAACTACGGCATCTAATAAATTAGTAATGAAAGGCGCAGCGGCGTTGTCTGCTGCGTCTTTTTTAAAGAAATGAGGAGCAGCCAATGAATGAAACCACATTACTAAAAATGCGTGGCATTGTTAAATCATTCCCTGGCGTCCGTGCGCTTCAGAATGTGGATTTCACCCTTAACAAGGGAGAGATACATGCGCTGATGGGGGAAAACGGTGCAGGAAAATCAACGCTTATAAAAGTACTTACAGGTGTTTATCCCAAGGATGCGGGGAATATAGAACTTGAGGGGAAGGCAGTAGCGATTCATTCACCTCAGGATGCACAGAATCTTGGAATAAGCACGGTTTATCAGGAAATCACTCTTTGTCCTAATCTCACTGTTGCTGAGAATATGTTCATCGGAAGAGGTGAGGGAGTTCTTACAAACTGGAAGCAGATAAATGCTGATGCGGATAAGCTTCTTCAGTCACTGGATATTCCGGCCAAAGCAACTCAGCAGCTCTCCAATTGCTCCATCGCAGTTCAGCAGATGGTGGCGATCGCAAGAGCAGTGGATATGGATTGTAAAGTTCTTATATTGGATGAGCCCACATCATCTCTTGATGAGCAGGAGGTTGAAAAGCTCTTTGGCCTCATGAGAGATCTTAAGGAGATGGGAGTAGGAATCATCTTCGTAACACACTTCCTTGACCAGGTATATGAGGTGTGTGACAAGATCACTGTCCTTAGAGACGGACAGCTTGTAGGTGAATATGAGATCAAGGATCTTCCGAGAGTTCAGCTTGTTGCCAAGATGCTTGGTAAAGAAATGGATGATCTTTCAGATATAAAAGGAGAGACGAATGAATACAAAGGAAAAGATGCTGGAGAGATCGTGTTCGAAGCTAAGGACCTTCAGTCCGATGCCGGAATAAAGCCTTTTGATTTCTTTATCAAAAAGGGTGAAGTAAACGGCTTTACAGGACTTCTGGGTTCGGGCCGAAGCGAGTGCGTAAGAGCAATCTTCGGAGCTGACAGGATCCTTGGAGGTAAGGTCAAGGTTCATGGCAAGGATGTCAAGATAAATAAGCCTATTGATGCCATGAGAAACGGTATAGCTTACCTGCCTGAAGACAGAAAGATAGATGGAATAATAGGAGACCTTTCCGTAAGGGAGAACATAATCCTTGCGCTTCAGGTTTTGACAGGATTCTTTAAGCCGTTTTCAAAAGCTGAGGCCAATGCCTTTGCAGATGAGTTCATCGAGAAGCTCAACATCAAGACATCATCTGCAGATAAGCCTATAAAGGCACTCTCAGGCGGAAATCAGCAGAAGGTTATCCTTGCAAGATGGCTTCTTATGCATCCTGAGTACCTGATACTTGATGAGCCTACAAGAGGTATCGACGTAGGAACCAAGGTTGCAATCCAGAAGCTGGTGCTGGAGCTGGCATCTGAAGGTATGAGCGTGACCTTCATCTCATCTGAGACTGATGAGATGCTCAGAACATGCTCAAGACTTGTAGTAATGCGCGATAGAAAAGTAGTCGGTGAACTGACCGGTGATGATCTTACACAGAACAAGATCATGGCTACTATCGCAGGAGGGGAATAAGGTATGACAAAAGATAAAAAAGGAAATGCTTTGGGCGTGATAAAGACGATAGCGTCCAATCAGCTGTTTATACCGCTTCTTGCACTTGTCCTTCTGGCGGTGGTAAACCTGATTAACGATCCGACATTTTTCGAGATAAAAAACGTAACTAACAACGCAGGCTATATCGTTAAGTCCGGAGCTCTTATCACAATTCTGGACTACGGCTCAGAGCTTGCAATTCTTGCCATCGGTATGACACTGGTAACTGCAGCTTCAGGCGGACAGGATATTTCCGTAGGTGCAACCATTGCAATCGCAGGTTCGGCTATGCTCAGAGTCCTCTGCGGAGGCAATTCAAGACCTGATACCATTCAGGCACCAATCATTGTTGCTTTCCTGGTGGCTTGTATCGTAGGAATGCTCTGCGGAGCTTTCAACGGAATGCTGGTTTCAATCTTCAAGATCCAGCCCATGATCGCAACACTGATCCTGTTTACCGCAGGAAGATCAATTGCAGCCTGGATCAACAACAACGAGCTTCCTATCGTTCCGGATCCTAAGTTTGCTTACTTCGGCGGATTTATCCCCGGAATACCAATCCCGACCACGGTTTTCATAGCAGCGATCTGTATCGTTATCATCGCTCTTGTACTTAAGTTTACAAACCTTGGTCTTTACACACAGGCAGTTGGTATCAACGAGAGTTCATCAAGACTCAACGGTATCAACCCCACATTTATCAAGTTCCTTTCATTTGTGATTTTAGGACTCTGCGTAGCAGTAGCAGCACTCATCAAGGTTAGCCGTCTTTCAACCATCAATTATTCGGTTATTGCAAAAGACATTGAGATGGATGCCATTCTTGCCGTTGCCCTTGGAGGTAATGCCCTTTCAGGCGGTAAGTTCAACATCTGGGCTTCAATCCTTGGAGCATACGTAATCCAGTTCCTTACAACAACTCTTTACAAGTTCAACGTTCCTTCCGATGCGCTTGCAGCATACAAGGCCGTTGTAGTTATCATCCTTGTTGTATTCTCGGCTCCCAAGGCAAGAGAGTACATGGAGATGTTTGTAAAAAAGCTGAATCCTGCAAGAAAGGAGGCGGCTTGATATGAAAGAGAAAAACAAAGTAAGTATCTTTAACAAGATGAATGATACGAGCCTGCTTCTTACCATCACCATTGTTATCTTCTTCCTGATGTACATCGGAGCAGTGCTGTTTCAGGGAGGTGGATTCTCAAAACCTCAGATGTTCTTTAACATCCTAAATGCCAACGCAGCACTTATCATCACTGCCTGTGGTATGAGTATTGTAATGATCTCAGGCGGAATCGATATTTCCGTGGGCGGTGTTGTTGCTCTTGTATCAATGTGCTGCGCAGTATATCTGGACAAAACAGATTCGCCAAGCCTTCTGGTTTCAGTGCTTATAGCCATCGGAATCGGAGTTGCTTACGGACTGGTACAGGGCTTTTTGGTTGCTGTACTTGATATTCAGCCGTTCATCGTATCTCTCGCCGGAATGTTTTTTGCAAGAGGTATGACAACCATAGTTAATACAGCACCTTTCAATGTAGAGAATCAGGCTTTCATAGCCCTTAAGGACACACGTGTAAACGTACCTTTCCTTGGTTCCTACAACAAAAAAGGCATATATGTTCCCGCATATATTGAAATTGGTGTTATTGTGGCTCTTGTACTTGTGATATTATTATTTGTAGTGCTCAGATGGACCAAGCTTGGAAGAAGCTTTTATGCAGTTGGCGGAAACAAGCAGAGCGCTCTAATGATGGGTATAAACGTAAGAAGGACCAAGTTCCTGTCACACCTTATCTGCTCTACACTGGCAGGTATCGGAGGATATGTATATTTCCTTCATGTAGGCTCGGGATCTGCAAGCCATGCCATGGGTATGGAGATGAACGCAATTGCTTCCTCCATCATCGGTGGAACACTGCTTACAGGCGGCGTCGGCAACATTATCGGAACGTTCTTTGGTGTTCTTTCACTTAGCACCATTCAGAACATCGTTGCCTCTGCAGGACTTGACGAAGCGTGGTGGACAGGTATCACCATTGCAGCAATGCTCTGCATCTTCCTTCTTATCCAGAGTGTAGTTATGGCTCAGAAAAAGAAAGCTATCAAGGCCTGAGGATAATTAAGGAAACATGAAAAGATTTTTTAAATTGATACCTTTACTGCTCCTGATACCTGCTATTTTGGCAGGTTGCGGGAGCAGCGTTCCTTCCCGGGATGCGGAAGAAATAATAGAAACCCCAAAAGCCGACGATCTTGTTACCGTCGGCTTCTCTCAGTTGGGGGCAGAATCGGACTGGCGAAGTGCAAACACAGACTCAATGCTTAGTGCCTTTACGGAAGAAGCCGGTTACAATCTGATCTACAAAAACGGTCAGCAGAAGCAGGCAAACCAGATCACTGCCATAAGGATGTTCATCCAGCAGGAGGTGGACTACATAGTTCTTGCACCTTCTACGGAGGACGGCTGGGAGACGGTGCTGGGAGAAGCCAGAGAAGCCGGAATTCCCGTTATTCTTGTTGACAGAAGAGTAAACACTGCTGACAAGAATCTGTATTCCTGCTGGGTTGGTTCTGACTTTGAGCTTGAGGGCAGGAAGATGGCAGCCTGGATCAAGGCCTATACTGAAGGGCAGGGAATTGCCCCTGAGGATCTCCACATAGTAAACATTCAGGGAAACATCGGGTCAACGGCTCAGATCGGAAGAACCAGAGGCCTTGCAAACGCAGCAAGAGACAACGACTGGGATCTCATGGCTGAGGTCAGCGGAGACTTTACCGAGAACAGAGGAAGAGAAGTAATGGGGGCTCTTCTTAAGAGATTTGATAACATTAACGTGGTTTACTGCGAGAACGACAACATGGCCATCGGAGCCATTGATGCCATTGAGAGCGCAGGTCGCAAGGTCGGCTCAGACTTAGGAAACGG
>JAGBMP010000162.1 GCA_017634825.1 Butyrivibrio sp.
CAGGCGTTTGAGATCACTTCTCTGTAAAAGATATCGTGGTCTGAATAGAGCCATTTCTTGATGATTGGAAACATATTCTCGCTGTTGATTGATAAATTACCTTTTTTTGAAGCCATAATTCTCACTCCCTTTTCTATATATTGCATTCGCCCGCACGGGCAAAAAATGTACATCTATCATCGTACAGAAAATAGTTTAAGACCCCCACAGACAAAAGTCAACAAAAATTTAGCACTCACCAAAGGCGAGTGCTAACAAATACCAATTCCATCCATTTATAACAATGTGAGCTTTACGTTCTTTCCTATTATTTCATCAATGTCCGTAATTGTAATAAAGCATTCAAACTCGGACATTATCTCCCTTAGCTGCCGCAGTTCATACTGACTTATAACCACATACAGCGCCCTGTTCTCTCCGCCGATATAGCCTTCCGTCTTCCACTCTGTACAGGTTCTTCCAAGATTTTTATAGATCTTGTCCTTAATCAGATTTACATCTTCATGGGTAAAGATAAGGCAGCCTCTCTGAGCGTCAAATCCCTCTTCAACTCTCTCCATGACCACAGATACCAGAACGTAAGTCAGTATGGAGTAAAGTCCCTGATTCCAGCCAAATATAAGGCCAATGATCAGATACAGCACTATATTAAAGCACAAGACCTGACGTCCGATGGTCTGATGTATCTTGGGAGCAAGGAGGGATGCCACTATCTCGGTACCGTCAAGGCAGCCTCCGTAGCGAAGAACAATTCCGACTCCGACACCAAGTATAAGTCCGCCAAAGGTTACCGCCAGAAGATGATCATCCGTCACATTGGGGGTAGTCTCAAAAACTGCCACCGCCACAGAAAATACCGTCATGGCAAAGATAGCTCTGGCTACGAAAAGCGGTCCTCTTTTTTTCCATCCTATCAGCAGGAATGGCACGTTTAAAATCCAGGTCAGGATACTGAGTCTTACTCCGGTGAAATGTGACAAAAGCATTGACACACCCACAATTCCGCCGTCAAAGATCTTGTTTGGCGCCAGAAAATCCTCAATAGAAAAAGCTGCTATGCAAGCTCCTATGGCAACCATGATAAAGCTGAAAATCTCATAAAATATTGTCCGTTTTCTCAAAGTACACCTCCTGGTAAATCACTTTAATTGTTCCGCAACATAGTCTGAATAGCTCATTCCGGTATATTTTTTAAAGCAGCGGCTGAAATAATTCGGGTCCGGGATTCCCACTTCTGCAGCAGCCTGATACATCTTTACATTTCCTTTTGCTATCTCCATGGCCTTTTTCATTCGAAGGTCCGTAAGATATTCAACAAACTTTTTTCCGGTATCTGCCTTGAACTTCCTTGACAGGTAGCTGGCAGAAAATCCAAAGTGCTGGGCTATAAAGGCAAGGTTTAATTCTTTGTCGGTAAAATTCTCTTCAAGATACCTCGTTATCAGATCTGTGGAGCTTTCTTCAAAAGCGCGGGTCTCTTCATCTGACTTCTGCTCTTCCCAGTAGTCTTTTTCCTTCTTGAGTTTCTCCGCCGCTCTCTCTAAAACCGGAGTGATCTCAGCTCTTACCATGGGCTTTAGCATGTAGTCGAATACCGGAAGGCTTACGCACTTTCTGGCGTACTCGAACTTATCGATGGCGGTCATGATGATGATAATGAGCTTGGGGTAACGCGCAGTAGCAACTTCCGTGAACTCGATTCCATCCATAAAGGGCATTGAAATATCAACAAAAGCTATATCCGGGCGAAGGTCGTCGATGATATTGATGGCCTCGATTCCACTGGCTGCTTCTCCCACAACCTCCATTCCGAGGCTCTCCCAGTCAATGGCCGCTCGCATCAGCTTTCTTGCGGATTCCTCATCATCAATTATCATTACTCTCAGCGCTCTGTTCATCATTTTGCTCCAATGGTTATTTCAATTCTGGTGTACTCACCGGGTTCACTTTCTATTTTAACGCAGTCTTTCTTGCCCGTGTACATTCTGATCCTTTGAATTGTTCCCCAAAGTCCGAAGCTCTCATCAGCCTCCTCCGGTCTGTCCTTCTCATCAGCAGAGAGAATCTTGTCAATCTTATCCTGATCCATTCCGACGCCGGTATCATTGACGATGATGTGAAGTTCCCTCTCAGGATACTCCTCGCCCTCGATCTCGTCGATGTAGGCCGAAATACTGATAAGACCCTTCTCGCCTTTTAATCTGATGCCATGGTAGATACTGTTTTCAACCAGCGGCTGAAGGATAAGCTTGGGAATGATAAAGTTCTCTGTCTCCTCGGGAATATCATATTCATCTTCTATTATATCCCCATATCTGAGTTTTTGCAGGGACAGGTAATCCTTAACTATCCTTATCTCCCTTGAAAACGGTATATCTCTGCCGCCTTTACTAAGGAAATTGCGGTAAAAGCTTCCCATGGTCTCCAGCGCGTCATGAACCTTGTCAGCTCCGGCATCCAGCGCCATGTAGCCTATGGTCTCGATAGAGTTATAGAGGAAGTGCGGTTTTATCTGCTCCTGGAGCACACGCATCTCGGCCCTCTGAAGGGTCTTTTCCTTCTCCATGAGACGGCCTATCAGCTCGTTAACGTGATCGATCATGTTGTTGTAGTCGTTCTCAAGCATGTCAAACTCACTGCTGCTGACCTCAACATCGATCTTCTTAAGTTCGCCCGAAGTTCTGTTTTTCTCCATGGCAGAGGAGAGTTTGAACACCGGATCGGTTATGTTCTTGCTGATAAAAGAGCCTGTAAAGAGCGCCAGTACAACGAAAATGGCAAGCATGAATATCAGGACGTTTATCGCAGTAAAAGGCACCACCTCGTTGCCGTAAGTAGAGACCTTAAGCAAAACTATAGGCATATTACCAACTCTGCAACCGGAAGCAAGACCCTTTTCGCCGTCTATTGTTATATCCTTGTGGACAATGTCTTTTGAGATAAAAGAGCTGTCGAAATAAGGCGCGAGATTCCTGTTGCCTGCAAGAAATGAGCCATCACTTCCCATGATACAGATATCGGTATACCTAAGATCTACCAACATCCTGTTAAAGATAGCCGAAGAAATGTTCATCATCATAAGACCTGTTCTTTGCTGGGAGTCCAGGTCATAAATAGCTCTGCCGATGGTTACCATCGGCTTGTTTCCAAGCTTTTTTGCAACATTGTTTGAGTTAAGGGAAACTACAGCCTTTCCTTTGCCCTCATATATGTCTTTTCTCCACGTATCCGAAGTCATACCCTCGTAGTCATATTCATAGGTAAATCTGTTGGTGGCAAACATGATCATATCTTCCCTGAAGACCATGACTGTGTCCACACCTTCAGTGACATTGAGGATATCCATGACTCCGTATCTCGCATCATTTATCATACTGATATCCACTATGTCAGAGTCTGCCCTGAGGAAAGAAACCACTCTGTCCTCAGTCATTATAAGTCTTGAGAGTTCGCAATATCTTGCTATATCACTGGATATATTACTTGATAGTGTACGAAGGACCTTCTCGGACTCTCTCATTCCGTAGTTCTTCTTTTCACTTTCGGTGATGAAGTAGATAGACACCAAAAAGACAACCGTCACAACCAGACCAATGCCGAGGATCAGCTGTTTTAGCTTGTTAGATAAGGAAGTATTCATTTTTTTCTGATTTTTTTCCTTCATAAAATATAAGATACCATGTTTTTAATATTAAAGAAACCTGCCGCCCGGGCCATGAACCCGAGTGACAGGTCTGCTAATAATCTTATCCTTTATCCCTTTACTGCTCCGGCAATGAAACTCTCCTGAATCTTGCCACTTAAGAATAAGTAAAAGATCAGTGTAGGGAATGTAGCTATACAAAGCGCCGCACCAATCGGACCCCAGTCTGTGGTATAGGCTCCGGAAAGAGCTTTGATACCAACAGGCAGTGTTCTGTGCTGAGAATCCGAAATGAATACGTTTGCAAACATGAACTCATTCCAGCACTGAAGGTATGAGTAGACACCAACCGTCGATACTGCAGGCTTCATAAGAGGAAGAATGATCCTGAAGAACGTTCCCGTCAGAGAACATCCGTCTATCCTTGCAGCTTCGTCCAAAGCATAGGGTATCTCCACCATGAATCCCGTACAGATAAGGATTGACATTGACAGAGCAAATGCAGAGTAAGGAACAATAAGTGTTGAATACTTATTGAGCCAGTGAAGCTTTGAAAGTACTACATAAACAGGAACGATTGAAGCCTGGATCGGAATGGTAAGACCCAGCATAAAGAATGCATTGGTGAGCTTATTGAGTTTCCAGCTGATCCTTGTTATCGCATAGGTTGCCATCATGGCTGCGAAAAGAGAAATCGCGATGGCAAGTGTTGTTACAAGTAAGCTGTTAAAAAAGTAAAGAAGCATGTTGCCGGTGCCAAGCGCTCTGGTGTAGTTGGTCCAGAGCCATTCCCTCGGAAGTCCGACAATGTTGGCTCCGAAAATCTCTTCGTTTGACTTAAGCGAAAAAGTGAACATGAAGTAAATAGGGAAGAGATTTATCAGCGCCCAAATCCCAAGGAAAATGTACATAAGGACTTTGGCAGCCGGATTGGTTTTTTTGATTATATCTGAATTAGTGTTCCCCATTGTTTAGTCCCTCTCCCTAAATATTGCTGTTATCGCCAGCGCAAATGCAAAGCAGAGCAAAATAAGCATTACAGAAATGGTACTTCCCATTCCGTATCTGTTCCTAAGGAACAGCATGTTTTCAAGAAGAGTACTCGGAACTTCAGTGGTCTGGAATGGTCCGCCCTCTGTCAGGATCCTTACAAGGTCGTAGGTCTTAAGTGAACCGGTAACCGCGAAGATAACGCTTACTCTGATGATAGGCTTGATGATAGGAATAACGATGTACCTGTCAACCTGCCAAGGTGATGCTCCGTCAAGCATTGCTGCTTCCCTGAGGTCAGTGGATACTCCTTTTACTCCGGCGTACATAAGGAGCATATGGTATCCGATATACTGCCAGATAGTAGGAACTATGATTGCTCCAAGAGCAGTTTTTACTTCACCAACCCATACGTGCTTCCAGCTTCCGAGGTTAACAGCATCAAGGAATCTGTTTAAAAGACCGTAATCAGGGTTATATATCTTAAGCCAAAGTTGGCCAATTACCACAGTTGAGATCAGTACCGGCATAAAGAATACCGACAGAAAGAATCTCTCTTTCTTAGGACGCCTTCCAAGAAGGAGTGCCAGGAAAAGAGAAAACGGCAACTGAACAAATACTGAAAAGAAAGCCAGTATAAGTGAGTTCTTAAGGCCTACCATGAACTTGATAGATCCGTTTGTAAATAATTCGATATAGTTGTTAAAACCGATAAAAGTTCCTTCCGAGAAACCGTTCCAGTCATACATACTTCTGTAAACAGACACAGCGATAGGCGCGATCAGAATGCTCACAAATAGCAGTAATGCAGGAAGAAGAAACAAAAATATGGTAATCCCTTTTTGTATATCCGCAGTTTTTTTATTCATACAAGCAACCTTCCAAAAAAATCGGTCCTTTCTGTATTCCCAAAGAAACGCAGGAAGGACCGATGTAATGTTAAATATTACCTAATGTCTTTTGCAAGACCGTCAGTAAATGCTTTTCCGTCAACCTGGCATCCATAAACCTGATCAACATATGAAAGATATGTATTTGCATCGTCAGCAGACATAGCTGTATCACCAAAGAGTACGAAGCTGTCAGCCTTGCTGCAGATCTCAGATACAGTCTGTGTAAGAGCGTTAACGCTGCTTGTGTCACCGTAAGGTGTCCATGCAGGAAGTCCGCATCCATCAAGGTAGCCATAGTGGCAGATAAGCTTACCAAGCTCGAAAGCATAGTCAGCAGCTGCTGCAGCGTTAGGTGAAGAAGCTGCTACTGCAAGTGTATCTGAAGGTCCACCGATGAGCTGTCCAAGTTTAGCCTTGTCAGCGTTGATTACAGGGAACTCACCAACCTTTACCTTAGGGAAGAACTCTTCGTTTGCTGCGAAGTCTGCACAGTTCCATGTTCCGTTCATGTAGAATGCATACTTGCCTGCCATGAAGTTGTTCTTAACTTCGTCGTTTGTAAGGCCGATTCCTGAAGGATCGAAGTAACCGTCTGTTACAAGCTTCTGGAATGTATCAACGGCGTCAGTAACGTCCTGATTATCCCATGTTGCTCTTCCGAGGAAGATGTCATTAAGAGTGTCAGCGCCTGCGCTCTTCTCGATAACAGACTCAAGATACTCAGTTACACACCAGGTCTCTTTTCCTGCACATCCGAAAGGAATGATTCCTGCTGCTTTAAGCTTGTCGCAGCATGCGATAAACTCATCATATGTTCCGGGGATCTCTGTGTAGCCAACCTGCTCAAGAAGCTCCATGTTAGCAAAAAGACCAACGATGTTCATTGTTGTAGGAACGCCGTAGTGCTTGCCATCATAAGTTGTGTTGCCAAGCATGTTCTCAGGAAGTTCGCTCTTCCAGTTCTGATAAGCATCATCGAGGCAGTAAACCTTACCTGCATCAACGAAGTCACCAAGGAATGCGCATGACCATGTGAAGAAGATATCAGGCATCTCGTTAGCAGATACAGCAGCTTTGATCTTGGTCTTGTAAGACTGGTTCTCAAAAGCTTCCCATGTGAAGTTGATATTAGGATACTTAGCCTGCATATCAGCTATAGCTGCTTCATAAGCGTGACGGTTTGAATCACTCTCAGTTGCGATACACCACATTGTAAGAGAAATAGGCTCTGAAGAGTCGGTATTCTCTACTGCAGCAGGCTCTGCTGCAGGCTCAGCAGCGGGCTGCTCTGTAGCTGCAGGCTGCTCAGTAGCTGTTCCGGTATCAGCAGGTGCTGAAGATCCGGCACATGCGACGAGAGACATAGCCATAACTCCCGCCAACAAGGTTGAAACAATTCGCTTCATTTTCATAACACACCTCTCCTTTGTTGAAGTATTATTTTATTGAACCCTGACCATAGGCCATGGGTAAGCAACCGTAAGTTTGTCTCCGTTTAAGGTGTAATAAAGATATGCATCCTCCATCGGGTCATTGTACATAAGCTTGATCCTGGATTTCTCCTCATCCAATGTGTAATGTCCAAAGAAAATGTTCTCCTCACTGAATTCCCCACTGTCTGTAAAAACATAGGACCAACCATTTCCCTGGAGCCAGTTCCCAACAACACCGTCGCCCGAACCACTTCTTGTGTAGGTCGACTCTTCATACAGGGTCATCTTATCTCCGTTCATCTCATAACGGATCTTCTGCTGCTCTCCGTTCTCATCCTTGAGAGTTATGTAGGTATCATCCTTGGTGTAAGTGTACTCATTCCCCTTGTAAGTAGCCTTACCATCTTCTGAGAGAGCAATCACAGCTTCTGTGGGCTCATAATCATAAGCCCATTTTTCAGTTTTACTTCCACATCCTCCAAGTACAGTAAGAACAAACAGCATTGCAAGTGCTAAACTATATACTCTTAATTTTTTCATACTCTTATTCCCCGTTTCAGTAAAACTTACTACAACTTAACTATAGCCAAATGAGTTGTCTGATAGAATGGATTTCTTTTACCTCAACAAGCACATTTTTTACTTCTTTAACAGAAAGTTTATTCTTTGTTCGCAAATTTTATGCATTTTGAACAAAAAGAAAAGCACTTGTTTTTACACAAGTGCTAAACCTTTGTAAGTTATGACGGATAAAAGTAAAAAATCTGCTTATGAACGGAAATATTTTTCATAGACTTCCATGAATCCGGTGGCAGTAACGTTTTCATCCTCGATGAGCTCAACACTGTCCCAGAGCTTCTCATTGAGCTGCTTGGTAAGTGTCGCCACAAAGGCATCATACTGTGCTCCGAAAACCTCCCGCTTTCTCTCGGCCACAATCTTGACCTTGTTTGCTTCGGTCTCCTCGCGGTTGAAGGTGCTGATACACTTAAGTATCGCATAGCCGTCTGCTGTCTCTATGATCTCGCTTACCTGCTCGGTTCCGAGGTTGAAGGCTGCTGTCTCGAATTCAGTATCTTTTTCGCCTTTGCCAAAAGAGATTGTGCCTTCATCCGCTTCGTTGTACTGGGCCATAAGCTCTTCAAAGCTTCCGCCGTTTAACAGGCTCTTGAAGACTTCTCTGCATCTTCTGTAAGCAGCATCCTTCTCGCCTTCGCTAAAGGGGACCTTATTTCCTTCACTATCCAGGGAATAGGTCTTTATCAGGATCTGCTCAACGGTTATGGTTCTGGCTTCATCATCCGAGATCTCGGGATTGATGTCTCTTATGATGTAATCGTATAGCTTATCCGCTATTGCCTGCTCTCTTATTATGCCCTCAATATCTTCATAGACAACGCCGTTCATGGCCTCTTTGTCAGCATCGGTGAGCAGTCCAAAGTACTCCTGTGCTGCTGCCGTAACAAGCTGTTCTTCGGACTCATCAAGTGTGATCTCATTCTCCCTTGCCAGAAGATTCATCACCTTTATTTGCGCTATCTTGGCAAGTACTGACTCTTTTAACCTCTCCTCTACCGTGCCGGAATCTGTCTGGGCCATCCAGATGTCTTTTCCGAAGGTGTTCTCATAGCCTGACTGGGTTCCTACAAGGTAGACATACGCCTCAGCCAAAGAGCAGGTTGAATCCTCGATCCGAAAGACCTCATCCTTCTCAAAGCCGGTGGTAAATACCACCTTGTTATAAGGGAGGAAAGCCGAGCATCCTGAAAGTATTAGCATTAGCAAAAGAGCTGCTGCCGATAGTCTTTTTTTCATGATTCAAATGCCTTTATTATGCTGCGGGCAACAGAGAGTCCGTTGGCGCTGGCCTGCTGAAGTCCTCTTGTAACTCCTGCGCCGTCTCCGATAGCCCTGAGCCCCTTAATGCTGGTCTCAAAGTCCTTGTTTACTATAACCTTGTTGGAGTAGAACTTAACCTCCACGCCGTAGAGCAGTGTCTCATCGGAAGCAATGCCCGGAGTTACCTTATCAAGTGCCTGTATCATCTCATCGAGATCAACCATGATCCTGTGAGGGAATACCAGCGAAAGATCGCCGGGAACAGCATCCTTAAGCGTAGGTATCAGATTGTTTCTGCAAAGTCTCTCCTCTGTGGTTCTTCTGCCGCGCTTGAAATCGCCGTAGGTCTGAACCAGGATCTTGCCTCCGCAGAGCATGTTTGAGAGCTCTGCTATTTTCTTGCCGTACTCGATAGGTGTCTTGAAAGGCTTGGTAAAGTTCTTGGACACCAGGAGCGCAAAGTTTGTATTGTTTGTCTTAAGCTCTTTTCCCTTATAAGCGTGACCGTTTACAACAGCAAGTCCGCCCTCGTAGTACTCAGTAGCAACTTCGCCCGAAGGGTTTGTACAGAAGGTTCTTACCTTGTCGTCAAAAGTAGGTGTGTGGTAGATAAGCTTGGCCTCGTAGAGGTTTTCATTAAGGAACTGCATAACCTCATCTCTTACTTCTACTCTAACGCCCACATCAACAGTGCCGGGGCTTGTCTCGATGCCGATTTCCTCGCACTTATCCTTAAACCAGTCGGCTCCTTCACGTCCAACGGCGCTGACGATCTCTTTTGCAGTAAATGTATCACCCTTGTCGGTGGTAATGGCTGTGGCTCTTCCATCCTCAACGATGATGTCAGTCACCATAGTGTTAAACTCGATATCTACGCCCTGCTTCAGGATATGTTCCTGAAGTCTTGAGTAGATCTTGTAGCCTTCCTCTGTTCCGAGGTGTCTGATAGGGCACTCGACCAGCTTAAGATTTGCTCCGATAGCTTTTCTTCTGATCTCGCGAAGCTCTGCTTCCTTGTCGATACCGTAGACATTCTTGTCTGCGCCAAACTTAAGATAGATCTCGTCCGACTCGTGGATGAGCTCTGTAGCCTTGTCATAGCCAAGGATCTCGGGAAGATTTCCTCCTACATCGGGAGAAAGAGAGAGCTTGCCGTCTGAAAACGCTCCGGCTCCCGCAAAACCTGTCGTGATGGAACAGGGCTTACAACCTGCACAGGTCTTGGTCACACGCTTGGGACAATTTCTTTTCTCTATTGAACGGCCCTTCTCAACAATGAGAACCTTAAGGTCAGGCCTTTTCTCCATCAGTTCGTAGGCGCAGAAGATACCGCCGGGTCCTGCGCCGATAATTACTACATCATAATTCTTAGTCATAAATACTCCTTTTTTGATTTCTGGTGCTCTCTATCACTTTTATTACCTCATCTCTGGCATTTGAAAACGCCATGGCGATGTTGGGGTCAAAGCGTGTTCCGGAGCCCTCCAATATTATATCCATGGACTCATCAAATGAAAATGCCTTTTTGTAACACCTGTCGGAAGAAAGTGCATCAAAGACATCCGCTACTGCCATTATCCTGGCTGAGAGAGGAATATCCTCTCCGGAAAGTCCCATCGGATAGCCTTTGCCGTCCCATCTCTCGTGATGGTACAGCGCCAGATTCCTTGCCTCCTTGAGATAGTCGGATTCAGGAATCTTTTCAATAACCTGGTCTATTATATCAGCTCCTGCAAGAGTGTGATCCTTCATTTTCTTGTACTCATCATCATCGAGCCTTGAAGGCTTGTTGAGGATCCTGTCGGAGACCTTGATCTTGCCGATATCATGAAGAGGTGCGGATTTAATGACATCTGACATGAATTTATCCGTCAGCTTATCGCTGTAGATGCCTTCTTTCTTGAGCTCGTCCATGATGATACCGGTGTACCTGGCAGTCTTTTTAACATGCTCTCCGGTGTTCTGGTCCCTGCTCTCGACCATGTCCGCAAGAACCATGATCAGAGCGTTTTGCATGGTACTGATGGTCTCGTTCTTATGCTTTATATCTTCCAGATAGTTCAGGTTATCTTCTGTCATTTCAGAGAACGCCAGATAGAGATTCTCTGTTTCATCACCGGTTTCGATGTCGATCTTGTTAAAGAGCTCAACAGTGTCATGGAGGGACTCATCCCTGTCCTGCGTAAAGATCGAAGCCGTATATGCCATGGTGTTCAGAGGAAGGATCATCTGGTACTCAACAAAGTACAGGCTCACAGCAAGGATAAGAGCAAAGACTCCGAAGAAAAGAGATATTATCCTGACTCTGAAGCTCCTTGCCTGCATCATGATCTGGTGCATGGAAATGTCGACACCCGCATGAGCAGCGACTTTTCCGGCAGAATTCATCACGGGTTCAAACACTGTAAGGACCCAGCCAAACCTGTCGTTGACAACTATCGGCTCTACCTCCTGAGCCTCCGAAAGGCCCGTCCTGTACTCTCCTATGGTCTCCTTAAAGCCAACTACGTCTCCCGGTTCTCCTCCGGGTACATCTTCTGTATCAATGTCGAATACAACATGACAGCCATCTTCCATGATCTTGTAAACATAGACGTACTTAACTATGTCATCAGAAGTTGTAAGTATCTCCTCAAGCTCTTTATATATCTCGTTGTAGCCTTCTGCCGCTTCACCCTTTTCGATGAACTCTTCTATGCGATCTCCGTCGACAAAGGATGCAGCTCTTTGGGCAATGGCCTCTGCAAGCTCGGTCTCTCTGTCCACAAGGCTGTTGTAGTAGATGAAATAGCTGATGGCCATGGCTGATGCACCGATAAGGAACGATGCCACGGTGATCAGGGATACCAGCTTAAGCCTTAAGGACATCTGTCTGCTCTTCTTTTTGCGGAACTCTTTTACGATCTCGGAAGTAAGAGGTGCCTGCTTCCAGGCGTGGATATGAAAGCGGCCCTTGAATTTGGCAGGCAATAGCTGCACTACTATAAGGGCAAAAGACACACTGATAACCTTATCAACGAGGTCAATAAGGAAGTCTGCGATCAGCTCTGATGTAAAGGCTGAAAAGATCCCAAGATTATGGATGGATGCAACCAGTCCGGAAGAAGTATCTTCCGCTCCAAAGCCGTAGAGATACCAGGTGATAAGCGCGCCTAACACGCCACCGATGATCGCATCAATGACGATCATGGAAATTATGCCCTGTATCTTTTTAGTCCAGTCGCGATCGTAGAAAAACGCAGTGACAATTGCCACAGAAACGTTTAAAGCTCCATAAGAAATGGCCATGGGGTCTGATGTTATGGTTGTCAGAACCGGTCCTATAAGGCCCACGATTATGCCCGGTATGTATCCACCAAGCATGGCAGCTATCATCGTACCGATAAGATCAAGGTACAAGGGAAGCCCTAAGCTGTTACATATAAGTGCTCCGCCGCTGTTTATAAGAATACACACTATGATCAGGGCAAGCATAGTAATAAACTTTTCAAACCCTGACCTGGTTTCCTGTTTTCTGATTATGTCCAAAGCGTTCCTCCCCTGACCTGTCGCACAAAATCGGTTAGCTCTAATTATAGCAAATTTGGTGCTTTTTTTCTATGGCGCGGAAAAGTCAGACATCCCTCAAACAGCCAATATTTATACATTTTTTATATTAAATGCGCTATAATTTTAGTACGGCACAGCGATTACTTTTTGATGAATAATTGACTTGCCTAATTTTAAGTTTATTCAACAGGAGCATGAACAATGAAGAAAAGACTCTTTTGCCTGGCACTTAGCTGTATAATGGCAGCGATTGCGATCATCCTTTTCCCGATGCAGGCCTTGGCCAGTGGGTTTGATCCCGTCTACTACGCCGAGAGATACCCGGATGTGGCAGCAGCTGTAGGAACAAGCCAGCCGGCTCTGATAAATCATTATCTGACCTTCGGGATCGGTGAGGGAAGATTTCAGAACGCTGCAGAGGAAGCAGCCGGAACCCCGCTTAATACTTATATTGACGTCAACCTCACAACCCAGCATGTAACCTATATTCTGGACGGTGCGCCTGTCTGGGAAAGCGACTGTGTATCAGGAGATGTCAGCAAGCAAAGAAGCACTCCCACCGGAGTTTTTGCAGTGTATGGCCACGTCGCCGGAACCTATCTGACCGGTCCCACCTGGCACAACTGGGTTGACTACTGGATGCCATTTTCAAGAGGCGGCTGTGGACTGCATGACGCCACCTGGCGGCGGAAGTTCGGCGGAAACATCTATAAGACCAACGGCTCACACGGATGCGTAAATCTGCCTCATGACAAGGCAGAGGAGCTCTTTAATATAGTCACTGTCGGAACTGTCGTAATAGTTCATAAAGATGAATGAGTCAATGGGGACGGTTCGTTTTATTAAAATATATCAAGAAAAGTGATTAATTTCACCATGATGTAATTGTACATAATTGTGCTATGATAATATCCATCAGCTAAATTGATTAAAATTTATACTTTTAACATAATATATATCAAATTTAACCCGATATATTTAATGTTACAGGTGAAAATAAATCAAGATTTAGCAAATGAAAGACAGAAAGAGGAGCACAGTTATGAAGAATGTTGAGAAGTACCAGCGTCAGTATTTTATGCCACCCAAGCCTACTTATGACTGGGTTAAGAAGGACTATTTGGATCATCCGCCCATTTGGTGCAGCGTAGATCTTCGCGATGGCAACCAGGCCCTTATAGAGCCCATGAGCCTTGATGAGAAGCTTGAGTTCTTTACAATGCTGGTCAACCTTGGTTTCAAAGAGATTGAGATCGGCTTCCCGGCAGCTTCAGAGACTGAGTTTGAGTTTGCAAGAACTCTTATAGAGAAGAACATGATCCCTGACGATGTTACGGTTCAGGTTCTCACCCAGGCAAGAGAACACATTATCAAAAGAACTTTTGAAGCCGTTAAGGGTGCTCCAAAAGCCATCATCCATCTTTACAATTCAACATCCGTAGCTCAGCGTGAACAGGTGTTCAAAAAGAGCAAGGAAGAAGTCAAGAAGATCGCAGTTGACGGAGCCAAGCTCCTTGATAAGCTGGCAAAGGAAACAAACGGCAATTTCTCTTTTGAATACTCACCAGAGAGCTTCCCGGGCACAGAAGTAGACTATGCGGTTGAAGTCTGCAACGCTGTCCTTGATGTTTGGAAGCCGACCAAGAAGAACAAAGTCATCATCAACATCCCTACAACCGTTGAGATCGCAATGCCTCACGTATTTGCAACTCAGGTTGAATACATAAGCAAGAACTTAAAGCACCGCGAGGCAGTAACACTCTCACTTCACCCTCACAATGACAGAGGATCCGGAGTGAGCGATGCAGAGCTCGGTTGCCTTGCAGGAGCTGACAGAATCGAAGGTACGCTCTTTGGAAACGGCGAGAGAACAGGAAATGTTGATATCGTTACACTTGCAATCAACATGTACTCACACGGCGTAGATCCGGGACTTGATTTCTCACATATCATGGAAGTTGGCGAGACCTACGAGAGACTTACAAGAATGCGCATCTATGAGAGACAGCCCTATGCAGGACAGCTGGTATTTACAGCTTTCTCAGGCTCACATCAGGATGCTATTTCAAAGGGCTTCTCCTGGCATGACCAGAAGAAGGACAAGGGAATCTGGTCAGTACCATATCTTCCCGTTGATCCCAAGGACCTTGGAAGAGAGTACGACGGAGATGTTATCAGGATCAACAGCCAGTCCGGAAAGGGCGGCGTAAGCTACATCCTCAAGACCAACTACGGCATGATGGTTCCAAAGGAAATGCAGGCAGACATCAGCTATACCATCAAGGATATCTCAGACAGAGAGCATGCTGAGCTTTCACCTGCAAGAATCTATCAGATATTTGAGGATAAATACGTACACAACGACAATGTATTCAGGATTCCTGAAGTACACTTCAAGCAGATAGACGGTATTCTTGCTGAGGTTACAATCTCTCACGCAGACAAGGATCACATCGTAGAGGCTAACGGTAACGGACGTCTCGATGCTGTAAGTAACGCCATCAAGCAGTACTTCAACATCAGCTACGAGCTCTCAACCTACGAAGAACACGCTCTTTCAAGAGGTTCATCCTCAAAGGCCTGCTCCTACGTTGGAATTACCTACAACGGCCAGAAGTACTGGGGCGTAGGAATTGACGAGGATATCATCAAGTCATCAATCGGAGCTTTGGTAATTGCAGTAAACCAGATTGATGCAGTAAGAAGTATCAAGAACAGCAAGGACGAGAGGATCAACTCCATCATCAATTACATTCAGGAGAACTACCTGACAGTAACTCTGGATGATCTCTCAAGCCAGTTCTATCTCTCAAAGCCATATCTCTCCAAGTATATCAAGGAGAAGTCAGGCATGACATTTGGAGAGAACGTAAAGAGAATAAGACTCAACAAGGCCAGCACACTCCTTAGGAACGGAAACATGAAGGTTGAGAAGGTTGCCGAGGCAGCAGGCTA
>JAGBMP010000163.1 GCA_017634825.1 Butyrivibrio sp.
ACGTTCCCCAGACCATACCAAGGGGCATTCCGATGAAAATGTTTGGCAGAGTCACAAATATAAGTGACGGTCCCTGCTCAGGTGCAACTCCAAAGCTAAAGCATGCAGGGAAAATGATGATACCTGACACAATGGCAACCACGGTGTCAAGGATAGCGATCCTTCCTGCCTCTCCCAGAAGTGTCTTTTCTCTGGACATATAACTTCCGAAGATTTCGATTGAGCCCATACCGACGCTCAAGGTGAAGAACGCCTGATTCATTGCATCTGTTATCACGTTCCCTAATCCAACCTGTCTTGCCTTCTCAAAGTCAGGAAGAAGGAAGAACTTCATTCCCTGTGCAGCTCCGCTGAGTGTAAGGCTGTTTCCCGCAAGGACGAAGATCAGTACAAGGAGTCCTAACATCATGACCTTGTTTACCTTCTCAAGGCCGCCCTGAACACCGAATGACAATACAAGGAATCCGAGAATAATGGTTATCATTGTAAAGATTCCCATCTCTATCGGGCTATTAAGCATGCTTTCAAAGACCTGTGAAACCTCTCCCTCACTAAGATTCCTGAAATCTCCTATCATGAACTTGTAGCAGTAATTCATCATCCAGCCGGAAACTGTGGTGTAATACATCATCAGAAGATAGCATCCGATCATTGATGTCCATCCGTGGATGTGCCATTTACTGCCCTTTCTCTCAAGCTTTTTGTACGCGCCTACCAGTGTCTTTCTGCTGGCTCTTCCTATAGCGAGCTCCATTGACATGACGGGAATTCCCATGATGAGAAGGAACAGGAGGTAGAACATTACAAACACTCCTCCGCCGTTTTCTCCCGCAACATACGGAAACTTCCAGACATTTCCGATTCCTATCGCACAACCTGCGCTAACAAGCAAAAATCCAAGTCTTGAGCCGAAGCCCTCACGCTGTTTATTTTCCATAAAAACAAATCCAATCTTTCTAAAATAAATTTTAAAACTCAAATACGTCCGGCGCTGCACCGGCTTTATCTTTTGCTGACTCCATAAGAACCGCCGACAAAAGAGCCATCTTCTTATCAGCAGTCACTTTGATCGCCTTATCAACGCTATCCCCATCGAGCAATGAACTGCTGCCCGGAGAATTCTTTTTATAGGTCAAAAGAGCTTTTATCACCTCTACAGTCTCCGGCTCGATCTCAGCAATCTCCACAAGCCGTAGCAATATAGACTCAGAGTTCTTACTTACATAGCTCTCGTACATGTCCCTGAAGTTCTCAGAAAGCTCTACCGGGTACAACAGTCTTCCGATGGCAATATCCTCGGAAACCGCGTTACCATCAATAAGCGCCTTCTCAAAGAGTCTGTCATAGCCACGATAATCCATAGAGCGCCTGTCCACGCACTCCCTGTAAAACATTCCCGAGCCCGCTATCGAGAACTGAATGGTCCTGGCCATGGTGTTCTCATTAAAGTCGTAGACATACCCCGGGAACGTAAGAAGAGCTTTTTCTCCATCAGGGAGAGTCAGCATAAAGCGTAGATTACCATCATAATCCGCAAGGAAGTTTCTGACAACCTCAAACCATCCACGGTTTAAAACAATCTCAATGTCCCTTAAGCTGTCGCACTGCCTGCAAACTCCGTCGTAGTAATCATCAATGCTGTCATAAAGAGAAATCTTTTTTAAATTTCTGCAGTTATGAAACGCAAAGCCGTAAAGAGTCCTTATGCTCTCGGGTAGCGAAACACTGACCAGGTCACTTCTTCCGGAAAAAGAGTGATTGCCTATAGCCTCAACACTGATCCCGTCAATCTCCTTCGGAACATTAAGATGGGCTACGCTTCCCTCGTAGCCCGTAATCTCTATATACTTATGTTCATCTTTTTTATCAGACTTAATCTCATACGTGAACATACAGATCAACCTATCTTCTTAACAAGTCTGCCAAGGGCGTTATTCTTGACCTTCATAGCACCCACCGGGCAGAACTCCTGACAGCAGAAGCACTTTATGCACTTACTTCTGTCTATTTGCGGAACCTTGCCGTTCTTGCCGTTTTTATTCTCAGCAGAGGTCATTGTTATTGCAGAAGCAGGGCAGGTCTCAAAGCACTTCTTGCAGCCTATGCACTCATTCTTTTTAACCTGAGGCTTGGAACTGAACGCAATCTTAAAGGCAAATGCCTTAACGGCATTAAATGCCCCGTTTCCCTCAAAGGTAATGCTCTGGTGCTCGGTAGCACGCTTAAAATCAGCAATCCTCACATCATCAGGAGTTATATCGCCAAGTACTTCCACCTCGCTGATATCCTTTGGACCAAGGCCTCTCTCGTAAGCAGCGCCAATGGTTGCCACGTCATTCATAGTCATTCCGATGATATCGGCGCAGACCATATCAAGAGCATAAGGTCTCTTAGACGAGAGCAGAACTCCTACATGTCTCTTTTCCCCGGCTGTAGGCCCGTTGCCCTCCATACCGTCGATTCCGTCAACAATATAGAGCACAGGTTTAAAGAACTCGTTGAGATCCACCATTACATTGGCAAAGGCCTTCTCCACGGGAAATCTCATGTGATACTCAGGCTTGGTGGTTCCCGGTATCGTACCGAACATGTTCTTGACGGCGCAGCTCATGCCCATCATTGCATGGGTCTTGAGTTTGGAGATATTGATTATCGCATCGCACTCATCAAGCCAGCCGGTGTAGATGAAATTCTTGATGGAAACAGCATCAGGAAACTCAGCGTCCTTAACAGTAAAATCATCGTTGAGTTTAACCTTGTCACTCTCCAGCTCAAGAAGTCCGCAGTTCTTGTAAATTCCCTTCAAAAACGCAGATGTATACAAGCCTCCGGGGCTGTCACCAATAACAACCGATGCTCCTTTTTCTGTTAACATATCACACACTACTTTGATCAATATCGGGTGTGTTGTAACAGCCTTTTCAGGCGCCATTCCGGTAACCAGATTGGCCTTGATGCCAACCTTCATGCCTTCCCTTATAAAATCAAGCCCATGAATAAAAGAAAGGCTCTTTTCAAGAGCCTTTCTAACTTCACTGTATTCATATGTCTCACATTTAAGTAGTGATACCGGTTCAAAACCACCCATTTATACAGCTCCAATCATTTCAAATCAGCTCATAGGATCATGACTGATTTTGCTCTTCTACAATATGCAATCCACAGTATATCTCACGGAGCTTAGGTTTGTCTATCTTTCCGGTAGCATTTCTTATAACATTTGCAAAAATAATCTTACGAGGTCTCTTGTACCTTGGAAGATCGAGGCAGAACTCTTCTACTTCATCCTCGGTTAAGGTCATACCCTCTTTTACCTGAATAATAGCTGCTGCTATCTCACCAAGACGCTGATCGCGAAGGCCGATGACCGCTGCATCGTGGATCTTATTATTCTTCATCAAAAAGCTCTCGATCTGTACAGGATACAGGTTCTCACCACCGGAAATGATAACGTCTTTCTTACGGTCAACCAGGAAGATGAAACCGTCCTCATCCTGACGGGCCATGTCACCGGTAAAGAGCCAGCCATCCTTTAATATCTCAGCTGTAGCCTCAGGGTTCTTGTAGTATTCAACCATAACTCCGGGGCCCTTGACGCAGAGCTCACCGATCTCACCCTTCTCAACGATATTGCCCTCTTCATCAACGATCTTGACCTTCCAACCGTAACCGGGAATACCGATGGCACCGACCTTGTGGACGTTATCCATTCCAAGGTGAACACAGCCTGGGCCTGTGGACTCAGAAAGTCCGTAGTTGGTGTCATACTTGTGATCAGGGAAGTACTCAAGCCAGTGGCGAACCAGTGACGGTGGGATAGGCTGCGCACCGATGTGCATCAGTCTCCACTGTTTAAGCTTGTAATCTTCCATCTTGAGCTTGCCTGAATCCAGGGCTGCCAGGATATCCTGTGCCCACGGAACAAGGAGCCATACTATTGTGCATCTCTCCTCAGATACAGCTCTGAAGATAGCTTCAGGAGAATTACCTTTTAAGAGAACTGCTCTTGAGCCGGTGTATAACGAGCCAAACCAGTGCATCTTGGCGCCTGTGTGGTAGAGAGGCGGGATGCAAAGGAAATTGTCTGCATGAGTAGTCTCATGGTGTATTGCTTCCATCTTGGCTGACTGCATAAGAGCGGTGTGAATATGAAGAATAGCCTTAGGGAAGCCTGTTGTTCCCGATGAGAAATAGATAGCTGCATCGTCCTTGTCCTCAACCAGGATCTTGGGTGCCTGAGAAGAGGCGTTGGATGCATATCTGTAATAGTCATCTGCATATGAAGGACACTGATCTCCTACAAAGAGAAGAAGCATCTCTTTTTTCAGTTTCTGGGCGATATCCTCGATACGGCCGATAAATTCCGGGCCGTAGAATAAAACGTCTGAATCCGAAGCCTTCAGACAGTAATCAATCTCTTCCGAATCAAAACGGAAATTTAAAGGAACTGCCACTGCTCCGGCCTTAAGTACACCGAAGTAAATAGGAAGCCACTCAAGACAGTTCATTAGAAGGATCGCGCACTTCTGTCCCTTCTTGATTCCTCTTTCAATAAGCATGTTGGCTACACGGTTTGCCTTCTCATCAAACACGGACCATGTTATCTGCCTTCTGTAATAGTTGGTTGAAGTAGGCTGGATAAGTTCATATTCCTTCCAGGTAACCCTCTGCTCTTCCCTGATCTCAGGATTGATCTCTACCAGAGCAACCTCATCCCCGTAGAGCTTACTGTTTCGTTCAAGTAAATCTGTGATTGGCATTTTGTAAAACCCCCTAAAAAATCGCTCGCGCACTAATGTGCTTTAAAGCACTAAAGTAGAGTATACATTTTTTTTAGAAAAAAATCAAATAGATACTCATTTCCGGTTTGACCTTTTTTCATTAATTATGTATACTTTACTTTAGTGCTTTAAAGCACGGATATGACGGTAGGAGGTTTATGTAATGAACAATAATGAGAACAAGCAGCTCATGCTGGGCAATAAGGCTGTTGCCCGAGGTCTTTACGAGGCCGGAGTCTGCTTCATTTCCAGCTATCCCGGAACTCCCAGTACAGAAGTTACCGAGGAGGCTGCTAAATATGATGAGATTTACTGTGAGTGGGCTCCCAACGAGAAGGTTGCCATGGAGTCAGCATTCGGTGCATCCCTTGCAGGTCGCAGAAGCTTTTGCGCACAGAAACACGTAGGACTCAATGTCGCAGCGGATCCTCTTTACACCATGTCTTATACAGGTGAAATGCCGGAATGGTCATCGTTGTTGCAGATGATGCAGGAATGCACTCATCCCAGAACGAGCAGGATTCAAGACATCACGCCATCGCTGCCAAGGTTCCCATGATCGAGCCTTCAGATTCAGCTGAGGCCCTTGAGTTTACAAAGCTCGCCTACGAAATTTCAGAGAAATTCGATACTCCGGTACTTCTTAAGATGTGCACAAGAGTTGCGCACTCTCAGTCCCTTGTTGAGACAGGTGACAGAAACGTCCCGGATTTCCCGTATGAAAAGAATATCGGCAAGTACGTTATGATGCCCGGTAATGCCAAGAAGCGCCATCCTATCGTTGAGGAGCGCACCAAAAAGCTCATAGAGTACGCTGAGAACTGCCCACTCAACCGCGTTGAAATGGGCGGAACCGAGATTGGTATCATCACCGGTTCAACTTCCTATCAGTATGTAAAAGAGGTCTTTGGCGACAGCGTATCAGTTCTTAAGCTTGGCATGACCAATCCTCTTCCAAATAAACTTATAAAGGACTTTGCAGCCAAGGTTGACAAGCTCTTTGTTGTTGAGGAGCTTGATCCTATAATCGAGAATCATGTTAAGGCCCTTGGTCTTACAGTTACAGGAAAAGACCTTCTTCCTGTATGCGATGAGTTCTCTCAGAATCTCATTGCAAAGGCCTTCGGAAAAGACACTGCTGAGAGTTATGCACTTGAAGATGTAATTCCGAACAGACCTCCTGTAATGTGCGCAGGATGTCCTCACAGAGGTCTCTTCTACACTCTTAAAAAGAATAACTGCACCGTACTTGGTGATATCGGATGCTACACACTCGGAGCTGTTCCTCCGCTCGGAGCCATCGAGATGACTCTTTGCATGGGCGCTTCAATCGGAGCTGTTCACGGCTTTAACAAGGTAAGAGGCGCTGAGAGCGAGAACAAGACTGTAGCTGTTATCGGCGATTCTACCTTCATGCACTCAGGTATGACAGGTCTTGCAAACGTTGCATACAACCAGTCAAACTCAACAATCGTCATCGTAGATAACTCAATCACAGGTATGACAGGTCATCAGCAGAATCCTACAACAGGCTACAACATCAAGGGTGACCCGGCAGGCAAGATCGATCTTGAGGCCCTTTGCAGAGCTATGGGCTTTGAGAGAGTAAGAGTTGTTGATCCTTATAACCTTGATCAGTGTGACAAGGTCCTTAAAGAGGAACTTGCAGCAGCTGCTCCTTCAGTTATCATTTCAAGACGTCCCTGCGCTCTTCTTAAGTACGTCAAGCACAATCCACCTCTTAGCATCAACAGGGATAAGTGCGTCGGCTGTAAGAGCTGCATGAAGATCGGATGTCCCGCCATCTCCATGAAGGATGGCAAGGCAACCATCGACAATACTCTCTGCGTAGGATGTAATGTATGCAGTCAGCTTTGCCCTGTTTCAGCTTTTGAAGGAATGGTCAACAAGGAGGACAGATAAAATGGAAACAAAGAATATAATGATCGTGGGCGTTGGCGGACAGGGCTCACTTCTTGCAAGTAAACTCCTTGGTCACCTTCTCATGAGCCAGGGATATGACGTTAAGGTTTCTGAAGTACACGGAATGAGCCAGAGAGGCGGATCCGTTGTAACATATGTAAGATACGGCGACAAGGTCTTTTCCCCTGTTATAGACAAGGGCGAGGCAGACTACATCGTATCATTTGAAATTCTGGAGGCTGCAAGATGGCTCCCCTTCCTTAAGAAGGACGGCCAGATCGTGACCAACACCCAGCAGATAGATCCCATGCCTGTTATAACAGGAGCAGCAGAGTATCCGTCTGACCTGGTAAAAAAGCTTAAGGAGTCCGGTGCCAAAGTTGACGCCCTCGACTGCCTCTCTCTTGCAGAGGAAGCAGGCTCAGCAAAGGCAGTAAACATCGTTCTTCTCGGAAGACTCTCCCACTACTTTGATCTTCCTGAAGAGGCATGGATGAATTCCCTTCAGGCAAACGTACCCGAGAAGTTTTTGGAGATGAACAAAAAGGCTTTCCGTCTGGGCAAAGAGTCCGGGCAATAAATCAAACATAAAAATGGGAGGAGCATCAAATGGAGCATTATTATCAACCCGAGATTGAATGTGCCCCTTATGAGGAAATAAGGAAGATTCAATCAGAAAAGCTTGTAAAACAAGTAAAGCATGTATGGGACAATGTTCCGTACTACCGCAAAAAAATGGAGGAAAAGGGAGTAACACCCGAAGACATCAAATCAGTTGACGATCTTCATAAGCTTCCGTTTCTCTCCAAGGCTGACCTTCGTGAAGCGTATCCTTACGGTCTTCTCGGCAAGCCCCTTAAAGACTGCGTAAGAATTCAGTCAACCTCAGGAACAACCGGCAAACGTGTAGTGGCTTTTTATACCCAGCACGACATCGATCTCTGGGAGGACTGCTGTGCAAGAGCTATCGTTGCAGCCGGCGGTACCAATGAGGATGTGTGTCAGGTATCCTACGGCTACGGACTTTTCACAGGAGGTCCCGGTCTTAACGGCGGATCCCATAAAGTCGGATGTCTTACCATCCCCACCAGCTCCGGCAACACTGACAGACAGATCATGTTCATCAAAGATTTAAATGCCACAATTCTCTGCTGCACACCAAGCTACGCTGCTTACCTGGGCGAGCGCATGCAGGAAATGGGCTACGGTCCTGATGATATTCCTCTCAAAGCCGGTATTTTCGGTGCTGAGGCCTGGAGTCAGGAAATGCGTGAGAGCATCGAAAAGACCATGGGAATTAAGGCCTTCGATATCTACGGTCTTACCGAACTCTCCGGCCCCGGTGTTGCCTTTGAGTGCTCTGCCCAGAGTGGAATGCACATCAACGAGGATCACTTCATCGCAGAGATCATTGATCCCGATACGGAAGAAGTTCTTCCTGAAGGATCACAGGGCGAGCTTGTGTTCACCGCTGTTGACAAGGAAGCATTCCCCATGATCCGCTATCGCACAAGGGATATCTGCAGACTTACAAGAGAGAAATGCTCCTGCGGTCGTACCCATGTTAAAATGGCTAAGCCCATGGGAAGATCAGACGATATGCTCATCATCCGCGGCGTAAACGTATTCCCAAGCCAGATAGAGACAGTTCTTTTAAACAACGGATATGCTGCCAACTACCAGATCGTTGTGGACAGGGTAAACAATACAGATACGCTTGACGTTCAGGTTGAGATGACTCCCGAGATGTTCACCGATAATCTGGGTGAGGTTGAGGACAGACAGAAAAAGCTTGTTGAAGGGCTTAAGTCAATGCTGGGCATCAAGGCCAAGGTTTCACTGCTGGCACCCAAGTCCATCACAAGATCTGAAGGTAAGGCAGTGAGAGTTATTGACAAGAGAAAGATCTAAGGAAGTGGAGCAATCCGTATATTATGATGTATAATGATCATAGGAGGATAAAAGAATGAGCGTACAGCAGATTTCAGTTTTTCTTGAAAACAAACCCGGTACCCTTAAGAAAATGACAGGCGTTCTTGCTTCCCATGGCATCGACATGAGAGCTACTTCTCTGGCAGAAACCAAGGATTTTGGCATCGCAAGACTTATTGTTGATGACGTACTATCAGCTGTAAGCACCCTTAAAGAGAACGACTTCGTAGCAAGCCTGACACCCGTTCTTGCAATTGAGATTCCGGACGAGGCAGGCGGACTTGATAAGCTCCTTGATAAGTTTACAGACGAGTCCGTAAACATTGAGTATATGTATGCTTTCCCCGGCGGCAGGAACACCGACAGAGCCGTTATGATCTTCCGTGTTGCGGACACCAAGGCAGCCGAAGCCCGTCTTACAGGTGCAGGTGTCAAGGTTCTTACCCAGGAAGAGATTTCAGACATCTGATCATAAAAGATAAAAAAGTCCTGTTCCCATCAGAGGAGCAGGACTTTTATGTCTCATATAAAACTACTGCTTTTCACTTAGTATATCCAATATTCCTTCGTAGTCGAACTGGTCAGCCATTTTCTTCAGCTCATATAACTTATCCGTCTCGCCTTCCGGAATCACATATCCATCGGCCTCCTTAAGCGCAGCATCTATGGCGTCACAGTCCATGGCATCCGCGCTCTCTTTAAGCCTCTCATAAATTCCTTCCATAAAGGCTTTATCTGCAACAGGCTTTGAATAAGTATCTGTATCCTCTAAAGTCTCCTCTGCAAATAATCCACTGAGAGTGTCCTTGAACCTTTTAAACTCACGGATAAAGACAGGGTGGTTTAGTTTGATATAATCGAACCTTTCTTCTTTTCCCGCACTCTCAAGGAGCTGTGCCTTTTCGGATGTTTCAATAGCACCAATAAGGCGACACGAGCTCTTTAGTGCATGAACCTGTATAATGTAGCTATTGTAGTCCCCTTCATAGAAGTATCTGTCCAGTTCTTCAGCTTTACTGTCTATGGTATCATAGAAGAACTTCAGTATTCTCTTAAAGCCTTCCTCTGATCCATTGTTCTTGATCGCGGTATCGCCATCGATCCCTTCCAGAGTCTCGTACCACTTCAAAGGCTCTTTTACCTCTTCTTCATCCCAGGTCTCATAGTCTTCCTGACCGTCACTGAACATTCTCATGTTGTCACTAAAGTAGGTATTAAGATTATAGGATTTATCCGACTTAGCAAAGTAGAGAATACCAAAGGTTCCTGATCCGCAGTTTGAGGATATAGCAGCTGAAGCCTGCTTAAACACAATGTTATCGAAGTGGGCCTTCTTACTGATCTCCTCCTTGATCCACCTCAGGGTTTCAACCGGAACATTGACATAGGTTACAAACACAACCTCAGGATCCGGTACCACATTGACAGGAAATGCTTTATTTATATATTTTCTGTACACCTGCCGAATACTTCCGGGCCAGATACCGCCAATCTTTACTCTGTCATCTTTTACAACAATACATGGGTGAAGTCCGAGACTCTTAACCACCTGATCAAATTCGGGTCTTATGAATCCCCTCCTGGCGAAAGCCTGCGTATCTCCTATGATAAAGCTGCATCTGAGTCTCTTTTTAACCTCCTCAAGCTCGTCTACGATTTCCTCTACCGAGACATTCATCTGAGCAAGTTTGATGGCAATAAGAATAAGTATTCCGGTGGCTGAGGATATAGCCTCAGAGTTAACTACAGTGACATTGTCAAAAGACCTGGCGGCTTCCGATGAGAGTTTGTAGTCCTGGCTCATACCTGTAGTTATGGCTATATGGATTATGTGGTTGGCCTGCTTTAGGTTTTTTGCAAAGAAATCTCTGTAGTCAGACTCATCGGGTGCCATTGACTCTGCTTTTTTGCCACTGTCCATGTAGCGCATCAGTTCATTGGCACTCATCTGAACGCCGTCTTTGAACACGCCCTCCTGCGTCTTAATAAAGAAGGGCAAAAGAGGAATAAACCTTGCCGTAATGGAATCCGGTAGATCACACATACTGGTGGATGTGATAAGGATTGGCATTTTCCCGGAATATCCGACAGAGGAATTGATGCCGGATTTCTCTACCACCATATTGCTGCTCTTTACGATCAGCTTATCGGGAGATATGAATCTCATCAGTGTACTTTCGAGGCCTTCACCTGAGACAGGCTTTAGCATATATCCGTCAAATCCGGCCCTGTAATATGTTTCCCTGTCCACGGAGCCGGCATTGGCAGTAAGAACTACTACGGGAGTTGATCTGTTTAATCCGCCCTCCTGATTTCTAATATTTTCAAGGCACTCAATTCCGTCCATTTCAGGCATTATGTGGTCCATAAGAATGGCGTCGTATTTTTCCTTAAGACACATCTCCAAAGCTTCTTTTCCACTCATGACTCCATCTATCACCATCTGAGTACCTTCAAGAAGCTTACATTCAACCTCAAGATTTATCTCGTTGTCATCAACAACAAGGATCCTTGCCTCAGGAGCATGGAAAAGACTCTCATAACTCTTTTTCTTTTCATCGTCTTCATTTTGGATGTCCAGCTCACCGATAGCTTTGGAATCTGCTATTTCCTGAGGAAATGAAACAGTAAATGTTGAGCCCGCGCCGTATACACTGTTAACAGCCACTGTTCCACCCATCAGATCGGTCAGTCCCTTTACAATTGCAAGGCCCAGTCCCGTTCCTTCAATATGGCTGTCCTTGCCGGCAGTGACTCTCTTAAAGACATCAAAAATGTAAGGTAAAGCCTCCTTCTGAATGCCGATTCCGGTGTCCGTTACGGATATTGTAAGGTCTATAGTCTTTTCATCTCTGGTCTCACTTTCAACTCTGAGCTCAACAGAGCCTTCCTGCGTGTACTTTATGGCATTGTTGATAAGATTTATCATGATCTGCATGATGCGGATCTCATCGCCGCAAAGTACGGAAGGGATCTTGGGATCTATAGAGAAAATAAACTTCAGTCCTTTTTCAACAGCCCGTACCTGGAACATGTTTACCACTTCAGTGAACATCTCTCCCACATCGTAGTTGACCGGTACGATCTCCATGTTTCCGGCTTCAGCCTTTGAAAAGTCCAGAATATCATCTATAAGAGTCAGGAGCATCTTACCTGAGCTCTCTATCCTGGTTGCATGACCTGCAACCTCTTTTGAAATTCTCTGATCCCGGAGAATAAGTTCATTAAGACCAAGTATGGCATTTATCGGTGTGCGTATCTCATGGCTCATGCCTGAAAAGAATCTGTTCTGAGCCCTTGAGAGATCCTCAGCTTTTTTGACTGCTTCTTTGGTTCTGTTATTCTCCCCGATATACAAATTGTTCTGAAGCCATGTTATGACAAAGCACACAGAACCCACAAGAATAATGGAGACAAATGAGTCCATCAGGAACATATTATTTGGATGCCGGTATATATATTCCGGGTGATAGTATTCAATCACATAACAGCTTAAAGTGATCAACACGATACTGAAAAAAATAACTATTCTCCACGCTCCGGTAAGAACAAGCCCTGCATAAGTAAAAGCAAATAAAACCCAGAGCACACCACCGCCTCTTATGCCTCCGCCAAAGAAATACAGACTGGGAAGGATAACAAATACCAGACCTATAATGGTAGCCTTTATAGCCGCATCAGTCTTTTTTCTGCGAAAGCCAATGATCATTATGCCCGGGATAAAGATTACAGTCCCAATAATAACCCAGATTTCTTTTGGGTTTTCTTTTGCAATAATGTCTCCTATAAGGGCGACGATTGCCGAAAATTCACAGACCAATGTCAGAGCGAGATAGAGTCTCTCCTTAAGTTCTCTCTCCGGATCCATTATGATTTTGAACAATCTGGTGATAACTCTGTCTTTTTTCATGATGCCTGCCCTCCTGTGTTTGCAGAATTCCGGGCAAGTACCCTTAGCATAACATGCTCAAATTCCGAAATGTTCATGGGTTTTGCAATAAAGCCGTCAAACCCTTCTTTCATAAACATATCTCTTGCCCCTGAAACCGCGTTGGCAGTAAGAGCGACAACCACTGCCTCTTTACCCCTTTCTTTGGCTGCAGCCCTTATGAGTTTCATGGCTTCAACGCCATCCATTTCAGGCATCATGTGATCCATAAAGACAATGTCATAATCATTCTTTTTGTATTTCTCGACAGCCTCTTTTCCGCTTGATGCAATATCCGTGTACATCTCATAGTCTCTGAAAAGTCCCTGTGCAGCTATCAGATTCATGGGCTCATCATCAACTATCAGGGCTCTTAAACCTCTAAGGTTTGGGTGGCTAACCTGATCTATGCTGTCAAGTCCGCCGACTTCATACCCCTCATTTATTACTCTGGTGACGAGATATCCGTATAAAGGCTTTGGAAGAACTATTACAGAACTTCCCGGAACAGGCTTAAAGCCAGGATCTGCCAATACCGCTATAACCAGGCCTTTCTTACTAAGCTCTTCAAAGTATCCGGTATTATCCAGGTACTCCTCCTCGCCCACAAAGATAACAGATATATCATTCTTTTCTCTTAACTGTTCAATATCCCTGATCGTTTCTGCCGGGTATACAGGCACCTTGAGACCGGAAGAGAGATTTGCAGCCATGGACATAATAAAGTCGCGAACCTTTGGTACCTTGTACTTATCTGCATGGGAATGGAAGATAATATCTCCGGTAAAGTCCCCCGACAGAGAAAGACTCGGAGTATTGTCCACTACCTTCTGAGGAATGGTCACTCTGACTGTTGTGCCGCTTTTGGGAGCACTCTCGATCTTAACAAAGCCGCCCATACTGTGTACAAAACCGTACACAACATAAAGTCCAATACCTATGCCTCCTGAGCTGCGATTTCTCTTTTTATTGACCTGATACATGCCCTCGCCCACCATGGCAATGGATTTGTTGTCGATACCTATGCCGGTATCCTTTACTTCGATACAGAGATTAACTCCATAATCTGTGTCCTCAGCGTATACCCTTACATAGATTCCGCCTTTTCTGGTGAACTTAACCGCATTCTCCAGAAGATGCCTGAATATCTTTTGGAGTTTTTTGGAATCTCCCCTCATCTTTAACGGAACTTTTGGATCAATATCTACTATCAGTTCCAGCTTTTTGTCATTTTCCAGCATCCTGTATTCTATGACTGCATCATTTAAAAGTGATGTACAGGTATAAATATCCTCTTCCAGTATAATGCTGTCTCTTTTGCATTCTGTATAGTCCTGGATATCTTCGATCTGATAGGCAAGCCTGTTTCCGGCCTGTCTGATGGAAAAAGCTTCCTTGCCCGGATTTTTTTTAAGCTGTATCTCACTCATACCAAGGACAACGTTAACAGGGGTCCTCAGTTCATGTGAAATATTGGATAAAAAGTCCTCCATATCGGCATCTACGGCATTTATCCGGGACTCCTTTTCAGCGACCCGGAGCGTCATTTCAATCCTGTCCCTTACCACTCTTACACAGATGAAATATATTAAAATGACTGAGATTACATGAAGGAGAACCGTTGAGACATTGAGAGCATTAAATACGATTGTATTATACCGGATGGCAAGATTTAGCTGAATGGCAAAGATTGCCCAGTATTCGGCAAAGATAAGATGAAGCATATATGTCTTGCTAAAGAGCGTAAAAACTGCAAGAGCCAGGGATACAACTAAAGCGACGTCAAAAAAAGAGGTTTTGTGGACACCATGATAAAAAATCATCAGCATTCCAAAAATAAGATCTGCAGCCTGTCCGTAAGACTCTTTACGGCAATCTCGGAAATGATGTTGCTAAAAAATCCCAGAAACTCATCTCCGCCTACCCTGCTTATTACATCCTCTTCCCTGGTGTTGTGCTTTACTATTTCCGAAAAAGCTATCAGCACCTCGTCTCCCATATCATGTCCATAGATATCGTTCACAAGTTTGAAATTATCCAGATCAAAAAGCATCAAAGAACCGTCGTGATCCTGACACATCTCGCTTATCTTTTCTATTCCGCTGGCTTTATTCATAAAGCCCGTAAGCTTATCAAGAGTAGCTTTTTCAGTTAAGAGCTCTATGGTCTTGTGGCTCTCAATCGTATTAAAAATTCGGCTGACGAGAATGTCTTTATCAATGGGCTTTCTCACAAAGTCAGAAGCTCCGTCCCTAAGACCTCTTCTCTCTGCAGCCATATCGTTATCGCCGGATAAAAAAATCACCGGAGTGGTATGCCTTCCCAGCTTCTCCTCAAGAGCCCTGAGCTGATGGAATGTTTCAAATCCATCCATCTCAGGCATTAGGATATCCAGGACTACCAGATCCGGTGTGTTATTTTCTATGAACTTTAATAGTGCAGAACCTGAACGTAGCGGAGTAACGCGCATAGCATACCCCTCAAGCAGGTCCTTTGCACTTCTAAGCAACAATGCATCATCATCTACAACAGCTATCCAATATCCCACTTTATTGTCTCCGTTACCTTCTTAAGGCTTCTGGTCAACATAATAATCCACAATAAAATTGTACGATATTTGGCGGGGCAAATGTATTAAAAAACAATAACTTTTCTGTTATTCAGATGTAATTTTAAATTCGTAGGCTGTGTTATAGGTTGCTACGTAAAGGGTGTCGTCTACCGCATTAAACTGGTACGCTGCGCTTCTTACAGGGATTTTCTCCGTAATCTGACCTGTAAATCTGTCAAGAAGATAGATATAGTCAGGTTCCGTTGTGAATCCGTATCCGCAGATGATAGTGTCTTTTACCAAAAGGAAATTGTTACTGTTGGCAACCAGTGGCTCGCTCCTCCAAAGAACGTATCCGGTGTCGGGAGCAATCGCTACCATGTAGCTGCTGTTTGGCTCCTCAGAAGAATAGCCGTTGTGGCCAATTGAAACATAAAGTGTTCCGTCGTAGATCTTGGCCCACCGGATGTACTGGGTTGTCCTTGAGTAAGTGCCTGTCTCCTCATCAGGTCCGTTGCACAGGTCGTACAGATCAAGGCTGTAGAGAAGTGTATCTCCTGAGTGGTCGTAGATGTCAAGTCGGTTGTACATGTAGGCATAGTCCATTGGCATTTCGCCAACGTAGGTGTAGTCGTCATCGGAATAAGGGAGCTTTGCGACCTCGAAGCCGTGCTGATCTGCCCAGACTTCTGTATCGAGCCAGTCTGTCTTTTCCTCCCTCGTCTTGGTGAGGGTTATGTGCTCTCCGTCATCAGGGCCTCTTCCGTCCTCTGTGAAGGCTTTCCAGCTCTTGTTTGCGACCTTGATACTGCCCTCATTTTCAACCAGGTGGAATTCGCCGTTCTCGTCCTGTACGTAGTTGGGACTTGAGGGCTGTATCATCTCTTTTTCCATCTCTCTTGCTCCGACCATGGTCTCTTTATCCAGGTCAGATGTAGGGATGTACTCTTCCTTGATAAGATTGGGGTACTTGTCATAGGTCAGTAGGATTTCCTGATAACCTGCAGCATAGGAGGCCATCTCGTAGGGTGAGAATACTATGTGAAGTCCCTCTGTTGTGATATTCCAGGTATAGAGATTATTGTTAATCTTGCCCTCGTAATAATCGTTAATTGTCTGACCCTCATCAAGGAAGGTAAAGGAATCAAATTCATCTTTTAGTTCAGGGTATGAGGCGTAGAGCTCATCATGGATTGCCTTGGCTGCTTTGGCTGTGTCGTTTAAAACCTCTGCGAACTCCATGATTTTGCCTGTTGCCGGATCAATATTGACTGATTCGGTGCTGTGACTTGGATGTGCTCCGCCGGCGTAATCGTAGTAGCTTACAAGAACGGTGAACAGAGCATCGTCTGCCCTTACTACATCAGCAGATATCTCAGATGAATAGGGATAATCGATGGGTGTCTCGCTATCCATCTGATAAAAAGCGTACTCGTTAACGCTGTACTCAACGCTGTCTTTCCAAAAAGCGTTAAGGTTATAGATTTCTGAATACAGGTTTAAGTACTGGCCGGAAAACTCCGGAGTCATCGCAATCTCAGGGTAGCTTCCGGTGCAAACCTCTTTTCCTGAAACCTCGCAGGATACCGGGTGTGTCACAATGGTGATGGGCTTATCATCTGTAGCCTGCGGGTCTTCAGCCTCGCTGCCTGCTACTCCTGCTTGCTGCTCGCCTGTAATGGCCTCGGCGCCTTCAGCGCTTACCTCTTCGGCACCAGTATCGGCACCGGTAGTCCCAACGCCTTCTGTGCCTGCATTATTCCTGCCGCACGCTGACAGTGATGCTGTGATCAGCGCAGTGACTGTAATTATCGTAAGAATTCGTCTTTTCATAACCTCTCTCCTCTAAATGTAAACGTCAATGAAAAAGTTTACCACTCGCTAACGAATTAGTTTACCACCTCGCTAGCGAAAAACTTTACCACTTGACCCATTTTCGCTGGTGAATAAGTTTACCAGTAGCGCTACTGAAAAAGTTTACCACTAACGCTACCGAAAAAGTTTACCACCAAGTTTCTTGTTATGGGGAACACCGCAATAGCAGCATTCCCCGGGTTACTTTA
>JAGBMP010000164.1 GCA_017634825.1 Butyrivibrio sp.
GAGAACCTCGGTAAGGAAGACATCCACATGGTCTGCTACAACTTCATGCCTGTCTTCGACTGGACAAGAACAGAGCTTGCAAGGAAAAGAGCTGACGGCTCAACCGTACTTGCTTATACCCAGGAAGCAGTTGATGCTATCAATCCCGAGAAGATGTTTGAGTCAATTTCAGGTGAGATGAACGGCACTGTAATGCCGGGCTGGGAGCCTGAGAGAATGGCTCATGTAAAAGAGCTTTTTGAGCTTTACAGCGGAATCGATGAGGACAAGCTCTTTGAAAATATTGTTTATTTCCTTAAGGCAATCATGCCTGTCTGCAACAAATATGACATCAAGATGGCTATCCATCCAGATGATCCTGCATGGTCAGTATTCGGACTTCCAAGGATCATCAACAATGAGAAGAACATCTTAAAGCTAATGAAGGCAGTAGATGATGTGCACAACGGTGTAACCTTCTGCTCAGGTTCTTACGGAACCAGCCTTGAGAACGACCTTCCTCACATGATCAGAGCACTTGAGGGTAGGATCCACTTCGCACACGTAAGGAATCTTAAGTTCATCTCACCTACAAACTTTGAGGGGGCAGCACACCTTTCATCAGACGGAACCTTCGATATGTACGAGATCGTTAAGGCTCTCTATGAGACAGGCTTTGACGGACCTATCCGTCCCGACCATGGAAGAATGATCTGGGGCGAAGTAGCAATGCCGGGCTACGGCCTCTACGACAGAGCCCTTGGTGCAACCTACATCAACGGTCTCTGGGAAGCAATCGAGAAGCAGCACACAAGATAAGTTATAGAGAGGAATAGAGAGATGGTATTAAATAATGATGCGTTAAAAGATAATGTATGGAAAGAGAAAGGGTACTTTGTACCTACATATGATAGAGAGAAGATGGTAGCAGAGACTGTCGCTGCTCCTCAGTGGGTTCATTTTGGAGCAGGTAATATCTTCAGAGCATTCCAGGCAAATCTTGCTCAGAGAATGCTTGAAGAAGGATATGATACAAAAGGCCTTACTGTAGTTGAGGGATTTGATTATGAGATCATTGAGAAGATGTACAGACCTCATGATAATCTTTCAATCCTGGTTACTCTTAAGGCTGATGGTAATGTTGAGAAGTCTGTTATTGCAAGTATTGCTGAGTCCTGCATTCTTGATTCTGCAAGAGCTGATGAGTTTGGAAGACTTAAGGAGATATTTACAGCTGACTCTCTTCAGATGGCTACATTTACTATCACAGAGAAGGGCTATAGCCTTGTAAATGCTGCAGGTGAGACACTTCCTGCTGTTAAGGAAGATTTTGAGAACGGACCAGAGGCTCCAAAGAGCTATATCGGTAAGGTTGCAGCTCTTTTGTATGCAAGATACAAAGCAGGCGAGAAGAAGATCGCAATGGTAAGCACAGATAACTGCTCACATAACGGAGATAAGTTATATGCAGCCGTTAGCTCTTTTGCCAAGGAATGGGTACTTGCAGGCAAGGCAGATCCCGGATTTGAGGCATATATCGACGACGAGGACAAGGTAAGCTTCCCTTGGTCAATGATCGACAAGATCACACCAAGACCCGACGACTCAGTCAACGAGATCCTTAAAAAGGACGGCGTTGAGGAGCTTGAGCCCGTGGTTACTTCCATGAAGACCTGGGTTGCACCTTTCGTAAATGCTGAGGAGAGCGAATATCTGGTTATCGAGGATAAGTTCCCTAACGGAAGACCTGCACTTGAGAAGGTTGGCGTTATCTTTACCGAGAAGGAGACTGTTGATAAGGTTGAGAGAATGAAGGTTTGTACATGCCTTAACCCTCTTCACACAGCACTTGCTATCTACGGATGCGTACTTGGATTTACCAAGATTTCAGATGAGATGAAGGATGAGAACCTCGTTAAGCTGGTCAAGGAGATCGGCTATGTTGAGGGACTTCCTGTTGTAACAGATCCGGGTGTTATCAGCCCTAAGGAGTTCATCGATACAGTTGTTAATGTGAGAATCCCTAACGTGTTCATGCCTGATACACCACAGCGTATCGCCTGCGATACTTCACAGAAGCTTCCTATCAGATTCGGTGAGACAATCAAGGCTTATGCTGCTTCAGATACACTTGATGTCAATGATCTTAAGCTTATTCCACTGGTTCACGCAGGATGGCTTCGCTACCTCATGGGTGTCAATGATGAGGGCACTTCATTTGAGCCAAGTCCTGATCCTATGCTTGAGAAGGCGCAGAGCTATGTTAAGGATATTGCACTTGGTGAGAGTGACAGAAATAAGGTAAAGGCAGCAGTTCTGCCACTTCTTAAGGATGCTGCCATTTTCGGAGTTGATCTTGAGAAGGTCGGTCTCTCAGATAGAATTATCGATTACTTTATGGAACTCATCGCCGGCACAGGTGCTGTAAGAAAGACCCTTCAGAAATACTGCTGATAAACTTGAATTTACTGAATCATCAATGTAAAATAGTGAAGTATGAAAATTCAGTAAATGGAGGGAAAAAAGATGAAGATTTGTGCTAATTGCGGAACTCAGGTTCCTGATGATGCAGTATTTTGCAATAATTGTGGAAGTGCTTTGACAGACAGTGCGCCTGCTCCTGCACCTGCTCCCGAAGCCGGTCAGGCAGCTCCTGCACCTGCTCCTGTTCCTGCACCTGCTCCGGCTCCACAGCCGGGATTCCAGCCTCAGCAGGGCTTCCAGCCACAGCCGGGATTCCAGCCTCAGCCCGGATTCCAGCAGTACCAGAAGTTTGATCCAAGCGATCACACAGCTGAGTTTGATGCTAAGGATATCGCAGACAACAAGTTGTTTGCAGCTCTTCCTTACTTCTTCTCATGCCTTGTTGGTATCCTTGCAGGAATCTATGTAAAGGATTCAGAGTTCATCAAGTTCCACACCAAGGTTAACATCCAATATGACATCGCAGGAATTCTTGCTCTGTTGTTCTTCATTGTTCCTATCGTAGGTTGGATCGTTGGCGGCGTTTTGGAGATCATTATCCTTGTATGCAGAATCATTTCTATCGTATATGTATTCCAGGGCAAGGCTAAGGACGCTCCACTTGTTGGATCAATCGGATTCCTTAAGTTTGGAAAGTAATTAAATTTGGGACTGCGAAGCATGACGCTTCGCAGTCTTTTTTGTTGCGTAAAAACGCGTAATTCTTATGACTTTCTTAAGATTTGCGATAGATTTTCTTAAGATTGCAGCAAACCTATTTACAAGTCATTTTTTAGATGATATTGTGGCCTAGGTGAAACGGAGAACATAGTTCTGCTCCTTTCGGAGCAATCACTTCAGGATTTTGCCTGATGACTCTTAAGTCATCATAGAGCTTTGGAGAAGAGGCTTTTGCGCAGGATCCGTGGCATGCAGCGTGTCGAATTCGCTGTTTCTTTGCCGGGTGATATCTTCAAACAATAAACATGTAGGAACCATCTTTGGGTGCGTTTGCTGCGATTTCTGCAGCGTTCTTTTACTTGCCTTTTTTGTGGGCTTTTGGCGAATCGGCTGTGACTGATTTTTGTGTCATGTCATGTGTCGGGGGATGTGACGCCATGGCTTTGTGGGACGCGGTTCTGTGCCGGGCCCCGGGATGAGTGTCTTCTGGTTCCTGCATGTTTGTTGGAATTTCTTTTTGAAGGATGTTTTCTTGTGTTTACGGGTCTGATAATGGACACTTTCTGGGCTTTTTTTGCCTGTTTTGCGGACTGGAGTTGTGCACAGGCGCATCTTGGGCCGACATATTTCACTGATACGATTCACTTTTCCGATGGTGTGTCGGACTAGAAGTTCACTCCATCTAAATCAAGCCGACAGAATCAAGCTGAAAAGGTCTTTTGCAAATAAGAAATCGGACTGCTTCATAATAAGCAGAAAATCAGGCCGATATAGTTCGCGTGTCATATCGGACTAGGGCAAACTCATTAGTTATATAGGCCGACAAAGCAATGAATCGATCAAGTATTATACCTGATTACTGCGGACTGATTTCAATCTAATCCCTTCTTAGTCCTACAAATCCACCAAATATGCAATAGAAAAATCCCAAATACCAAAGGAGTAGAAAATTGAATCACGAATACATACAAGCTTTGCAAAATAGAAAACAAGAGCTCTTAAAAGCACTCAAATGTGCAGAAGCAGATTTAAAGCATGCGCCTGAAGGCAGGATCAGAGCATCCCAAAACGGCAATGGATTTCAGCAGTTTTACCATGTTACGAGCAAGACCGGCTTTAGCGGGAAGTACATGAATGCGAAGAGCAAGCCTCTTGTATCAGCTCTGATCCAAAAGGAATACGATGGAGTTTTTTTGCAAAGAGCCAGGAAAGAAATTGAGCTTATCGATAATTTGATTGAATTCCAGAGCAAAGAGCTAGCTGAAAAGTCTGAGGAAGAATTGCATAAAAGCAAAAGAAAGTATATTTCCCCTTATATACTTGATGAAAAATCCTATGCAGAATCATGGGAAAATGAATCATTCATAGCCAGCACCTACAAACCCGAGGAAAAGATTTATCCAACCAATAAGGGTGATATGGTTCGCTCAAAATCAGAGGAATTGTTGGCAGACATGTATTACGACTTGGAGATTCCATACAGATATGAATGTAAGCTGGTTTTAAAGGATGGCAGAGCCAAGTACCCTGATTTCACTTTGCTTGATGTAAAGAGGCGAAGAGTGATTTATCACGAGCATTTTGGGATTTTGGAAGATGATGAATATAGAGCCAAAAATTTGATCAAACTTAATGATTACAGCAAGAGCGGAATCTATTTTGGCAAGAATTTGCTCATGACGTTTGAAACAGAGTATTGCCCTCTTAACATCAAAAATATTAGGGAAAATGTTATGGAGATGTTTGTGCTATAATACCACCATGAACGTAAATTCTTCACTCGATTTCCTTAATATGATAAAGACACCCTCGCCTAGTCCGAGGACCAAGGCTGCTCAACCGGCGCCGGCGCCAAAGCCAACTGCTGAAACGAAGACAGTTGCTACGCCAAAACCTGTATCAGCACCTTTCATTCCCAATTCGTCAAAAGACATGATCGCGGTCATCGACACTGAGACCAACTGGCGTGACGAAGTCATGTCCCTGGGCGTAGCACTTGCAGATGCCGAGACGTTTGCCTTACTTGGTAAAAGATATTACATCTTTAATCCTGAGTGCCGCGTGGGCGGGATGTTTTCCGGAGTTATGTACAAGACAGATGCAAAGGCCATCACTTGTACAAGGGATGAGGCAATGGCAGATATCGGGCAGTTTCTGATGGATCAGGGCATAAGCAGAATATTTGCCTATAATGCCAAGTTCGATCTGGGCCATCTTCCTGAACTCTGCGGTTTTGAATGGTTCGACATCATGAGGATAGCAGCGTATCGCCAGTACAACAAGTACATCCCTGAGACAGCTCCATGTTGTAAAACCGGACGCCTCAAAAGTAACTATGGCGTTGAGTCTATTATGCATATGCTGACGGGCAATGGCAGCTACCAGGAGACTCACAATGCAGTAAATGACGCCTGCGACGAGCTTAAAATTGTTGAACTTCTTGCTCTGCCGCTGGAAACGTATGAGTGCGCGAGAATATAAAAGGAGAGGGAAAATGCCTATGTCTAATAAGGATAATAAACGTATTATTGCGTTGATTGCAGCTTTGTCACTCTGTTTTAGCATGCTTTCAGGTTGTGGCTCAAAGCCGGATTATGACAATCAAGCTCCTTCGCCTGATCCTAATGAAGAAGTGACGGAAGTTGTAGAGGCAGAAGAGCCTAATGAAGAAGTGACGGAAGACACAGAGACAGAAAAACCTTATTATCTCGTGGATGCACTCTGCTCTCAGACGGCAATTGACGCCCTTGGATATGATGAACTGGTGGAACTTGTTGAGCTTGTCACGACCTCTGTTGAGCCACAGGCAGTGAATATCCTGGCAGATAGTTTCCCATGTTTTTCTGAAGCTGCCGGACAAGACGGACTGGGCAAGGAAATAAGCCTATACATCTATTATGAAAACGGTGACAATGACGGAATAGACGAGCATGAGTATGCTGCGCCCGGTGCCTTAGCCTATGTCAATGGGGGATTTTGTGAAGAAGAGGACGGCAGCGAGAACTATGAGTATATGATCTGCATCGATGCCAAGGAACTCTGTGAATTTGACGACAATGGCAATCCGTTCTTTGAGGTTGATGATGATACGCTGGCAAAGCTGGACACTATTTTGTGCCATGAACTTTTCCATGTTTTCATGGATGACTACAATCGAACCGGAATGACAGGATTTACAGATTTTGCCACCTATTATGCGGCCATGGAGGAACAGCTTTCCGATGAAGACTATGAAGAGCTGATAGGTGCGACATCTTTTCCCAACTGGTTCATTGAGGGAATCGCCGGATGCGTCGGAAATATCTACCAGGCTGATATAGTTTATTTCAATGAATATCGATATGATTGCGAGAAACAAGACTATACCGACACCTGCACAAACGATCAGCTTAAGTTCATATACGCCAACCAGGGCTACATGGAAGGAACGGGTGATGAACGATATGATCTGGAAGCATCAAAAGAGGATAATTCTGACGGGCATGTGAACGCAGCTACCTATGTGTCCGGATATATGGCCTGCCTCTATCTGGCTAATCTGGCTTACCAGAAATCCGAAGGTAGTCCCGCGGTGGTGATGGATGATAACGGCCGGATAGAATCTATATCCGGCAAAAAACTGCGTGAGGGACTCAGCATTATCCTTTCCCAAATGCATGAGGGCTATACTTTTGATGAAGTCATCGCCGACATTTCTGATGGAATGTACAGCGATACAGAGGATTTTACAAAACGTTTCATCAAAGGAAATAATAACGGAGACAGAACGGAATGCGAGGGAGATCCGGAATCACTTAAATTCTGTGTCGGCTATCTTAATTATATGCAGCAGCTTGATGAGCTGGATCCTAATACAGTTCCGGCAGGTTCTGTGCTTTTTGACAATTTTGACTCTGTGGAGGAAACACCGCTCGTAAAGGGTCTGGAAACCGAGTCTGAGGTCTACAGAATAGCCGAGCAGAACACTTTTATCGCTTCAACAGTCAAAAATGAAGACCTGATGGACGGTGGCACTTCATACACCAGAAAGGACGGCATTGAAGCGGTTTTGGAGAAGGTTGCTGCGACCCGATAAAATACAAAAGTTTACGATATATGAGTCCGTTTTGTGATGCTTTGTACCCTGGCTGTATTCGGAAAGGATGGAGCATACTAAAAAATATATAGACATATAGACTGTGTGGTAAACGCTGCACAGTCTTTTTGTTTGCAAAATTACATAAAGCTCTTAAGGCTTTCTTAAGATTGCACCAAAGTGGTTTACAGGTAAAAGAGCTTGTGGTATCTTTTATTCGTTGGTTTTCACTACCACATTCGGCCATCATGGCAGAACTGATGCTTAGTCAGAAGTATCGGTTATTTCCCTTAGTTAATCTGCAGTTAGCTATGTTTTATTTGTTGGAGAAAATGGGAGGTGTTATACTTTAAATGAATGAAGAAACAAGAGGTCTTGATAGCAATACAAGACTGGATTGGCATACCGGATTCGAGGGCGGCCTGAGGCTCAGCTTAAGAAACTATGCCTATTATATCGATATCGAGAGGGAACATTATTTATCAAGTGAGCCCTTAAGAATTGATTTTCTGGTTGTAAGGAAAAACGCAGATGGAATCATAGATAATGCCATTGGGAGAGACTTCCTTGGCCATAATCTTATTGAATATAAAAATCCTTATGACGAATTAAACATTGATGTTCTGTGGAAAGTTATTGGATA
>JAGBMP010000165.1 GCA_017634825.1 Butyrivibrio sp.
CCTGCCTCTTGTAGCCGGGAGTATCGATATTCGCTATATTGTTAGCAATTATCTCATTCCTGGTCCAGGATGCATCGGCCGCTTTATCCATGACATTAATGTAATCAAAGACATTACTGTTTATCAAAAGCCACTCCTCCTTTTTACTCTATTTAATAATAAAATTTTTTTGTGTAAAATACAAGTAAAATATACTTTATATTGTATATCGCAAGTTATTTATCTACAAAATGTATGAAATAAACAAAAAAGGATTTATCGTCTCTGATAAATCCTTTCATCAAAATTTCCATCCATGTCGCTGATACTGTTTTACACAATATTCATCGGCAAATTATATTTCCTGCTTTAGCTTTTTGATCTCACCAAAGACCACATCGTTGGTAACCTTGATGTATGTGCCCTTCATACCCGAGCTCCTTGATTCGATAACCCCGGCACTCTCGAATTTTCTGAGGGCATTTACAATTACGCTTCTTGTTATCCCAACTCTGTCAGCTATCTTGCTGGCTACCAGCACTCCTTCCATTCCGTCAAGCTCATCGAATATATGGATGATTGCCTGCATCTCAGAGAAGGAAAGGGTTCCTATTGCCGATTTAACAACTGCTAGCTTCCTGCTTTCTTCTGCATTCTCCTCGTTAACAGCCCTTAGCATTTCAAGTCCGACAACCGTAGTTCCGTATTCGCAAAGAATAATATCGTCGATGTCGTATGGCTTGTCGGTCTTGTATATGAAAAGAGTTCCCAGCCTCTCTCCGGCTATTTCAATAGGTGTGATTATCGCCTGGAATTTGGAAAAGTCTATGCCTTCAAAACCAAGAGTCTCAAGATTGACATTCTCCTTGGTTGAAAGTATTGTAAGTAGTCTCTCGTTAAGCATCGGGTCTATAAAAGAACCAACGTTGTCAACCAAAAGATCACTTAGAGATTCAACATTTTCACTCTCACCAATACCAAGAACCTTGCCCTTTTTACTGATGACAAACATGTTTGATGCTAAAATATCACACAACACTCTGCAGATGTCATTAAATACAACCTTCCCTGAATTACTGTTGTGCAAAAGCTTGCCAATCTTACGTGTCTTGTCCAGTAGCTGCACACTACTCATCAGTTTTCTCCTTTACCGGGTATTTTTCACACCTTTCATAGTGACTGTTGTTATATACGTAAAACCGTATATAATCTCACTACGCTATTTGTATCATAGCATAAAAAAATAGGCGCTTCAAATAATAAAGCGCCTACAATTATGAAAAAACGTTAAAGTTTTCAGAAAATAAATATATATGAATTAGTTCGGAATTACGTAATCGTAATAGAAGTCAAGTCCGTTTGCGGGATTCTTCGTAACATCCTCTCCATATATGGTTGTCCAGTCATTTTTCATAGATACGGGAGTCCAGCCATGTTCATTGCAAAGGTCATACATCTTCTGTGCCTTTGATTCATTTCCGTATTCTCTTTCAAGATCGTCGCAGCAAAGCATGAACGCAAGGCTCTTATAAGGATTATTATTAACTACATAATCACACATGCTGGAGTCTCCGGTGCTGTTGCCAAAAGCCAAAACCGGCTGTTCTCCGATTTCTTGCGCAATCACGGAAACCTTGTTCATCTTAAGATCCTTAACAACAAATTGTCCTCCGGTGATGATCTTATCATCTTTCTGAAGCTGATACTCAAGACCGTCTTCACCACCCTGGCCACTGGCAACTATAGTCTCATCAGAACCTATCACCTGGCTCATGGGGATGTTCAGATTATCCTTTACAATTCCCCTTGAGATTATCCTGTCTGTTCCGCTGACAACATATACCGTAAATCCGTTGTCCTGCAAATAGTCCACAACTTCAACCATTGGCTTGTAGAAGGAATCGCCCCTTGTCATACCGTCATAACCGGGAGCAGCTTCTTCTCTGAACTTCAATACGTAATTTAGAAATTCATCAACAGTCATTCCCGCAAATGCAGATGCAACAGCCTGTCCGTGTATCTGCATCATATTCTCAGGAAACTCTCCTGTTTGTATTCCCTTAAGAATTGTATAGGCAGCCTCTTTCTCAGCCTCACTTGCTTTATCTTTATAATCAGGGTCCTGTAAAACTCTGTAAATCAAAAGACAATGGTCAAAATAGTAAGGGTTTGTCTCTGCGATAAGAGTTCCGTCCATATCAAATACAGCTATTCTCTTATCTACAGGAATATAATTAGCACTGTCCTTGTTTGTAATATCATCAATATAAGAGGTCAGCTGAGCTTTTAATGGTGCTTCATCCGTCCACAAAGAGAGCACTTCTCCATTGTCTGCTCCGCTTTCTGCTCCCATTGTCCATGTGTTTGAAAGAGATACTACCGTAAGAATTATCGAGAGAATTAATCCCACTATAGGAGCCCATATCGGAAATGATTTCTCACCACTTTCTTCTACTCCGAGCTGCAAGTTCTTTACCTTTGTGAAAAGAGCTATTGAACCAGCGATGAGCACACCTGTAAGAGGGATAAATCTGTTGATCCTTCCGTACATAACACCGGGATATCCAAGAAGAAATACCAGATAAAGAGCAAGCTCCAGAACAACAATCGAGATTGACATTATCTCAGATTCCTTCTTTCCCAGTCTCTCTGAAAGAATCATCAGACAGCAAGCATTTGTAACCAGTATCAGTCTTGTAATGCCGGCAACTACCGGTGCAATGCCTGTTGTTATAATAAGAACCGCTCTTACTACTTCCAGAAGCGTATAGCAGTAAATAATCACAGACAAAAACTTTCTGTTATCTTCTTTAAACTTAACTGTGCTAAAGATGATGATCAGAGCACTTACTATGATCTGTCCTGCGTAAACTATGGTTCTCCTAAGTTCATGCGAACGATATCCTGCGTAGCAGGAAAGAATGATCGCCGCTGCAACAAGAACAGTCTGGATTATCATTCCCACCTTAAGCTTTTCCAAAATACCGCTTTTTTCATCTTTCACGTTACTACCCATGATGACTGTTACCTCCAAATTTAATATAAAAACAATTATAAACCAAAAAAAAGACCCGGAACTTCAAAAGTCCGAGTCTTTATAGTTTTTTTATGTTTAGTTATTTTCTTTATTATCTTTGTCCTCTACCCATCCGCACTCAGGATTGCCACAGGCAAGCTTGTTGTTCTTGGCGTACATTACGCCTCCGCACTTAGGGCACTTCTTGGCAGCGGGTCTTTGCCATGACATGAAGTCACAGTTTGGATTGTCGATACAGCCGTAGAAGATTCTTCCCTTCTTGGTTCTCTTAAGGACAATGTCTTTTCCGCACTTAGGGCAGGAAACACCAATTTTTTCAAAATATGGTTTAGTGTTCTTGCACTCAGGAAATCCCGGGCAAGCCAGGAATTTACCGTGGGGTCCGTATTTGATCACCATATTCCTGCCACAGACATCACATATCTCATCTGTAACTTCGTCCTGAACCTGAACCTTTTCAAGCTCTTCCTCTGCAGCCTTTACCGCCTTATCAAGGTCGGGATAGAAATTCTCGATAACAGTCTTCCACTTGACATCGCCTTCTGCAATTCCATCAAGGAGCGCTTCCATATTGGAAGTGAAATTCACATCAACAATCTGAGGGAAAGCGTCCAGCATCATCTTGTTGACAGCCTGTCCCAACTCTGTTATGAAAAGAGATTTATTCTCTTTTGTGATGTAATGCCTTGCCATGATTGTTGAGATGGTAGGCGCATATGTACTTGGCCTTCCTATGCCAAGAGCCTCAAGGTCATGAACCAGTGAAGCCTCGGTGTAGTGAGGAGCCGGCTGAGTGAAGTGCTGAGCTGACTCGAAGGTATCAAGTTTAAGCTTGGTACTTGTATCAAGATTCTTCATGAGAACATTCTTCTCAATCTGATCCTCGTCATCTGTGTAGACATTAAGGAAACCGTCAAATACTGTCTTGGAGGCAGCTACCGTAAATCTGTGCTCTCCTGCATCGATCTTGACAGATGTGGTCTCATACTTGGCAGCAGCCATTCTGCTGGCCATAAATCTTCTCCAGATAAGCTGGTAAAGTCTGAACTGATCCCTTGAAAGGAAGTCCTTGACCATTACAGGAGTGTGATCTATATATGTGGGACGGATAGCTTCGTGAGCATCCTGGATCTTCCCCTCATTCTTCTTGACTCCTGCGCCATCTGACAGGTACTTATCTCCGAAATTCTTAACAATGTAATCATTTGCAGCAGCTACTGCTTCGTCCGATACACGGGTTGAATCGGTACGAAGGTAAGTGATCAGACCTACTGTACCCTCTTTTCCAAGTTCAATTCCTTCATAGAGCTGCTGAGCAACTCTCATGGTCTTCTGTGTTGAGAAGTTAAGGACCTTGGAAGCTTCCTGCTGAAGTGTTGATGTGGTAAAAGGAAGCGGAGCCTTCTTGGTTCTCTCACCCTTCTTTACATCACTTACTACGAATTTCTTACCTTCTATAGCCTTGCAGATCTCATCAAGCTCTTTCTTGGATGAGATCTCCTTTTTCTCATTGCCTACACCATAATAGTGCGCAATAAGTGGTTTCTTCTCACCTTCTGCCATGAGTTTGGCATCCAGTGTCCAGTATTCTGTAGGAATAAATGAATCGATCTCTTCTTCCCTGTCTGCTATGATCCTGAGTGCCACAGACTGAACACGTCCTGCTGAAAGTCCGCGCTTTATCTTAGACCAGAGAATCGGAGAAATCTCATAACCAACCATTCTGTCAAGAACACGTCTCGCTTGCTGTGCATCAACAAGATTCATATCGATGTCTCTTGGATGCTTCATAGCTTCCTTGACTGCGTTCTTGGTGATCTCGTTAAATGTAACTCTCTGCACCTTGGCATCTGCTTCATCCAGCTTAAGTGCCGAGCAGAGATGCCAGCTTATAGCTTCACCCTCACGGTCCGGGTCGGTTGCGAGATAAACTTTGTCAGCTTTCTTGACCTGACGCCTCAGTTCAGCAAGAACATCACCCTTTCCTCTGATGGTAATATACTTGGGTTCATAGTCATGCTCGATATCAATTCCCATGGTACTTCTGGGAAGATCACGAACATGTCCGTTACTGGCTGCTACTTCATAGCCGCTGCCCAAAAACTTCTTGATAGCCTTAACCTTGGTAGGTGACTCAACAATCAGAAGTGAATTCTTTTTAGTGGTAGTAGTTTTCTTAGTCGCCATTAGCTGTAATAATGCCCCTTTTTATAATTTAGCCCGAAAGCTTGCTTTCTTATTAATAAACATTTTTAAAGATTAAGTCAAGTGCCCGTTTTCGAAACACTTGACTTAATCTTAAATGAAATATCGATTATTTATTGCTTTCAGGGAGCCATGCTGTCTCTTTTGGTGTCTTTTTAATGAATGGTCTTGCGACAGCCTGCTTAAGTCCGTTAGGAAGGATGTACTTGAGCTTGTCCTCAGCCTTCCTCATTGTGGAAGCTCCGGGGTTATCTCTTGTAAGCTTGATGGCATCAAATTCACATCTTGTTGTGCAAAGTCCGCAGCCTACGCACTTGTTAGGATCAACTATCGATGCTCCGCAGCCAAGACAACGTGATGTTTCTTTCTTGATCTGCTCCTCTGTAAGAAGAGGCTTGGTATCACGGAATGTAAGCTTTCCGTCTGATGTCTTTCCATCGCCGGGATGCTGCCTTCCCACGTGGTCATAATCCTTGATGGAGATATCATCCTTATTCAGCTCGATAAAGAAGTTAGGATCACGGCCGATTGTAAGTGAAGAATGAGGCTGTACGAATCTGTGGATTGACTCAGCGCCTTCTTTTCCGCATGCAATGGCATCAATGGCAAATCTTGGTCCGTAGAACATATCTCCGCCAACGAAGATGTCTTTTACTGTAGTCTGGAATGTTACGCTGTCAGCAACAGGAGCCGGTCCTTTAAATTCAACGTTCTCGTCCTTAAGAAGGTCGCCCCATACGGTTGCCTGGCCTACTGCAAGGATTACGTTAGAGCATGCGATCTCCATAGTCTGACTCTCATCATACTTAGGATCAAATCTTCCCTCAGCGTTCTTAACCTGAGTACATTTCTTGAATACAATGCCCTTAACCTTGCCATTCTCTGTAAGGATCTCCTTAGGTCCCCAGCCGCCCTGAAGGATGATGCCTTCAGACTCTGCAACCTCGATCTCCTCAGGAAGAGCAGGCATGATATCTCTCGTCTCAAGAGAAACCTGAGTAACCTTTGATGATCCGCAGCGGATAGCTGTACGGCTTACATCGATAGCAACGTTACCGCCACCGATAACAACTGTATCGCCGTTAAGCTTGTAGTTCTCATCATCTATAACATCGTGAAGGATATCTACACCCTTGATAACGCCCTCGGCATCTTCTCCGGGAACATTTACGCCACGTCCGCCCTGGCAGCCGATAGCGATATAAAATGCCTTGTAACCCTCTTCTCTTAGCTGCTTAAGAGTGATGTCCTTACCAACCTCAACTCCGAGGCGGATATCAACACCAAGATCTCTTAAAACGTCAACCTCAGCCTCGATAACGTCCTTCTCCATTACGAAGGAAGGAATACCGTAGGTAACCATTCCGCCGGGCTTCTTGTTCTTATCGAAAAGAGTTGGCTTATAGCCCTTAAGTGCAAGGTAGTATGCACAGGAAATACCTGCAGGACCTGCACCTACTATAGCAACCTTCTCATCAAAGCCGCCGCCGATTCTGGGTATTACCTTCTCCGGAACGAAGCGGGTCTCTGATTTAAGATCACGCATTGCAACGAATTTCTTGATCTCATCGATTGCAAGAGCCTCGTCAATGGTTCCTCTTGTGCAGGCATCCTCACAACGTCTGTTACATACATGTCCGCAGACAGCAGGGAGCGGATTGTACTTCTTGATAAGAGCAAGAGCCTCATCATATCTGCCCTGTGAAGCCATCTTGATATATCCCTGAACAGGAAGATGTGCAGGACATGCTGTCTTACAAGGTGCCGTACCGGTCTTGTGAGTGTTGATACGGTTAATGTCACGATAGTCCTCGGTCCACATATCTGTAGACCACTTTTTCTCTGTAGGAAGAGGCATCTTAGGATAGATAACTTCGCTTCCGTCCTTCTTGCAGAGCTTCTGTCCAAGAGTTGCTGCACCGGCAGGACAAACCTCTACGCAGCGTCCACAGGCTACGCAGTTGTTCTTGTCAACGTGAGCCACATAAGCAGAGCGTGACATATTAGGTGTATTAAAGAGCTGTGATGTACGAAGCGCATAGCATACGTTTACATTACAGTTACAGATTGCAAAGATCTTCTCGGATCCGTCAATGTTTGTGATCTGGTGAACAAATCCATTGTCCTCAGCCTGTTTAAAGATCTTAAGAGCCTCTTCCTTGGTGATATAACGGCCGTCCTTCTGAGTCTCAACAACATAGTCAGCCATATCACCTACTGCGATGCACCATCCCTCAGGATCATCGGCACAACCCTCATCATAGGTCTTTCTGGATCTTCTGCAGGAACAAGGTGATGCAGCATATTTGCCCTCATAGTAGTCCAGCCAGTAGGAAATCTTCTCAAGCCCTATAGCCTCTCCCTGCATCTCGATTGCCTTCTCAACAGGGATTACGTGCATTCCGACACCTGCTCCGCCCTGAGGCACCATATGTGTAAGTCCTTCAAGAGGAATACGGGTCATTCTCTCAAAGAAAGGTCCGCCCTCGGGATGCTTTGCAAGCATTGTTCCGTTCATGTTGGAGAACTCTGCGGAACCGGGAACGAACATAGGAAGCACGTACTGTTTCTCATGCTTAGGATTTTCGTAGTTCCACTCGATCACTCCTGTGTAAGCCATCTGATCAAGGTGCTTTTGAAGCTCTTCCTTTGAATATTCAGGACAAAGAGCATGTATCTGCTCAAAGGTCTTAGGCTTACGCTTTTCCATCTTAAGAGCTATCTCACACTGCTCATCGGTTATAAGATTATAAATGCCCCAGTATTCAGGACTTTCTTTTGTTATCTTCTTAATGCCAAGCTTTATTTCTTTTCTGTCTGTGATATGTGTAACGAGCTTTGCCAGTGGCTCTCTGAAAGGCGCATTCATATCAACGGTATCGGGAATTATCCCTGCTCTGTTGTCAACCTTCCTTCTATTTGGATCCAATGAATAAGGGAGCATTAAATCCTTCATATCAAATTGTTCTTTATTCATCTCTTACCCTCTTCTTTCTTAATTGAAAAATAGTTTATGTTGCAGCTATCTCTTTTATCATGAATTCGTTACCCTTAAGGAGATAGGTGTGTTCGCTACCACATTTGGGACATATCTTGCCATATGTAACCGTCTCGTATTCACTCTTACAATCCTCGCAGAAAGTGACCGCAGGCAGAGTCTCTATGATAAGCTCTGAGTCCTTCATGAGTTCTGTCCTGTTTGACGCCCACTTCCAGGCGTCTGTAAGAAGTGATGGAACAACACCGGAAACCTCTCCAAGCTGCAGAGTTACCGAATGAATTTTCTCAAGTTTATTCTCTTTTCCTACTTCTGTAAGATCGTCTATTATGCGAAAAACAACTCCTAATTCATGCATGTTCAGTTGACCAACCTTTACTGAGTTTTCAGAAAAAATGCCGGGCGATAACGCATAAACGTCCCTTTTGTCTTATCGCCCGGCATCTCCATTATCTCTTTTGCCAATAATTATTTACTTAATGCTCTCATCAATGTTCTCTGAAAGCCACTTAGCCCACTCATCGATACCTTCGCCTGTCTTGGCGCAGATAGGGATAACCTTTGCCTTGGGATTGCGCATGTGGATGTACTCCTTGCACTTGTCAAGATCAAAGTCAAAGTATGGCATTACGTCTATCTTGTTGATAAGAACAACATCGCAGATAGAAAACATAAGCGGATACTTCAGGGGCTTGTCATGTCCCTCAGGCACTGAGAGTATCATGGCATTCTTGGTGCTGCCGGTATCAAACTCAGCAGGACAAACAAGATTTCCGACATTCTCAAGGATTGCGAAATCCACATCCTCAAGACCAAGTTCACGAAGTCCCTGTCTTGTCATATCAGCATCAAGATGGCACATTCCGCCTGTATGAAGCTGTATGGACTTAACTCCGGTCTGTGCGATGGTCTTGGCATCAACGTCCGAATCAATGTCCGCTTCCATTACACCAATTCTGTATTTATCCTTGAGGGCCTCAATTGTTCTGGTAAGAGTTGTTGTCTTACCTGACCCCGGGGATGACATAAGATTTAAAAGAAATGTCTTAGACTCCTTAAGTTCTCCCCTTAGCTTCTCTGCGTCCTTGTCATTGCTTTCAAAGACGCTTCTCTTAACTTCTATGACTCTTATATTATCCATTAGCCTTCAGCACGCTCCATTGCAAGGTCGAAGTCCTTAGTTCCAACGAATACGTTGTTTGAATAAGGATTCTTGCCCATCTTGATTGATCTTCTGATGATCTCTGTCATGCAGATAACGTTGATTGCGATTGCAAGGATTGCTACAACTCCCTGAGCTGTAGGATTAGCTGTGATTCCAAGTGAAGCAATTGCCTCGTTAGCAGCTACTGTCTTGCCCTGTCCCGCATTAAAGAGTGCGATAGCCTTGTCGTAAAGCATTGCAGTATTTACGCCTGCCTCAGTTGCTCCGCCGTAAACTGAAGGAAGAGCTGCCTGGAATCTTCCAACAAGCTGGAATGTTGGAACAACCTGTGCCCACATACACCAGATTGCAAGTGTGTTAGCACGGTTCTGGATCCATGCTCCCTTGTTCCAGAATGCGTTAGCAAATGTAGGAGCAAGAAGAAGTGCAACACCACAGTACCATGAGTGTGTAGGAAGGTTTAGGTATGTGTACTCGAAGTTCCATACATCGTATGCAAGGATGAACCAGATTGTCATATCAGGCCAAAGCATATCTGCATGGTTCTTGTCCTTTGATGTGTAAAGGTGAATGCATCCTGTCATACAGAAAATGTTAATAAGACCTGCAATAGCGTTAACAACATTCCACCATCCGCCGTAGATGAATACACCCTCGTTAGATGCCCACCAAGCACCTGAAAGGTTGCCGGCGATCTTGTAAGATGCAATAGCTGACTCCATATCAGATACGTTAGCGATCATGATGTTAGCAGCAACGATGAACCAAGGAAACCACTTAAACCATTTCTCCTTGCCGATGCCCCATTTGTACTTGATCATCATGAAGCCTACGCAGCCGATGTCAGCAGCATAAAGCTTGAAGTAATGGAACCATCCGTCCATGTACGCAACTGTTGGGTTTGCCTTGCCACCAAACATACCAACATGTGCAAGAATAAAGTAGATTGTTAAAATTGTAGGAATGATAACAAATACTAACATTCCGCCGGCCTTTGTTCTACGGCCGATCTCGTTCATGAGAATAAGACCCACAAACACCAGTACCCAGCCTATGAGCTGCATAGAAGCAGCATCGCTATAGAGTTGGAATAACATAATAAAATCCTCCTTTGATATCGCATTGTATTTTTGTGCGCAATATCACTAATAATTATACAATAGCATATTGCACAATGAAGCACAACCTTTTTATGGAACATTTTGTTCAATATGGGGCACTGCGACGCGCTAAAGTAGTTTCCTTTTCCGTATATTAATTCACCGATTTCCAAACGGAATATCAAAGTCGTCGCCTGACTTCATAGGGATATCAAAATCTTTGTCAAATTTCTTTTCACTCGTCTCAGTTTCCACAGGCTCAGAATTCTGTTTGATTTCTTCTTTTGTTTCTTCTTTTATCTCTTCTTTTTCTTCCTTAATTTCCTCTATCTTTTCCTCTATCTTTTCTTCTGTTTTTTCCTCTTCTATTTCTTCCTTCTCTTCTTTATTCTCTTCTTCCTTCACTTTCTGAAGTTCCGGATAGAAATATTCTTTCTCCTCTTTCTTCTTTTCAGGATCCTTTTCTTCTGCCTTCTTCTCTTTTTTACTGATAAGTCCCTTATCCCTAAGGTCAGACCTTCTTACATACCACAGAAGAAGCACCAGTAATAAAAGACCTGCCACTGTGACCAGTATCCCTTCTATAAAGTATGGAGGAGTGATCTTTATCTGTGTATGCCCTTTCCTTACAATAAGAAGATTGTTGTCGGTAAAAATTTCCTGATCCGATCTGAAGCAGTCATGATAAGAAAGGCCTGTATTTAAAAAGTCTGCTTCAGAGTCAATAGCTATTTCATTGTTCCCATAGCTTATGGCCATGGGATATATCTCTCGCCCAGGAAGCACTCCCGGGTCCATTCCCATGACCCACTGCATGAGCTTCTCAGCGTTTACATCCTGAGTCAGGTAGTAATAGAAGGGAATATTAAGGCCTATATAGCAGAGGTTTTCGTTTAATCCTGTGCCAAAGAAAGCCAGTTCAACATTGTTGTCAGAGATGGTTCCGCCCACATTATGAAGGCCGTTCAGATAGTAGGTAACCCATTTTGAATATCCTCTGGGGAACAGATCGCAGTCCATCTCTCCAAAGTCTTTAGTATAGAGGATCGGATAGCCGTTCTCAAACTGTACAACATTACAGGTGACGCCCAGGAAGGTCTTTGATCTTGTCTCTCTATCCTCCGGCATTCCGTCTGCAAGAATGACGATCCTGACTCCGTTCTTTGAGAGGGTTTCAACCATGTCCTCCGCCCTGTTTCTGTCTTCGTACATAAAGCCACTGAGGTATATGGTCTTAAACTGCTTCAGATATTCATAGGAATAGTGATCAATGTAATAGTCTCCGGTCTCCTTTATGTTAGGAAATGCAAGGGAAAGACTATACGCACTGTAGCCGATTCCAATGGCATCATATTTTGCCTTCGTGCCAAAGTTCCCATTCACATTCAGGTGGTACAGCATATAGCTCTCGTTCTCATCTATGATATCGTAGCCAAGCACTTCAGCTGCTTTATCAAGCTTGACAAGAGTCCTCTCCCCGTAAGCTGCCTGGTCTTTCTGGATTATGACGGTATCTGCTCCAAGCTCAATACACCTGTCAAACATGTAAGCAAAATACTCATCGCTCATTGCGCTGTTAAGGCGCTTGGTGTTTCCGCTTGTAACGCAGTACTGCCATCCGCTGCCGAACACGCTCATGTTTTCGCCTATAAAATCACTGATGAGGAACGCACCTTCCGCGCCCATACTTGATAAGTCGAAAAGAGCTATTCTCTGAACACAAAGCTCTTTTGCCTCGGTAATAAGTGCATCATCGCTCTCTTCAATGTACCTTACCTGAGGCGCTACATTGTTCTGATGACCGATTATCCAGTAAAAAGACGGAACACAGTCAGCGCAGATAATGATCACAAATAAAACCAGCACCCACTTCCTCAGCTTTTCCCAATAGAGGACTCCAATCAGCACAAATGCAAGTGCTATTGACAAGAACCTCAGCATCAGCAAAAGCTCTGATCCCGGGACTATGTTTATCACCGAATAAGCCGAGGCAGAAGTCAAAACCACAATAAGGATAGCTGAAACAAATCCGGGAGCAGCCTTCCTGTTGCTTGCCAGCGCTCCAAGTATGGCAATTATAAATAGTGAAAGTCCGAAGTATATAACCTCAGGAGACCTGGTCATCCTAAGGATCGGATTTAATGTAATAAGTATGTTCTGGAAAAAACCGGCTGCATACTCTTCGCCTTCGGCTGCAACTTCACCTTTGTAGTACGGAACCAGGAAAAACCCGCAGACCAAAAAAGCCGTAACAATAGCTGCAATGATCTTGGCAATCCGTCTTCTCTTTTTCCAAAAGAGTCTGTAGATGACAAGGAACGTTACAAGGCTCACTGTGGTCATCTTGGCAAACTCATAGTTTGACAGCATCATCAGCAAAAGAGACACACAAAGCCCTAAAATATGAAGATAATAGCCATTATCCAGAAACTGATATAAAAAGAAAAAGATCAGAGGAAGAAAAGCATAAGAAAGTGCCCTTGAAAGCTCCCCCTCCACAAAGAGTGTATGCATATTGTTCGGAAGAAAGAACCACAATACACCCAGTATCAGCCCGAGAACGGGCCTTTTCTTAAGGATTCCGACTATCGTCCAGGTAATAAGCCCAAGGCAAAAGACACATTCCACATAGTAAAGGTATGCAGCAAAAACGTTGCCCCCTGTAGCAAGTTCGCACAAAGCAAAAACCATCGGAGAAAGCGGAGGCTGATATCTGAAAGGTTCCACACCGTTATACATAAGTCTTGAATAAAGAGGAACATTCCCGTCACGAAACAGTGACTTATAAAGAATATCGCCTCTAAAAACATGGTACATAGTGTCCGAACCTGAGGGGTAGAGTCCTCCCGATGCCAAAAGGTCCGTAAGCACAACAGAAATCCCTGCCCCGATTATGAACATAAATATTATTACAATAAAATTTGTAACCTTATTCTTCATTTATGCTCTCTTCAACAATTGAATGTATGATATTTCCAAGAGCGTTTCTCGTATGCTCCTGAAGATCGTTTAAGTACTCATCCCTTCCTCTGAAGGAATATATATATGTTCTTGACGGAGTCTCACTGGCTTCAATCTTGATAAGAAGCCCTCCTATCTTCTTTACTTCTTCGTAGAAATGCGGCGCAAAATAATCCATCATATTTTCAAGGGTCGGGATCACATGATCAAAGGGATCGATATCATTTATAAGCTTGTCCTGATAGGGTTCAAGGTATTCATCAATAGCCTTCTCAAAGTCGAGGAACTTAATGAATTTGTCCTTATCTACAAGCACCTCAATTACAAACTCCCAGGTGTGGGGGTGAGACTCGCCCTTTTCGCCGTTGAAAATAACGAAGTGATTGGCGTTAAGATAAAGTTTGAACTTATACTCTCTAAGCGCATCGTTACGCATTCTTTTTATCCTCTGAGTTTTCCTTTGCTCTGTATCTGGACTCAGTCCTGCTGTCAGGTCTTTCTATCTTTGGACCATTTGCAGAAACAAGAGGCGGATTGCCCATTATTTCCATTATCTTTTTGAACTTATCATCAAGAGATGAAGCACTTACTGCCGTCTCACTTCCCAAAAACTCGCAGTCACCCTTTATCATCTTCGAAAGCTCTTTTGCCTTGGTGGCATTGCACTTGACGCAAAGAATAAGCGCCAGATGAAGCCTGCCGTCATAAAACTTAATATCGTGCTTTCCCAGTGTTACGCAGTTCTTGCCAAAGAACCTTGAAACTGTCTCTTTCTCTCCGTACTTAAAGGCAACAAATGAAATCGGGAAGGCAGCTCTTTTATCCTTATACTCATCAAGGAAGAGCTTTATTGTAGGCAGGGAAAAGAGATTTTTCCTGTTGTCATAGATCTCGTCGGTAGTGAGTTTCTCGTTCAGTCTCTCTACAGCATTGTTGACCTCCACAAGCTCCTGCCCTGTCATAAAGATCTTTTTCTGCATGATGTTGTAGAGGATCGTGATCAGTATGGGCATTATGAATATCAGTGAATACACCACAATGAAGATAATGATAAGTTCCATCTTTGAGCCCAGGAACTTGTTGTTATCAAGAAGGACTGTGGTATTTGTCAAAAGACATATCCTGTATTCTTCTCCGCCGTACTCAAAGAGCGCACCTGAAGCGATATAATCTTTCCCGTCAAGTTCTATCCTCTCATGGTTTACTTTATTGACGATGAGATTGTCGATAAAGTTCGTTGCAGAATCAGACCTGTAATAGGAATTGGCTGTCAGAGACTGGTATCTGTTGGTCTCAAGGGCATCCTTTACATAAAGCATTGTCTGCTCCTTGGAAAACGTCCAATAGCGGTTTGATGAGGAGTCCAGAGTGCTCAGGATATTCTCAATGATCTCCTGGTCGGTTCTGTTCTCTTTTAAGTTTATCTGGTCGATAACCAGCTGTACGTACGAATCCTGCTGAGTTGCACACACGTCAATAATACCGTCCTCATATCTTTGCATCTCAAAGAAAGTGAGGGCAGCAAGTCCTGAGACGATGATTGCCATAAGGATCAGAACCAGCGTAACGCTTATGTACTTTTTCTTTTTCTTATTGCTCTTACTCATGGCTCATTTAAGAAGGAATAGAGTTTTCCGCTGATGCTGGTCAGCTTTATTGCTTCTCTCTTAACTTCCTCTTTGTACTCTTCTATCTCTTCCGTCAGTGTCTTGGTCTTCCACGCACTGGTGGTGTTCATGCTGTTAAAGATTCCCGTAAGTCTTATAAAGAACGTCAAAACGTTAAACAGAGGAAGAATCGGTACCACCCACCAGAGCGACCTGTAATACTCCCTGATTTCGGGAAATTCCTCCAGGAAAATACTAATCGAAACGAAATACAGATATGCGATGAGAATGTAGCATACCATTACCAGTATCGTTGAATACATGATCATGGTGGTCGAAAACCCCATCAGGAAAAGACATAGCAGCGCAATGCACCATACAACTCTCGGGAACGCAAAGGTGTGGTCGTAGATAAGCGTCCTTACATTGACGTCTCTTAAGATCCTTATGGGCCTGAAGCTCCTTGAATCAAAGAGCTTTGCAACTTCCAAAGAGCCCCTCTGCCATCTCTGTCTCTGAGTGTATAGCTTGTTCATACCCTCGATAGGTCCTACAAAGTAGATTGCATTGTCACAAAGCTTAACCTTCTGCCCCATGAGATATCGCATCTGGAATGTGATCTGCGTATCTTCGGCAATGGTATTGGTGTTGTACATTCTGGACTTAAGCACCGTAGATTTTCTGAATGCAGAGAAAGCTCCGGACAAGGTATATACGTTGTTTTTCTCAGAAGCATAGCTTCTTCCTGCCAGGAATGCCTCCGCATACTCTACAAACTCGATTTGCCTAAGGAGCCTTGAAAAGAAATGCTTGTATTCGTTTATCTGCTCAGGAATGGTCAGGATTGCCCCTGTCATGCAGCCGATGGTGTGATCTGATTCAAACTGATCCACCATATTCTGCAGCGCATGCTTTTCCAGGACACCGTCGGAATCTATGTTGATGATGTATTTACCCGTGCTGTTATAAAGAGCCATGTTAAGAGCTCTTGATTTTCCCTGCCTGGCATTTAGCCACTGCATTCTGATAGTCGGAAACTCCTTCTGCGCCTCTGTGTAGACATGGAAGGAATCATCCTTTGTCCTGTTGTTAACAAGATAAACTCTTATTTTGTTGTCATCATAGGTCGATTCGTGTATGGACTTTATGCAGTCATGAAGCGAATCGCAGGAATTATATACCGGGACTATAAGGGATATCTCAGGGTAGGCCACCGGCTTTGGAGGCCTTGCGTTTTTTATCCTCTTCTTTATAAGGACAATAGCGCTTCCTATCGACGGGATGATCTCCATTATGAAAGGGATGATTATCCACGCGCCCCAGAATATAAAGGAGTTTAGAAGATTATTTATTCTCATCCGCCTTCTCCTTGGAACTATCTTCAGAAGCATCTGTCTTCTCCGGGGACTTTTCCTTGTCATAGGAGAAGCTTCCAACCTTCATCCTGACAACCTGTGACTTGGTGAAGACATAGAAATACAGCACGATCGTAGCAGCGTAAAAGAAAATTCGGCCCACATACGTGTGCGCTATATAATACATATCCTCGCCTCCGAAATGGATCATGGTGGCGATTATTATAATTCTCAGGGCATTGGCTACAATAATATAGATAAATCCAACTGCAGAAAGGATTGCTCTCTCGGAGACAGAATATACTCTGTAGAACGTAAGAATAGAGAGATAGACCATGATCTCGATGATACCCGAGCACTCAAAATCTATCTGCAGAGTAATAGAGCCGTTTCTGGTTCCAACAAACAATATTCCGTATTTGAAGAAAGGAGTAAAAGTGCCGGTGAGCCTTCCCACAAAGCCTGCGAGAGCTGCTACAATCCTGGCAAGGGGCTGAGTCGCCCAGGGACGTACAAAGATCATCATAAGTACAAACATTCCAAGCATACCTACAGTTATAAAGGCCGCCTGGTTCTTTATCCTGTAAAAGATCCTTAGGTTAACCAGCCAGATAACTGTAAGCACAACAAAAAGAATTATCTTTGTTGTCGTTGAAAAGTTGATTGTCGAAAAAAAGGTAGAAAGTCTCTGCATAAAAAAGCCTCCCTCGTTATAAATTTTAACACCGGGGAGGCTTTACTTTAAGTGGTTTTGTGCATTTTATAGATATTTAATATTCGCTATATCAATTATTTTTAATTATTTCAAAAGACAAATTTCTTTTTTATAACAAACGGTACAAGAGCTGTGAGAACACACATACCTGCTCCTGCCCAAGGTCCTGTGGATGTTCCTGCGCTGGTAACTACCTCGGGACCGATCCTTATGTACTGAGAAGATACTGTCTTCATGTCGGTTTCCAGGATTCCGTATCTTGCTGCAAGCTTATTGGAGTCAACGTACCACTCCATGTCATGTCTTCCCTCTGTAAGGGTTACTGTCGCTTTTCCGTAGCAGACATCTGCTTCAACAAGATTGTTTATGTTAGATGATGAACCCCAGCAGCCCACATCGAAGATGTAGTACTCATAGGATCCGTTTTCCAGGTTCTGTTTTGCCGGATTCCAGTTGATGTTTCCTGCTGAATCAACAGTTGCAAGTCTCATCTGAAGCGCATGACTCCAGTCGTTGTTTACGATGATCGAAACGCCCTGTGTATATTCTCCGCCTTTTTCATTAAGATGTGCCTGCATTCTTGTCTCACAGTGTCCGTAAACATTGTTGTCTACGTAAATTGCTGCTTCTCCGTCAGGAACATTCTCATGAGTTCCGGCAGTTGCATACTGTATCTCCTTGTGAGGATAGTTGTCCCAATCGCCGTAGAGTCCGTCGTATTTGATATCTGTGGTTGATTCGTGCGAAAGAGTATCTCCGTATCCGTCCAGTGTTGTATCTGAGAGATAAAGGCCAAAACTTAGTCCACCGTTATTGTTTGGAAGTGAGCTTGTAGGAATGGCGATCTCCCACTGACTTCCGACATGTGTAGCAAAAGCTCCCTTTGCACCGACTACTGCACCGTCTTCTGTAAGCTGGAATACCAGTGTTCTTCCAAGGTCAGTTGTTATGGCATATTTTCCGTTATGATTAGGACCTGCCCAGGTTGCTGAGTTTGATCCGTCGTCCTTTAAGTAAATATATACATAGTCGCTCTCGATCACCCATGCAACTTCTTCTACACAGTGATCACCGTTTGGTTCATTGAGTGTTGATTTCTGAACAGCATTCCAGTCATTGAAAGTACCGTCCATGTTGATGCCTGTATATACAGCTGCGCTGTTGTCCTGCGCAATCGGAGTTCCGTCAATCTCTGCCTTATATTCTCCGCTGGAGAGTGTGAAGTCCATGGAGTTAAAGTAAGAAGCAGGAATTGTTATAGTTGCTATCTCTGTATCATTCTGGTCTGACGACTTTGTTACAGTAGCGCCGTCAATATTGGTCCATCCGTCACCGTGAATTCCGTTTCCGTCCCAGTCAAAAGTTATTGTCCTTGTAGTACCGTCAGGATAAGTGATTGTGATGGGATTTCCCTGATATGTATATTCCCAAGGATTAGAGTGCTTTGTCTTGTAGGATATTACAACGTTCTCGCCCTGATTTGAGACCTTAAGTCCCATTACATCAGTGATCTCAGCTGCATTTGACCACATTCCCGACTCTCCTGATGAGCCGGATGATGCAGGTTCTGAAGATGAGTCTGAAGAAGGTTGCTGTGTCTGAGTCTCCTGCTGTTTCTGTGCAGTCCTTCTGGTCTCTTCCTCTGTGTTTTCAGTATTTGTGTTATCGGAATTTGTACCCTCAGTGTTCTGTCCCTGAGTCTCTGAACCACTCTGGGAGTCTCCCGATGCAGAAGGTGTTGTTCCTTCACCTGTGCTCTGAGATGCACCCTGATCCGAACTGCTCTGGTCAGTACTTCCCTGACCTGAACTGCTCTGTTCAGTGCCGCCCTGGCCTGAACTGCCCTGGTCAGTACCTGCGCCACTCTGATCTACACTACCCTGTTCAGTACCGGCATTTCCCTGATCTGCACTTGTCTGATCGCCACTTTGCTGATCAGTTCCTGTGCTGCCCTGATCCTGCGAAGCAGGCTGCTGAGCAGGCGTTTCCTGCGTTAGTGCTGCATCCTCAGCGGCAAATACCGTAGCACTCATCATATTCATTGCAATAAAAATCGCTACAATACGATAGAATTTGTTTCTCATCTTGCTTTCCCTCACACTCATTAGTCACGTAGTTCGTTTGTAATAACATAAACACGAAGTGGTGTCTCGCCTATCTCAAAGCGATCCATTTCGTAGCCTATCTCTTTAATTGCATCATCTATCTCAAAGCACAAAACTTCTCCGAGTCTCTCGATGGTTGCATTGTCTTTAAACTCTTCCAGGTCATTGAGATATTTGTTTTCGTATTTCTCTATACACGAGTGGATGATCTTCTCAACCTTTTTATAGTCGATGATATCTTCCGTCTCAGTCTTTATGCTGCAGTTTATGGCTATTGTATGGGCATGCAAATTATCCTTGTTGCCGTCAAAGCTGTGCTGTATTGCCAAAAACTGTTTTAACTTGTACCTCTTTTCCGTGATAGCCTGCATAAGTTTTTTGCCTTTCAGTATAGATCTGCACAGTCTTCTACATTTTTATGATAGTCAATAGGTAGCTTGAATTCTATTAAAAAAAGTTAAAATCTTATCCATTTAACAATTAAATTTCATATAAAAAGACCCGGAAAAGAATTAAAATTTCTTTTCCGGGCCTTGCTTACTCTTTTAAACTCAGCACTCTAAGATATTCCAATGTGTGATATGCAATTGCTATGTTGTGGTCAGGATAGGCCTTCATAAGCTCAGCATAATTTTCTGTGACTGCTTCAATACCGTCCTTGTAATAAGTGATGGTATTGTTGGTCTGTGACAGAAGTCCCGGCTGAAGCTCATAGACATTGACAATGCGCTTTGAGTAGTACCTTGCAAGCGCTGCTTCTCTCTTAATGTTCTCAATCTCCATACCCTTTAGGTAATTAAGGACAAATACCTGATCCGACTCCTTAAGGAGCTTTCTCATAGCCCTGTCATGCCCCATGTTGTCATAGGAGTACGGGATACATATACAAATGTCAAGATAATCTTCATCAGCCTCGCATTCCTGCTTTATGCTGATGATATTGTTGGTATATTCTTCCAAAAGCTGATCCGGTATATTGTGCCACTTATCAAGAACATAGGGCTCGACATCATAGACAATACCCTTGATCCTCGCATCCGGCTCAACCGAACTGTTGAGGTTTCTTACTCTCTCCAGCACTCTTCTCATTCCGGGATACTCAGCTTCATAAGACCACTCCGGCTCTCCGTCCAGAATATAGACATCAATATCGACATCATTCATGGCCTGCAGGAAATCAGTCATCTCCCGGTCAGTGTATTCAGGTCTTAAATACTGATATATCTCAGAAATGTGGTTGTCCTGCATACACTGAACATCTTTTATGTTTGGAAGATGGTCCCAGGAAAAAACTCCTGCCCCAAGGCTAAAGAGCTTCTCAATATCTGTCTCTCTCACTTGTTCTTCCTCCAAAGGCTCCTCAGTTTCTTCTGCCTCTATCACAGATGTTTCCTCTGCCTCAGGAACAACGCCCTCGTTAATTGACACTGTCTGATACTGGTCGCTGTCATAGAGAGTGATTCCTTCCGATGAAGAGCAGCCTGCCATCACAAATGCCGATAACGACACACATATTATGCAGTTTATAATCCCCTTAACTCTTTTCAAAAAGCTCCCTCTTCCTTCGGATCATTTCATCAATGTTGTCCATATATAACTTAACATCCTTGACGTTGTCACACCTCTCTATTCGTCCGCCTTCGCCGAACACTCTCTTTGTGACAGTTCCTGCTCCGAGCGCAACAATGGACTGTACTTCCTCGTTTATCAGGATGTTGTAGATGCCGGCTTTTCCCTCTTTTGCATAACCGGTATTTTCGAAATTGCCGCTGATATTCTTTTGCCTGTAGAGATAATAGGGCTTAAGAGAAAGCGCTTCTGCTCCTCTTCTTGCTATCTCCATCATCTCTTCGGTATTCTTCATGGAATAATCCACGCCCTTTTCCCTCATGACTTCAGCAAGTCTCGATCCCCTCTTGATTGCAAGGGAATGAACTGTAAGGTCATCGGGCGATAGTTTGATTATCTCATCTATAGTATGCTGAACATCCCTGTCGGTCTCCCCGGGGAGTCCTAAGATGATATCCATGTTGATATTGTCAAACCCTTCTTCTCTTGCCATGTTAAAAGAGTCTATGAGCTGAGCGACAGTGTGCTGTCTTCCGATGAGCTTAAGCGTCTCATCACTCATAGTCTGAGGATTAACGGAAATTCTGGTAACTCCCATTTCCTTCATAGCGATAAGCTTATCCCTCGTTATTGAATCAGGCCTTCCCGATTCCACCGTGAACTCTTTTACATGGGACAGATCAAGTTTATCCTGAAGGTATCCTATGAGTCTTCTTATCTGGTCCGGCAAAAGAGTTGTCGGCGTACCACCACCGATATAGATGGTATCAAGAGTCTTTCCTTTGAAAGCCTCGGCCACATAGTCAATCTCTTTTTCCAGGCAGGAAATGTAATCATCTACAATTCCTTTAAATGCTCCGATCGGGTAAGAAGTAAAGGAACAGTAAAGGCAGGTTGTAGGACAAAAAGGAATTCCTATATAAAGGCTATAGCCGTTCTCATAGTCTATGCCTTCGAGTATCCTTTTTTCCCTTCTTGCGATATCAATGGCAAGATCAGTCTTTTCCTCACTTACAAGATATGTTTCCATCATGTAGGTGCGGATTTCTTCGTCACTCATCCCCTCGTCTATGAGATTCATGGCAATCCTGGTTGGCCTTATTCCTGTAAGATCTCCCCAGGGAAGGAGCTTGCCGGTCTTTTGAGAGAGGTCCTTGTAGATAGTTCTCTTTAATTCATTTTTATCTCTGTTTACATCAATAAAGGATATCTCATCATCAGGTGAAATATCCATTTCCTTATCGGGAACACATCCCCTCTGCCCTACAATGACCCTTACATCCTGCTCAGGATAAAAGGCCTTGTAGAGTGAATGTATATCATATTGAAATTTATCTTCTTTAATGTAAATTATTTGCATCCTTGCATCTCAAAAAATAAATGGGTTGTAGAGCTTCTCATGCCCTATGGTTGTTACTCCGCCATGTCCGGGATAAACAATTGTCTCTTCCGGAAGTATAAAAAGTCTTTCCTTGATACTGCGAATGAGCTCTGATGTGGAACTTGTCGGAAAATCCGTTCTTCCGACAGACTCCTCAAACAAAGTATCACCTGCAATAAGAATATTATCTTCTTCAAAATAATAGCAGCATCCTCCGGAGGTATGTCCCGGAGTTGCAATAAGTTTGCACTTAAGTCCTGCAGCCTCTATCTCTGCGTTATCTTCGTACAAAATGTCCGGAGTTACAGAAAATCTGAGGCCGTAGTCATTGGACAGATTGAGGTACATATCTTTGCACATGGCCTGCTCTTTGGTATAGCAGCCGATTTTTGCACCGGTGAGTTTTCTTAGTTCCTCTGCTCCACCGATATGATCAAAGTGTCCATGGGTTAAAAGAATCAGATCAACAACAAGGTCATTCTCAGATAGGGCTTCGAAAATCTTAGCGCCCTTATCGGCAGGATCAAAGAAGATGCAATGTCTTTTTCCATTATCATCTGTACTGTTCTCATCAAAGACAAAGTAACAGTTTGTTCCCACCATTCCGAGGGTAAACATTCCAACTGAGGTTTTCTTATCTGCCATCAGCCCGTTGTCCTTTCAATGTCAATTACGCTGTCGATCTGTCTGATCTTATCAACGATCTCACGCAGCTGGTCTCTGGATGAAACCTGGAAAGAAGTCTCCATGGTTGCCAGGCCCTGCTTGCTGGTTCTGGTGTTCATGGAAATAATATCAATGTCCTTCTCTGTGAGAGCTCTTGATACATCCGCAAGAAGACCGCTTCTGTTGTTGGCAAATATCTTGATGGTTGCTGCATATTTGCCGCCACCCTCAGCGCTTTCTGCCTGCCACTTGGCTTCTATGAGTCTTGTTCTGTCTTCTTCCTGCATCTTGATAACATTGACGCAGTCTCTTCTGTGGATGGATACACCTCTTCCTCTTGTGACAAATCCGCAGATATCATCACCCGGAACAGGGTTACAGCACTTGGAGAATCTGACTGCCACATCGTGAACACCCTTTACGATGATGGCGTTATCGGTTCCTGATACCTGAGGTGTTACATTGGACTCAGCAACAGCTGCAAGCACTTCTTCATCGGTTATGTTGCGCTTGTGCTCAGATTCTGAGAGCTCAAGTATCTTGTTTATGATCTGGCCTTCCTTAAGTCCGCCGTGACCTACTGCAGCAAGCACAGCGTCCCACTCATGGAAACCGTATTTTCTTGTGACCATTGCCTGAAATTCAGGCTTGGCAATGCTAAAGTAATCAAGGCCTTTACTTTTACAGTACTCAATAAGGAGTTCCTTACCTTTACTGATGTTCTCTTCCTTGAGCTCGTGCCTGAACCACTGATTGATCTTGTTCTTGGTGGATGTGGACTTGGCAATTGAGAGCCAGTCACGGCTTGGTCCCTTGGAATTCTGGCTGGTCACAACCTCAATTCTGTCACCGTTCTGGATCTTGTAGTCAATGGGAACAAGTTTGCCGTTAACCTTGGCACCGATCATCTTGTTTCCTACTGCGCTGTGGATGCTGTAGGCAAAATCAATAGGTGTGGATCCGGCAGGAAGGTTCTTAACTTCACCTGTAGGCGTGAAGCAGTAAACATCCTCTGAGAACAGGTTGAGGTCGCTCTTTAAAAGGCTCATGAACTCCTGGTTGTCAGAGAGATCCTGTTGCCATTCAAGGATCTGGCGAAGCCAGATGAGCTTCTCTTCCTCACCGTTTTCAGTCTTCTTGCCATCGGAAGCCTCTTTGTACTTCCAGTGGGCAGCGATACCGTATTCAGCAGCCCTGTGCATGTCACGGGTTCTGATCTGTATTTCAAAAGGCTGTCCTGTGGGCCCGATAAGAGTCGTGTGAAGTGACTGGTACATATTGGGCTTGGGCATTGCTATGTAATCTTTGAATCTGCCGGGAATGGGCTTGTACATCTCATGGATGACACCCAGGGCAGCGTAACAGTCTTTTACCGTATCAACGATAATTCTGATGGCGAAGAGATCGTATATCTGATCAAGAGTCTTGTTCTGGTTGCGCATCTTCTTGTAGATACTGAAGAAATGCTTAACTCGTCCGTTTACATCGCCCTTGATTCCTGCTTCGGAAATACTCTGACGGACCTTCTCACAGATATCCTCTACGTATTTCTCACGCTCACTCTTTCTTGCAGCAACCTTCTCGGCAAGATCTCTGTAAACATCCGGCTTAAGGTATTTCAGGGACAGATCGTCCAGTTCTACCTTAATCCTGCTGATACCAAGTCTTCCTGCTATAGGTGAATAGATGTCCAGAGTTTCCTGGGCTATCCTCTGCTGCTTCTCCGGAGGCATGTGCGCAAGTGTACGCATGTTGTGCAGACGGTCGGCAAGCTTGATCAGAATGACTCTGATATCCTTGGCCATCGCCAGGAACATCTTACGCAGGTTCTGAGCCTGCATATCTGCCTGCTCAGGGGTCTTGTTTCCTGTATCTGATGTAAGCTGCAGAGCTGTCAGTTTGGTAACACCGTCAACAAGAAGTGCTACATCACTTCCAAAGCTCTCTTCTATCTCTTCCTTGGTGCAAATAGTATCTTCAACGACATCATGAAGAAGCCCTGCTGCTATGGTCTCTTTGTCCATCTCCAAATCAGCAAGGATGATGCCTACGCAAAGCGGGTGAATGATGTATGGCTCACCTGACTTGCGCAGCTGTCCCTCATGAGCTTCATGCGCCTGATTGTAGGCCTTCTCGATAAGCGTGATATCATCGGATGGATGATATCTTCGAACTCTCTTTATCAATTCTTCATAGAGTTTATCGGGGGTCTGAAATTCAGGCGTCGCTTCGATTTTTCCGTCATCGAACTTTTGCGCCATTAAGCTTACTTCCCTTCGTAGCTAAGTGCTGCATCTAATCTGTATTTAGAAAGTCTCTCGCGACCTTTAAGTCCCTTGAGCTCCATAAGTACCAAAATACCTGCCACTTCTCCGCCAAGCATCTCAACGAGCTTGATCATAGCTTCGATTGTTCCGCCTGTAGCCATAAGGTCATCTACAAGAAGAACCTTCTGTCCGGGCTTTATTGCATCCTTGTGAAGCTCAAGTGTAGCTGAGCCGTACTCAAGGTCATAGGTTACCTCTACAGTCTCGCAAGGAAGCTTACCTTTCTTACGAACAGGAACAAGAGCCTTACCTCTGTTGTAAGCGATAGGTGCACTGAAGATGAATCCTCTGGACTCAGCTCCGAGCACAACATCAAAGTCGAGGTCACTTACAAGTTCCTGCATCTTATCGATTGCAAGCTTGAATCCATCTGCATCCTGAAGAACAGATGTGATATCCCTGAACATGATGCCTTTCTCCGGGAAATCCGGTATTGTACGTACATAATCTTGAAGTTCTTTCATTTTATAACCCTCTCTGCACTATATTTAAATCGGTTGTGCGTTTTATCAATAATACGACATTTTATTATAACACAATTATGCGCAATTAGCATATATTCCAATAAAAAAGATGGCGAAGTTCGCCATCTTAAAGAGCTGGAAAAGGGACTTGAACCCTCGACCTACTGATTACGAATCAGTTGCGCTACCGACTGCGCTATTCCAGCATGGTTCACCAAAGGGCACATCACTCATTATAATGTGCCCTTTGGTAGTTTTCAAGAATTAATCTTTCTTATTTCTTTTTGGGAGCAGGTCTTCTTGCACTGGAAGTCTTGGGCTTGTCTGGTCTTCTAGCGCTGGAAGTAGCGGGTTTATCTGCTTTCTTGGCTGCAGCAGTCTTCTTGGCGGGCGCTTTCCCGGCAGGGGTCTTTTTAGCCGGAGCCTTGGTGCTTACACTCTTAATGGCTTCCTCGGAGACGATGGAGAAGATTCTCTCTTCCTCAATCTTCTCATATTTCTCCTCGATAGCCTTCTCCTGCTCAAGTAGCTCTTTCTCATATTTGATCTTGAGTTCCTGAAGGAGTCTTTCTTCTTCCTCGCTCTGCTTCTGCTTAAGAGCTGCAATCCTCTCCTCTTTCTCCTTCTCCTTCTTTATCTCTTCCTCTTCCTTGATGGCACGGATCTTCTTCTCCTGCTCTGTGTAAGGAGTGTATGAGAAGATTGAAAGGGATGCGGGAGCCAGGGATAAGGAAATAGAGTAAAGGCGTCCGTCAATCTCTTTTCTTCTTGCTTCCTTGCGTCCGGTATTAAGGATTCCGGTTCCGCCATAGCTAGCATCATCTGAGTTGAATACCTCGGTGTATCTTCCATCGGCAGGAACTCCGATCTCAAAGCTCCTCTCAATGCCGGCCATGTTGGCAACAACTACCTGCATTTCTTCGTCATTCTCTGTCTTTCTGACAAAAGCAAGCATGCACTCGTCAGCTGCAAGAACGTTTATCCATTCGAAGCCACCATCGTTGTCATCAAGCGTATGGAGGGCCGGCTTGTTGAAATAGAGATCGTTGAGCTTCTTGACCATATTCTCAACAAATACAGCCTGATCAACAGTCAGCGCATCTGGCTCCATATAAACGTGCTTTCTTCCGGGATGAACCATCATATAGCTAAGAGCCAGTCTGAGATTGGCCATCTTCTGAGCTGAATCACCGGGCATCAGGTAGTAAAGTCCCTCAAGCCCCTTCTCCATATCCTCATGAGTAAAGGCAAGGATAAATCTCTCTGTGTAGCTGTAGATAAGACTGAAGGTCAGCTCATCGTGATGACCTGCCCTAAAGAGCGGGTCATTTTGCATGTATGAAAGGAAGTCTCTCGACCATCCGTTGTTCCACTTATAGTCAAAGCCAAGTCCGCCGTTTTCTACGGAATCTGTAACATGAGGCCAGCAAGCTGTCTCTTTTGTTATAAGAATAGTTCCCGGATTGTCCTTGTGGATCACTGTTGTGAGCTGCTTAAGGAACTCCAGCGCCTCAAGGTTCTCATTACCGCCATAGATGTTAGGAAGCCACTCACCGGGCTTTCTGTCATAGTCAAGGTATAGAATCCTCGAAATATCAGAAGTCCTGATACCATCGATGTGGAAGTTCTCAATCCAGTAAAGAGCATTGGAAATAAGGAAGTTAGTAACCTCCTTGCGTCCGTAATCGAATATCATATCGCCGGACCTTGGGTGAACACCGATCCTCGGATCTGCATACTCATAAAGAGTTCTTCCGTCAAAATCGCTAAGTCCGCATGAAGCCTTAGGGAAGAATGTAGGAACCCAGTCAAGGAGTACCCTTATTCCTGCCTCGTGGCAGGCATCAACAAACTTCATGAAATCGCTGGTATCACCGTATGCATCGTCCAGAGAAAAGAAATCCAGAATATGATAGAAATGTCCCGGAACATGCTTCATTACAGGCATGAGCTCGATGGCGTTAAAGCCATGGTTTTTCACAAACTCAAGGATATCTGCAGTGATCTCTTCCATGGTGCTCTTGCCCTCGTGTCTTCCGGCAAAAGACTCAAGGCAGATCTCAGCGATTGAAAGAGGACTCTCGGAGACATTAAACTTCGCTCTCTCCTTCATCCACTTATCATCTGTCCACTTTATTGATTTAAGAGGTGTGATGACGGATATGATTCCGTTCTCTCCTCTCGATTTTATTGCATAAGGGTCAGGGCGCTTTAAGATAAGACCGCTCCTTGTCTTGATCTCAAACTGGTAGCCGTCATTCTCCAAAGCTCCGGGAACGAATATCTCAAATACGCCGATGGGGTCAAGCCTGTGCATCTGGCATACTCTTCCGTCCCAGTTGTTGAAGTCTCCGATAACACTGACTCTGGCAGCCGTGGGAGCCCAAACAGCAAAGTTGGTACCACTGATGCCGTTTCTGGTCATGGGATGTGCACCGAGCTTCTCATAGATGCGGTAATGAATTCCACTTCCAAGCTTGATGAAATCCTCTCTGTCCATAAGAGGTTCGAAGGCATAGGGATCAAATAACTTGGTCTCATTTCCTTCCGCATCCGTAATTATGAAATAGTATTTGAGCTTATCAACGTAGGGAACTATGATGGCATAAAATCCCGCCTCATCAGCAAGCTCCATCTCATAGCTCTTTTTGCTGTTCTCAACATATACCTTTATGGACTGAGCGTCCGGGTAAAAGGCCTGGATAAGATAGCTGTTACCCACCTTGTGAGCGCCTAAAATTCTGTGTGGGTTGTCACCATCGGAGTAAATAATCTCTTCTATCTCGGGCCAATTCATCATTTTGTAAAGTTTATTATTCACGATACTGCCTCCCTTATGGATTTGTAATTAAATCATACCATTAATTTCATGTATAAATAACCCACTTAAAAGTTTTGGTTCAAACCACGTAGACTTAGGTGGCATAAGCTTTCCTGCATCCGCAACGTCAAAAAGTTCTGCAATTGATGTTGGGTACATGGAAAATGCCAGGCGCATGTCATCGTTTGCTCTTCTTTCAAGCTCAGAAAGCCCTCTTATGCCTCCGACAAAGTCAATTCTCTTGTCAGTCCTTGGATCACCGATACCAAGAACAGGTGA
>JAGBMP010000166.1 GCA_017634825.1 Butyrivibrio sp.
ATCGCAGTTCCGGGAGGGCATCTGTATCTGTGCGATCTTATCATATGCACAGCATCCATCCTTCTTGATCCTCTGGCAGCTTTCATTGTCGGCGGCGTTGGATCGTTTCTTGGGGATATGATCTTCTATCCGCTTCCGATGTTTGTTTCACTGGTTGTACACGGACTTCAGGCAGCTACCATTTCCTATATGCTTCATAAGGGAAAAGAGTCTTTTACCAAATCCCTTGTTGCCACTCTTGTGGGTGCTGTTATAATGGTAGTTGGATATACGCTAGGCAAGACCTTTGTCTACAGCACATTTGAATACGCTATGATGAAGCTTCCTTACGAGATCGCTCAGGCCCTCATCGGCGTTATCGGTTCACTTCTTCTGTGCTACAAGGCAGGTCTTCTTAAGATCTTTAAGAAGATGGAACTTGCTTAACTATAGAACATGATCAAAGGCAGGCGATATAAATGAATTATTCAGAAGTAAAGGCCCAGGCAAGGCAGGCAATAACAGAGATTTTGGAGAGTGCCAGGCTACGGGAGGGTTCCATTTTCGTGATCGGCTGTTCCTCCAGCGAGATCCTCGGAGATCAGATCGGCACAGCCACAAACCTCGATTCCGCAAATGCAGTATTTGACGGTATCATCCCGGTTCTCAAAGAGAGAGGCATATTTGCAGCAGCTCAGTGCTGTGAGCATTTAAACAGAGCCCTTGTTGTCGAAAGAGCCTGTATGGACAAATACGGATTTGAGCAGGTAAATGCAATACCACAGCCCAATCACGCAGGCGGAGCCTTCGGGACCGTATGCTATGAGAGATTTGATGATCCCGTACTTGTAGAAGATATCGGTGGCAGAGCCGATGCAGGAATAGACATAGGCGGAACCATGATAGGAATGCACATGCACGCAGTTGCAGTTCCCATGAGAATATCACTTCGCAAGATCGGTGAAGCACCTATAATATGCGCACGCCACAGGCCCAAATACGTAGGCGGTCAAAGAGCCATCTACGACCAGAGCCTCATCTAAACAATATAGAAAAATAACAGCCCCCGGAGCTTACAATAAACTCCGGGGGCTTTGTTATATCTTTTACCAAATGAATAAGCAGAAATTATTAATGATGGAACAGTCTAAGACCTGTAAATGCCATAACCATGTCGTGGCTGTTAGCAGCTTCAATTACGTTGTCATCTCTTACTGATCCGCCTGGCTGAGCAACATACTTAACACCGCTTCTGAATGCTCTCTCGATGTTATCGCCAAATGGGAAGAACGCATCTGAACCAAGAGCAACATCTGTGTTCTTATCAAGCCAAGCTCTCTTTTCCTCAGCTGTGAATACAGGTGGCTGCTCCTTGAAGATGTTCTGCCACTTGCCGTCTGCAAGAACGTCCATGTAGTCCTCACCGATATAGAGGTCGATGGCATTGTCCCTGTCGGGGCGCTTGATGGAATCAAGGAAAGGAAGATTCAGAACCTGAGGTGCCTGACGAAGGAACCAGTTATCTGCCTTGTTTCCTGCAAGTCTTGTGCAGTGGATTCTGGACTGCTGTCCTGCTCCGATACCGATGGCAGCTCCGCCCTTTACATAGCAAACAGAGTTTGACTGTGTGTACTTAAGGGTGATAAGAGCGATCTTGAGGTCGATGAGTGCTGCCTCAGGAAGGTCCTTGTTATCTGTAACGATGTTCTCAAACATCTTGTTGTCTATCTCAATGAAGTTGTGACCCTGCTCGAAGGTGATACCGAAGACCTGCTTCTTCTCAATATCCTCGGGAACATAACTTGGGTCAACCTTGATAACTGCGTAGTTTCCGCCCTTCTTAGCCTTTAAGATCTCAAGAGCCTCATCTGTATAGCCGGGAGCAATGATACCGTCGGAAACTTCTCTTTTAACAAGACGGGCTGTATCAGCATCACACTCATCTGAAAGAGAGATGAAATCACCAAAGGATGACATTCTGTCTGCGCCACGGGCTCTGGCGTAAGCATTTGCAAGAGGGCTGAGCTCTCCAAGATCCTCTACCCAGTAGATCTTCTTCTCAATATCTGTAAGAGGTGTTCCTACTGCTGCGCCGGCAGGTGATACATGCTTGAAAGATGTTGCTGCAGGAAGTCCTGTTGCCTTTTTAAGCTCAGAAACCAGCTGCCAGCCGTTTAATGCATCAAGGAGGTTGATGTATCCGGGACGGCCGTTAAGCACCTCGATAGGAAGGTCTGCACCGTTCTCCATATATACGCGTGAAGGCTTCTGGTTAGGGTTACATCCGTATTTTAACTGAATCTCGTTCATCTTATTTCTCCTCCTTCTTGAAGTTCTTGTTGTAGATCCTTGTCTCTTTTGCTCCAGTTGCGATATCGATATATCTTGTGAAAAGAGATACCTTGTTATCTGCGTTAAGTGCTGACCAAACATCATCTGTGAACTTGTTGATGTCACCTGAGATATTCACCTGTGTAGGCTCTCCCTCAAAGCTTGGAAGGGGATTTCCGTCGCCCTGGTAGGTGTGGATGAAGTATCCCTCTCCGGCCTTGGGATTCTCGTATGTGTAGGTAAATCTCTGACATGATGAAGGATCGCCGTGGTTGCTCTTAAGGATTGAGAGAGCAAAGTCATATTTTCCGCCCTTTACGTTCATGATGCCTGAAATTCTTGGTGTGTAGTTAGGAGCATCAGGCTCGAACTCTCTTGTTCTGAGTGACTCCTCAAAGCTCTGTCCTGCCTGCATAAGCTCATAAATTGTATCTGTCTGATCACCGTTTGTAACGATGGTGGATGTTCCGCGAACACGAACAGGTGCATAGATGATAAGGCTTGGATCCTCCATCTTGGACTCATCGAAAGCCTGGGTGCGGATTCCGTCTCCATCCTCTACAAATACTCTGTTTCTTGAGTTCTCGCTTCTTCCCATGATGAAGTATGCGCAAACTGCGTACTTGCCATCCTCAGATGTGCCAAGGATGATGCCCCTGCCGGGATAGGTGGTGCTGCCAAGTTCTTTTTTAAGATCTGTCATGCTGTTTCCTCCAAAAAAATTGAACCGCCTGAGCATACCACTAAAAGCGGTTGCCCAGGCGGTCGACTGTTCAAAATTATTATCTGTACTCCCATGTGGTTACCCACTTATCCGCCAGTTGTACAGACACATATAACATACACTTTTTCACTCAGAAATTCAAGCAGATTTTCTTCTTACCTCGTTTTTGTTAATTTTTCGTTTAGAATCGGTTCACGATGGGTTCCATTTATGTTATTGTTTTTTTAGTAACCTTTTGCTTCAGATAGGAGGATATTATGCCAAACTGGTTAAAAGACGCAGTATTTTATGAAATATATCCACAATCCTTCAAGGATACAAACGGGGATGGTATCGGGGACTTTCAGGGAATAATAGAAAAGCTCGACTATGTAAAGAGCCTTGGCTGTAATGCCCTGTGGATCAATCCCTGCTATGATTCTCCTTTTAAGGACGCAGGATATGATGTCAGGGATTACAAAAAAGTTGCCGCCAGATACGGAACCAATGAAGACCTCTACAGGCTCTTTAGTTCAGCCCACGAAAAGGGCATCCATGTGCTGCTGGACCTTGTTCCGGGACACACCTCCGAGGAGCATGAATGGTTTTTAGAGAGCAAAAAGGCTGAAAAGAACGAATACTCAGACCGATATATATGGACAGACGGCTGGCTCACAGGAGTACCGGGCCACCCCTACATCGGAGGAGAGGCAGACAGGAACGGCTGCTATATGCTGAACTTCTTTAAGTGCCAGCCTGCCCTTAACTACGGCTTTGCTAAAAGAACCGAAAGCTGGCAGAAGGCTCCCGATGATCCGGCATGTATCGCCACAAGAGAGGCCATGAAGGACGTTATGCGCTTCTGGCTTGATAAGGGATGTGATGGTTTCAGAGTTGACATGGCAGATTCTCTGGTAAAAGACGATGATGAGAACAAGTCAGCTACCGGCGCCATTTGGAAGAATATCAGAGAAATGCTGGACAAGGAATACCCCGAGGCAGCCATCATCTCCGAGTGGAGCAATCCTGCCCAGGCCCTTAAATACGGATTCCACGCTGACTTTTATCTTGATCACCGCGGAAACGGCTACAATACCCTCCTAAGGGATTATGAGACAGCCGGCGGCGACAAGAGCTTCCTTAAAAAGGACGGCCACGGCGATATAATGAGGTTCTTAAACGACTATCTGCCCAAGTACGATGCCACGAGAAAGGACGGCTATATCAGCTTTATCACCTGCAACCATGACACTCCAAGACCGCGCAGGACTCTTGGCATGGACGAGCTCAAGCTTGCCTATGCGATGTTCCTGACTCTTCCCGGTGTTCCCTTTATCTACTACGGCGATGAGATTGGCATGAGATACCTTGATATCCCCACCAAGGAGGGCGGCTATACAAGGACCGGCACCAGAACTCCGATGCAGTGGGATGAGGGCGCAAATAAAGGCTTTTCTTCTGCTCCTGCAGATAAGCTCTACCTCCCGGTTGACCCATCAGATGATGCTCCTACTGTTGCTTCTCAGGAAAAAGACCCTTCTTCGCTCCTAAACACAGTGAAGGCTCTTACAAAGCTCCGCCACGAGTATAAAGATCTTCAGGCAGATTCACAGTTTGAGATCATTTATGCGGAAGCTGATGAATTCCCGTTTGTATATAAGAGAGGAAATCTGATAGTAGCGATCAATCCTTCAGACAAAAAAACCTCAGCCACGCTTCCAAAGAATACAACAAAGGTATTCGAGATCGGAGAAACTGAGATTAAGGATGCTTCGCTGCATATGCAGCCACAGAGTTTTGTAGTGCTGAAGTAGAAAATAAAGCCAAGTGAGTCAGTGGGGACGTTTCAGTTTGACTCATTTTGTCGTGACAAAATG
>JAGBMP010000025.1 GCA_017634825.1 Butyrivibrio sp.
CTGCATCAGTAACAATTGATGGGCAAAAGAAATCTGAGATCGATAAAGGGTTTCTGGTTCTTTTGGGGGTCAAAACAACTGATACACCGGAACAGGCTAAGAAGATTGCAGACAAAATCTGTGGACTCAGGATATTTGAGGATGAAAATGGGAAGATGAACATTTCTCCGAAAGATGCCGGTGCAGAACTGCTCATAGTCAGTCAGTTTACACTTTATGCAGATTGCAGTTCCAGAAGACCCGGGTTTACGGATGCTGCAAGACCTGAGATTTCAAAGCCGCTTTATGAACTTGTTGTTTCTGAGTGCAGGGGCCGGGGATTTGAGGTTCAAACCGGTGAATTCGGAGCAGATATGAAGGTGGAATCGATAAACGACGGACCGGTAACTATAGTACTTGATATTTGACGAGGAAAGAACCCCTCATTGCTTGCTAAGCAGTGGGGGATTTTTTACGCCCATAGGGAATTGTTGAGAGGCCTTAATTGGGATATTATGGATATATGATAATTTCGTTCATATCACAAGGAGGAGGGAAGCATGGCCACAGCAAAAAAGACAACCGCCAAAAAGACTACAACCGCTAAGAAATCTGCTACAACAGCCAAGAAGACTACAGCTGCCAAGAAACCTGCTACAACAGCTAAGAAGAGCACAACAGGTTCATCCGTAAAGGTTACAGCTACAGAGAAAAAGCTCCTTGAGCTTTACAGAGCTGCAGATGCCGATACCAAGAAGGCTGCAATGGCTCTTTTAAAGGGTGAGAAGTCACAGCTTAGTGGCATTCTTGATGAGATCCTGAAGAATAAAGCCATTATGAATACCGTAACAAGCCTGTTTGGCAAATAATCTGACAATATTAAATAACTATTAAAAAACTCTCCAGAAGTTGATTATTTCCGGAGAGTTTTTTATTATTGAAATTGTCTGACAATTAAGTCGGTACAGGAGGAGAAAAGGAATATGAAAAAAAGAATCGTAACAGCTGTTTTGGCAGGAATGCTGATGACAGCTATTTTAGCAGGTTGCGGAAAGAGTGCGGATAATGAGCAGGCAAACAGCTCTTTATTCGAGCAGGTATCGGAAAGCGGATCGGAGCAATCTGAGAACGCACAAAGCGAAGCAGCACCTGAAGTAGAGGAAGAATCACAGAGCGATGCACAGAGCCGGCAGGTAGAATCAGGGTCATCTCTCTATGATGACTTTAAGGCAGGAAATGCCAAGGCCAAGTACACGGGGGCAGGGGACAGAACAGCAATTCTTGAGACATCTGTCTGCCTGGAAAAAGGCAATTCTTACACGATGGACGAGATAATCAGTGCCATTGAAAAATCTACCGAAAATAAAAAGTCTTCTGACACAATATATACCATGATTGACTGCGGAAGTGACGGAGTCCCTGAGCTTTTAACAGAGACTTCATTTGATCCGGAATTTACGCTTTACATGATCATCAAGGAGATTAACGGAGAGCTCGTTATCTGCTTTGATCAGGACGCTTGGTCAAGAAGTGAAGTGCAGGTTGAAGCTGACGGAAAAATCTCATCCGGCGGCTCGGGCGGAGCTGCTGTCCATGTCATGGATTATGCATATGTGGATGCTAAGGGGGACTACAAGTTCTTTTACGGATGTGAGGAGACACTAACTCTTTATGGTGATTATTATCTCTATGATAAGACTGATTATCAGGTACTTCCTGTTGACGGCCTTGATGTCGATCACATCGGAATCAGAGATTATTACTTTGAGGCTGATTATGAGCAGAGAACTCATTACTATGAGTATTTCATGATAAGTGACAATTATGAAGATGTTACTACTGATGCAGATTACGAGGATTCAAATCCCGTTAAGCAGAAGTTTAGTGAATGTGGTGTTAAGACCTATACTCGCGATGATATTGAGGCTCTTCTTAACGCAAGAGCTGCGGATATTGGTTATAAAAGATAAGGGGGGTAACTTATGAGCAAAGAAAATGCAGTAGAGAAAAAGTCATTCCTTAAGAGAATTCACAACGAGGGTTTTACCTGGCACGACAACTTTTTTGTTATTACCCTGTTGTTTCTCTTTTTGATGGTTGTTTCGTCGGTTATTGCGGCGCCTTTTGAGTATTTCATTAAACGCTTGTTCCCAACAGTTAATGATGACGGCTTCTGGTCTTTGTTTATCATGTACGCATCAACAATATTCCAGTGGCTGATATTTGCCCTGTACTGTGCTGTAACAAAGCTGAACAGGCCTATTCTCAGAGCTATTACGCCCGAGGCAAAGGGAAATACTCTTAAGATGCTCCTTATTGGCCTTTTGATCGGATTTGGTGAGAATGCGCTGGGTATTTTGCTTGCAGCACTTCATAGCGACATTCATCTTTCATATAACGGATTCCCGATCATCAGACTAATAGCCATGTTTGTTGTTGTGTTTATCCAGTCATCCTCTGAGGAGCTTTTGTGCAGAAATTTCCTGTATCAGAGGTTAAGAAGAGGTTATAAGTCTCCCTGGGTGGCTATAATCGGTAATGCAGTTATTTTCATGGCGCTGCATCTTTTAAACCCCGGAGTATCGGCAATTCCAATCATTCACCTTGTTGTAATTGCAGTATTTTATTCATGTTTCGTATATTACTTTGACAGCATCTGGCTTCCTATGATGGCGCATGCAGGCTGGAATTATACTCAGAATATTATTTTCGGACTTCCCAACAGCGGAATCGTCAGCTCTTTTTCCATTGCGAAGCTCGAGGCGTCTGTTGGACAGATCACCTTCTTCTATGACCCGACCTTTGGTGTTGAGGGCTCAGCATTTTTGCTGATTGTGACCATTGTAGCTACAGCTGTGGTTATTGTTATAGGGGAAAAGAGAGGTGCAAGAAGCCTCAATGTATGGAAAAAACAGGAAGAAACCGAGCGGTTAACTGTATAAAGAGTGTAATTGTATGATATAATGGATATTACTCACCCCGAATTTTAAAGGAGGCCCATTTTATGCGTTTAAAAACAGTTTTTGCTTTGGTATTATGTGCAGTGCTCACATTTATGCTACCTACAACGGTTTATGCTGCAACTAACGAGCTTACGGGACTTGAAATTTCCGATGGAATTGCCGGACAGAGACCTGTAGCAATCATGGTAGACAATGAAAAGAAAGCCCTTGCGCATTATGGTACTGCTGAGGCTGATGTTGTCTATGAGATGATGAACAGCACAGCAAATGGAAGAATTACCAGACTCATGTGTCTGTATAAGGATTGGACAAACCTTCAGAGGACAGGAAGCATACGCAGTACAAGAACAACAAATGTTATGATTGCAGATGAGTACAATGCTGTTCTTATCCATGACGGCGGCCCGTTTTATATCAACACGTATCTGGCTCAGCCATACGCAGCTCATATCAGCGGCGGATTTTCAAGAATAAAGAACGGTAAGCCAACAGAGTTTACAGAGTACGTATTCGGACAGGAGATGCTTGGCAGATTTGCCAAGGCAGGAATTCCAACCACCTATACTATGGGGCTTGAGAGAGGAACACACTTCGTATTTAACGGAGCTGATACCGATCTTGCAAGCGAGCTTGTTGCTAACAACGTTGAGCTCGGAAACGTATTCCCGCACAATAAGAGCAGACTTGCATTTAATGCCGGAACAAGAACATACGACTACTACGAGTACGGATCAATTCATGCTGATGCGGAAGACGGTCAGGTAATGACTTTCAAGAATGTAATCCTGCAGAATGTCTCTTTTAACCAGCTTGATAAGAACGGATATCTTACCTACAACGTGATCGGATCGGGAAGCGGATACTACATCACAAACGGTAAAGCTATTCCTATCACATGGTCCAAGGGAAGCGAGACAGGAATGACACACTACTACAACTCAGCCGGACAGGAGATCTCCATCAACAGAGGAAAGACCTATATCGGACTCGTACCTGCAGATACATGGGGAAGTGTAGTGCTCAACTGATCGGAATATGCAAAAAGGTATAATTAAAGGGAAGGCGAAAGCCTTCCCTTTTTAGTCACTCAAGACCGCATTCGTTATAAAATTTGGTAATCCTTCTCTTGGCCTGTTTCCTGTCGATGATCTCAAATTCTGTCATCTTGGATATCATGGCACAGTAGAATTTGAAGGCTTCCTTGGCTGCCAGAAGCTTCATGTATCGTAGCTCTTCGTGCTTACCCTGTCCGATAAAATCCTGAAGGCCCTTGATGATGGTGGTGCAGGCCTGGACTTCGGGACTTATGTTTGAAGACGAACTCTCCTCCTCGTCCATCATCTCCTCAATATATTCCTTGCAGGCCGTATAGACACTTCCAAGGTATTCGTGGTTGTACATGTCAAAATACTTATCGATGTATAAAAGAACCTGTGATTTGCGTGTTCTGGCTCTGTTAACTCTTGGGCTTTCCACCCTTGTTATGTACTTATCTGCTTTAAAAAATAGTTTCATAAAAAAATTATAGCACAATTAATGTACCACGAATAAGAGAATAAAAAGCAAAATAAGAAGAAAAATGAAAGCGAAAACAAGAGCCTTTTTCTTCGTGCTTGTCTTTCTTGCAAAGCTGCTAAACCAGCCCCCTGCTGTATCCGGAGTCATGTCATCGCCCCTGTACCTAGTGGGATCGATGTCTCTCATCTTGCTGGCTACAAGGATCAGGAAATCAAAGAGCCCTCTGTGGTTTTGAAGGAAAGATACCAGCTCTTTTGGTGCGTTATTAAGGCGTAGCAGGTTGATGATAGAGTTGGGGCTGGCACCGATAAACTCCATTAAGAGCTCGTGATTGGTGACAAAGTCCATTATGCCCAGCATCTCAGTATCAAAGCCGTTCTGGCTTAGGATTTCCCTTAGAGATGTCATCATTTCCGGCTTTTCTTCCTTGTATCTCAGGACAAAAGCCATAAGGTCTGCGGTATTATCGCTGTAGGTCTCACCGGTAAAAGAGCTTATGATTCCCTCTGAGTCGCCGTTTTTGGCGCAAACTATGATGTTTCCAAGGGCGTTGTAGAGCATCTCTTTCTTGGCAGCGGGGTATGACCTTACGAAGCTGTTCAGCATGTGGTCAAGATCAACCATCTTTTTATCCTGCTTAGGAGCCTTCCAGACTGAAGCCTCTCCCTGATCGTCAAAGAAAAGAAGGGCGTTAGAGCAGTGATTCTCGACAAAACCAAGCCTTCCGAAATTCGTGCCAAGGTAATAGGTCTTTTTACCCACGTCATTTAGAAGAATATTAACAAAATCGCTCTCTGCATTGATGTTTAAGATCTTATCCTCATATTCCCTGATGTTCGAAGCATATTTTTTGATAAATTCATCGTTAAAGCCCTGTCCGTCCATGGCGAAGCAGTTATCAACGCTCTCGTCCATCAGCGTTATGTATTTGGACTTGTTTCCGCCCTTTGAGTGTCCCGTAACAGTGATGATATCGTATCCTGAAAGATCCAGGGACCTGTACCAGTCAAGGGCGCTCTGCTGATAGGCTGTTGGCACTCTGCACAGGCCGGAGAGATTGTCTATCCACTCCGCATCACCCTCAGTTCCTTTAAAGCCCACGATCGCCTCATTATAGGCGGGATCGTAGAGAAGAGCGCTTCTTCCGCCGCCGGCATCTGAGCTCTCTATGTGAACCTGCATGATTATCATGTCCTTCAGGTGCTGGTTCCTGCCTACAGCAGAGAGAATTTCCTTGTACTCGGAGCCGGTGATTCCCGTGCTGTATTCCTTATCATCCTCGATAAGATCGGAGTTTCTGAGAACTCCCTTCACATAATCGCCTATTGTCTTCATTTCCTGGCCGGGAGAGAGGAACGTCCCCTTTGGTCCGCCAAGATTCTCTGCATATAGCAGGTTGTTTATCAAAACGATCTCTTCAATCGAAAGATTACTGTTCATTTAAAGCCATCCCCCATCGGTTTTTAGAAAGCACTAAGTTACAGGGTGAAACTGTCTGAATAGAGCCTGTCTCTGGCCGGATCTGCGTCCTTATCCTTCAGGATCACCACGTAGTAATCGCCTGTGAATTTCTTTTGGGAAAAGACCTTTTCCAGCTCCACTAAAGCGTTCTCGTAGGAAGACTGCTTAAGGGCAGAACCGTCTAAAAAGATCTTGATGTCATTTCCTGCGTTGATCTTGCCGGTGAGTACATCAAGGGCCGAGATGTCTTTTGCCTCATCAGAGCCAAATTGCTCCCAGAAGGAGGCTTTTATGTCGATAACGGAGAAACCCGCTTCCAAAGCGGCTTTGCGGATGTTTTTGACGATTTCGTCCCGAATCAGTTCCCCGTAGAAATCATCCGTGAGCTCATAGGAATCGCCATTTATTCTGCCCATTGCGACAAATGAGGACTCATTTTCGGCATTTCCCTCGGCATCCAGTGTGTTGTAGAACCACTCGTCATAATCCCTGGCAGTACCAGCAAGTGGCGTGCATCCTGTTACTTCGAAGCTGTGGCCAGGATATTTGCTGCGCAGATATGCTTCCACGTCTTCCATCTGAACTTTCAATTCGGTGTTGTTCTGATCCATACTCACCCTCCGCTTTAATCTATCTTGACTCTGATGACTGGACGGATCGCTCCGCCCGGCTTATTTACGTACTTTTCATCCGGAGATATTACTCCGTCCACAGTGACAATCGGTGCTGTCAGACCTGTATATCCGGTATCTCCTCTCAGCCACCACCAGGAGGTCTTTACATCCGTCATATCCCACTCGTGGTGCTTACTCATGTCATTTATGTTGGTTCCCTGTGCCATAGCCAAAGGCGTTATTAGAAGTTCTCTCTCCTGATCTGAGGGAAAGAGCTCTTCCGCCTCCCTGGCTGTAAGAAGTGATACAAGGTCATCTTCTATGGTAAGCATGTCCGAAAGCTCATATTTGCTAAAGGCTTTAAGGGCTTCATCGGAGTTTATAAGGCTTCGCAGATCACTGTCTTCCCAGGAAATATCGGTGTGATGCTGGTGGTAGTAGCTGCCTGCGAGGCCAAATTCGGATATCAACAGAACGCTGTGATTGTTTTTCTCAAGGACTATCCAGGTGATGTGCTCTTTTCCGGGAGTGGATGAGACCATATCTATGTGGCCCCATTCGACTGTATCCCCGACTGATGCGCTCTTAAGATCTGCCAGTTC
>JAGBMP010000002.1 GCA_017634825.1 Butyrivibrio sp.
ACAGCTTCGTGGTCATTCCTGCCTGCAAAGAGGTCAAGATACCATACCTGAGGCTTGCCGGGCATGAACATCTGGATTGCTCTGGCAAAGAGCATCTTCTTATCATCATCTCCAAGGGCGCTGTAATATGTAGCATTTACCTGATAGTACATATTCTTGGCACCATGAAGGTCCTTGACAAAGCCGCCCCTTCCGACAATAGTGTCTATCATCTTCTGGATGTCCTCTTCCGCAAGGATTCCCTTAAGGTCCAGAAGCGGAATACCGTCATGGCAGCCGAGCATGTTAACTACGCGGATTTTCTTTTCCTGAATTTCCTCTGCCCACTTCTTAAGCACGGATCCGTCCCTGTTCTCGATGGCATAGATGAGAAGTCCCGGAAGGAAGAAGTCGTAGGTCATATACCCCTTATTCGCAACCGTCTCATATATCTTCTCGCTGTAGCTTGCATGGATCTCGGGAAGGAGGGATACTCCAAACTCATCGGCAAGCTTCTTAACCTTTTCAAGAACGTCCCAGGTATCGGGTTCGTTTAAGAAGTTCTTCTTGCCGGGCTCCTTGGGTGCATAGGCAAAAGCATCAAGCCTTACGATCCTGGCCCCGTACCCGGAAAGAGTCTTGAGGGTGTTTCGATAATGTTCCCAGACAAGATCGGATTTGATGTTAAGATCCATCTGGCCAAGATAACGTCTTCCGGACTCAAGGAGCTCTACTACGGCATCCTTATATTTCTCATAGCCGGTAAAATCAATCTCTGAAGGCTTCTTGCCATCATCAAGGCTCTCGCAGATCCTCTTTGAAAGCCTCTCTGCTGCCAGATACTGAATATCCATCTTCTCCATGAGGTCCTGAGCGTCGGGGCGCTTGTACTGCACTTCCTGATAGAAGGTATTCCAATAAGGAACATCCTTGCCATCCGGCATTCTCACCATAAGGATTGGAAGTCCGGGCTTTCTGAAGAACATATCCTTGATATATTTCTCATCAGGCTGGATGTAACCCTCAGGAGTCATCTCTCCGTAGCCTTCCCAGAACTTATTCCAGTTGATGAAGAAATCCTTATACCTGGAATTCTCACCGTTCTTTAAAAGATCCTGGAACTGGGGAGAAAGAACTGATGCATGATTTAAGATAAAGTCCAGCTTAAGGTCAATTCCGAGCTCGCCGAGCTTGTCAATATCAGAGGCACTTGCCATCTCTTCATTGATGCTGTAATCAATTACAGAAAATCCTCTGTCCAGATCCGTGTTAAAAATACTTGGGAGAATGTAAAAAGACTGAAATACATCTTTAAACTCTTCTTTTGAAAGGACAGATACGATATCTGCCATGGTTCCGCCCATACTATCGGGGTAAGCATTGAGCATCGGACCATTGTCTACGTAATTTTTTTTCATAATTATTCACTCCATTATTTAAAAGAGGTTGTCGATTTAATTTATTTGCTCAATCTCAAACCTGTCAAAATGTTATTTCATGAGTTTCTGGAATTCATCAAAACTGATGATGTCTCCGGCTTTTGAAATGATAATTTTTGCCTTGTGAGCCTGCTTAACAAGTTTAGCCTGTTCAAGCTCGAGAACCAGCATTGTGAATGGGCTGTCCAGCTTACCGTCACGGTTTCTTGATCTTCTGTGCTCCAAAGTCTCAGCAGGAGTGCTGTTTAAGAGGATCGGAATATCAACTTGACTCATGTAGTCACTGTTGCCGTGAGTCCACTCTACTATTAAAACCTGCTTCTCTGACATATCCACTTCGTCGTACCAGAGTGATGCTTCATCACGTCCCATTCTCTTAAGCCAGAGTTTGTCTGCTCCGTCCTTAAACGCTTTCATTATCTGATCTACTTCTGCAAAGTCTGTTTCATTAGGTGTACCAAGGTACTCATCAAGTCCCTTTGAGCCGGCCTCGAGATAGCTCCCAAACCATGTGTCAGTCTCTAAATGTGCCTTGTTTGCGTCATCATCAGCTGCCTGCCACTCTCTGATCTTAGCTACTGTATCAGGATTCATGACACCTGCGTCAACCATTCCTCTGATGCCTTCTTTTCTAAATGTATGAAGCCTTTCAGCATCGTTGTACATTGGAATTCTGTGTGGATAGTTATCACCGGACATTGTGTAGCTGCCTATTCCAGCGCTTTCAAGCAAATATGACAGAAGTGATGCAATTTCGGATTTTCCAACTCCGGATCCTCCGCACACGGCAACAACAGCTCTTTTATAGGGATTGGCTGTCATTTTTTCCGAAAGCTCTTTTATCAATAAAGGAAAGATTGTTCTCGCCTTGGCGATGTGACTCTCACCGATCTCGATCTTGTCTCCCGGCATATCGCCGTGAGGAATGTCATCAGGAATAGTTATATCAGAAACAATTTCCACAGCCCTTTTAAGCTTATCTTCAGTGTCTTTAAAAGCAGTCACTTTGTTATATTTTGTGTTCATATTTTTGAATTCTCCTCTTCAAAATTTAATTTTTGACAACTTGTATTATTGCATGTTATGTTGAAAAAAAAGACGGGGTGAAAAATTTTTCCCTCGTGTTGATGACAAAATACACTAACTTTTTTTGTTTGTAAAGAGCAAGTTGAAAAAATGATCACGATCAAAGAAATCGCCAGACAACTTAATATGAGCACTACGACGGTCTCAAATGTTATTCACGGAAAAGACGGCGAGGTCTCTGATGATACCAAGAAAAAGGTCGAGAAATTTTTGAAAAAAGTCGACTATGTTCCAAACATCAATGCCAGGAACCTCGCGCAGAACGAATCAAAGATCATCGGGCTCGCCCTTAAGGCCCGTGCCGACAAATACGAAAACCTGATAATGGATCCCTTCGTCTCGGTACTGATCGGAGGCGTGGAGGAGACCATCAGGAATGCCGGGTACTTCATGATGCTGTATATCTCCAGTGATACGGACGAGATCATGAGACATGTATCCACCTGGAACGTGGACGGACTTATCCTCTTTGGTATGCTCAATGATGACGGAATAAGAGTCAGCGAGAAATACAAAAAACCCATCGTCTGCATAGACACCTACTCCCTTGAAGGTCTTAAGCATTTCACCAACGTGGGACTTGACGATGAGCAGGGCACCTACGACATGATCAAATACCTGATATCCCAGGGCCACAAAAAGATCGCATTCCTCTCAGATAACCAGAGCGGCGTCGATCTGGCAAGACTTAACGGTTACAAGAAAGCCCTTAAGGATGCAGGTATCAAGTACAAGAGTTCAAACTTCCTGCAGATTCATCCCAAGAGTGATGAGATTGACGAATCCCTTGCAGAGATCTGTGACAGGTCAAAAGAGTTTACCGCTATCTTCTGTGTATCGGACCTCTATGCAGTAACTCTTATAAGCGCTCTGACAGACAGAGGTATTAATGTTCCAGAAGATATTTCCATTGTTGGATTTGATGATAACATGCTGGGACAGCTCCACAGACCGGCGCTCACCACAGTCCATCAGGATGTAAAAGCAAAAGGTATCACTGCTGCAGACACTCTTCTTAAGCAGCTCGCAGGACAAAAGACACCTAACCAGATAAAGCTTCCGACTCACCTGGTTATTCGTGATACTGTCAGAAAGATCAACTAAAAGATCCATAACCCATTGTTAAACTTGACCAACTTAAGCTTAAACGCATAAGTTGGTCTTTTTTATGCTTTTTCATAAATTTTATAAATGTTTTATTGTTTTTTTAGTTTTTAGCGTAATCGTTTAAGCCCACTAGGCAAGCCTACTTTTGCGCGTAAGTATGCAAAGAGCCGAGACTTTTTAGATCTGTTCTATTGAATTTTGTGCAGAAGTGTGATATTTTGAATTTAGCGTACAACTTATGCGCAAAAGTAACCGCCAAAACTTTTGCATGTTATGGCAGAATGCACAAAAAGGAGGAAACAAAATGAAAAAGAAACTCATCTCAGCAGTTCTTGCAAGCGCAATGGTTCTTTCACTTGCAGCTTGTGGAACTACAGGTACTACCGGTACCGACACAACAGCTGCCCCTGCTGACAGCGCAGAGGCTACAACACAGGAAGCAGCTCCTGCAGATACAGCAGCTACTGAGGCTCCCGCTGCCACAGAAGCTACAGGTGATCTCGGAGAGGTTCGCCTTCTCAATGGTAAGCCTGAGATCAATGATCAGATGCAGGCTCTTGCAGCTAAGTACAACGAGGAGACAGGAAACACTCTTATCGTTGAGACAATCGGTGGCGACACAAACGCTTCTGACGAGCTCAAGAAAATGTATCAGGCTGACAACATGCCTGACATCTTCGTAATCGAAGCTAACCAGGCAGCTAACTGGGACGGCATGCTTGCTGATCTTGCAGGTGAAGACTGGACAAACAAGACAGGTTTCGAGCTTACAAACGACACTATGGGAACAATCGGATTTCCTTACACAGTTGAGGCTACAGCTCTTGGTTACAACGCTGATATCCTTAAGGCTGCAGGTGTTGATCCCGCTTCTCTCACAAGCCCTGATGCTTGGAAGGCAGCTTGCGAGACACTTGATTCCAAGAAGGACGAGCTCGGTATCACAGCTGTATTCGGATGGTGCGCAGAGCCTACAAACCTTGGATGGTCTTCAGGTACACACGTATTTGGTCAGTATCTTGATGCAGGTCTTAAGGCCGACGACACAACATATATCGATCTTCTTAACGACGGTGGTAAGATTGACGAAGCCAGAATGAAGGACTTTGCAGAGTTCATTGGTATGATGAACCAGTACTCAGATCCTGCTCTCCTCGTTGACGGAACATACGACAACCAGGTTCAGGGCTTCAAGGATGGCAAGTATGTATTCATCACACAGGGTAACTGGTGTGTAACATCTCCTGAGGATGTAAGCTTTGAGTGCGGATTTGCTCCTTATGCATTTGAGGACGGAATCAACACAATCATCGCAGGACCACCTTCATACTGGGTAGCATATTCAAACGGTAACGTTGATGGTGCAAAGGCATTCTTCAACTGGTGCGCAGGCGATTCAGCTCAGAACATCCTTGTAAACGATGCCGGACTTGTATCTCCTTTCGATGATTGCCAGTACGAGGCTGTTAACCCATTCTACAAGAGCATGAACAGCTACATCACAGCCGGTAACTACTCAGGATGGCACACAATGCTCAAGAAGGACGGTCTTCAGAACCAGACATGTAACGTATTTGCAGATTATGCAAAGGGCAAGCTTGATGCTGACGGATTTGTTTCAACAATGGCTCAGGTAATCTCAAGCTACTACGCTCAGTAATTAGGGGAAGCTAAAAGGTATTTCTAATTAAGGTTTTAATTACGGGCAGGGATCATTTCTACCCTGCCCGTTTTTAAAATAAACATCACAAAATTTTTTCTTCTATTAAAGAAAGGGGGATTTTCTAATGGGTACATTTTCTACCGGCAGAAAGGTTGCTTCTTTTGGTAGCCTTATCCTGGGACTTGTGCTTACGATTGCCGGACTTGGACTTTCCATGACCGGAGCAGGCGACCTTATCTTAGGTACGTTGCCCATTAACGGAACACCAACACCTATTATATTCGGAAGAGGTGCTATGTTCGTAATTGGTATAGTCCTGTTCTTCGTAGGCCTATATCTGTTCCCTACATTCAAACATCATCGCGCTATCGTAAACATCATTTTCTTATTCCCACTGCTCTTCGCCTTTGGCGTAACAGTAATAATTCCACTCTTCCTCGGTATCGGATATTCCTTCACCGACTGGAACGGAATCCTGATGCACCAGTTCGTAGGCTTTGGCAACTATGCAAGAATGTTCAAACAGACTGCTTTCCTTTGGTCAATACTTCTTACATTCCTGTTCGTTGTATTCAACATGATCCTGGTTAACCTGGTTGCATTTTTACTTGCTCTTCTTTGCACATCAAGGATCAAAGGCCTTGGGTTCTTCAGAGCAGCTTACTTCCTCCCCAACCTTATCGGAGGAATCGTACTTGGTTACATCTGGCAGTTCATTTTCAGTAACGTTGTCACGAAGTTTACCGGTACTTACTCAATGCTTTCGGACACAAAGACAGCTTTCATCGCTATCATCATCGTATACATATGGCAGTATGCAGGTTACATCATGCTCATCTACATCACAGGACTTAACACAATCCCCGGAGATGTACTTGAGGCATCAGCCATCGACGGAGCTAGTCCTCTGCAGACTCTTTTCAATATAAAGATTCCTATGATTGCTCCTACTATTACAATATGTACATTCCTTACTCTTACATCAGCCTTCAAACAGTTCGATGTAAACCTTGCTCTCACAAACGGTAAGGGATCGGTTCAGTTCCTTGGAGAGTATATCGCAAACGGTACAGAGATGCTCGCACTTAACATCTACTCCACTGCGGTTATCAATAACGATTATGCTCTGGGCCAGGCCAAAGCGGTTCTGTTCTTCATCATCCTGGCAGCTGTATCTATCATGCAGGTACGTATATCTAATAAGAAGGAGGTGGAATTATAATGCATACAAAAGAAAAGCCGGCAGCCGTAGCTATAAGATTAGTAATTGCAATAATCATCGCAGCTTATGTATTGTTCCCATTCCTCCTGCTTGTTATTAACTCAGGAAAAGAGACTTCCGATATCACAGCTAATCCTGTAAGCCTTGCAGGATCAAGCCTTGGACAGTTCAGATTCAACATTCACGAAGTTATCAATGACCCTAACTTCCTGTTCTGGAAATCCTTTGGATATTCCACGCTGATCACAGTTGTATCACTTGTTCTGCTCTCATTATTCGGAGCAATGGCAGCCTGGGTTATCTGCAGAAACAAGACAGTTTGGTCAACAATCATTTACTTTACCTTCATCGCATCAATGATCATTCCTTTCCAGGTAGTAATGCTTCCACTTATTTCTACCTTCCGTGATGTAGGAAAGTTTATCGGAATTCCAATGCTTCAGTCAGTTCCCGGTATTGTATTTGCTTATCTGGGATTCGGCGGAGCCATGACAGTGTTTATCTTAAACGGCTTTATCAAGGGCGTTCCCTTCGACCTTGAGGAAGCAGCTTCCATCGACGGATGTACACCCGAGCAGACATTCTTCCAGATCATCTTCCCTCTGCTCACACCTGTTATCACAACAGTTACAATCCTCAATGGTATGTGGATCTGGAACGACTACCTTCTTCCTTCAATGATGCTTGGACAGAACGGTAAGGTAATGACAATCCCGATCGCTATCCAGAAGTTCGTTGGATCCTACGTAAAGCGTTGGGATAGAATTCTTCCCGCTGCACTGCTTGCTATCGTTCCAATGATCATCATCTTCCTTATCGCACAGAAACAGATCATGGAAGGTATGATAGAGGGTGCTGTAAAAGGCTGAGCTCGTTACCAATAACTTCATATATACATAAAGAAAATCCCGACATTCTGACGAATGTCGGGATTTTTGATGTCGGGCCAAAAGTCTCTGCCAGGCTCAGGGGCCGTACATGTTGTACAAGTCGATTCGGGTACGCTCTCGCTCGAGTGTGCTTCGTAGCGGTACTAATGCCCTAAAGTACATGGCATAAGTGCCGACGAGCACTCACGCCCACTCATCGGCTTGTACAACATGTACGGCCCCTGAGCCTGACAGAGACTTTTGGCCCCGACATCATTAAATACACATGTCTCTTATATGTTTTGTTTTATTATGTGTTCTTTCAAAAACAGAAACACTTATGTCTCCAATTGATAATCTTCTTATATATAGTACAAGTTTTCCCTCAAATGTTTCCCTGTGATCTGAAGTATAAGGAGTAAGGTCAGATAGATTGCCATTGTCAATTCCCGCAAGTTCTCCTGCTCCGGTGACCTCTGCCATAATATCTTTTTCCAAAAGACCTTTTGGAAGTTTTATGAGTATCTGATAAAGATAGCCAATTGCATTTTGATCTTCAACAAATTCTGTGTCTGCTCCGGCAGCTCTTATAAGCTCAGGTTTCCAAAGCTCTACAGATACTTCATCAGTTTCTTTTTCGGAAAGTCCTTCGCCTCCCCAGAGCTTACTCCTTACATTAAACTCTTCCTTGGCAAAGCCAGCAGTTGTAATAAACCCTGCTGACGATCCTCTTATAGGCCATCCGTATGCTTCGCCCAGATAATCGATTCCGGTCCAGATAAACTGTCCGCACACGTAGCTGTTATCTTCTACAATCTTCCATGCTTCAGGACTGTGGCCATTTTCACTTCCAAGAAATGTCTTTTTGGGGAATCGTTTGTGATCCTCTTCATATAGATGTTCCTTGTAGTTGTACCCTACCACATCCATTTCATCTATAAAGCCAATCCTGCTTGACAGCTCAGGAAATGCTGCTGCCACAGTCACAGGCCTTGAATCATCCTCATCCCTGACTATAGCCACAAGCTCTTTTGCCAAAACAGCAAGTCTCTCCATGTTTGGCTTGTTAGCGTCATACTGCCTTTCAGCCGCAGGTTTATTATGATCATTATTACCTGTCATCTCCGTGAACATGGGATGGCAATACGGATCATTGGGATAATCTATCTCATTGCCTATACTGTAAAGAATAACCGACGGATGGTTTCTGTCTCTCCTGACCATTGTCCGAAGGTCAGTCTCATGCCACGCAGGAAAGTCCTCGTAGTATCCCTGGTGCTTTGGAGGATAAACGTTGTGGCCTGTTGACCACTTGTTCTTCGGATTCTCCCATTCGTCAAAGGCCTCATCCATCATCATAAAGCCGAGTTCATCGCACAGATCGTACAGTTCCGGCATGTGAGGATTATGGCTGCACCTTATGGCATTGCAACCGGATTTCTTCAGAAGCTCAAGGCGTCTTCTCCACACTTCCTTTTTCATGGCTGCCCCAAGGCATCCGCCGTCATGGTGAACGCACACCCCTTTGAACTTCATGCTCTCTCCGTTCAGGAAAAAGCCTTCATCAGGGTCAAAAGAAAATGTCCTTATGCCAACCTTTTTCCTGTCCGTCACGTAGCTCGTATCTCCTGCAGTCATCCTGGTTTCCAGGGTGTACAGATATGGAGAATCCGGGCTCCATAGCTTGGGAGCATTTAGACTTCCCGAAAGGTTTATTACTGCCGTATCACCTTCCGGCACTACCTGTTCACTCTTCATGGTAAGGACAGCGTTCCCGTCCTCGTCAAGCAGTGTATTGGATACAACCACGCTATCCGCCCCTGCAGTCAGAAGTTCGTTTCTGACTGATACTTTGGCAAAAGACATATCTCCGTCATTTTCCACGCTGTCACACTTAAAGAAGATACCATCAACAACAGGCGCAGTCTTCTCGGAGACCATTATGCTGACTTTACGCGTTATTCCGCTGCCCGTAAACCACCTGGAATCCGCAATGTCGGTATGAACCACCTTGACGCTGATCTGAAGCTTTTCAACTCCAAAACTTGCCCGGTCAGAGATGTCATAACTGATCTGGGCATAGCCACTGGGTCTTTTCCCAAGGAAATAGCTGTTGACCCATACATAGCTGTTCTTGTAGATCCCATCAAAGATCAAAGTGATCCTCTTGCCACGATATTCCTCCGGAATCCTCACGCTTGTCCTATACCATGCGATTCCGCCGCGAAGATACCCGGTTCCGCTGGAAAACTCTTTTGAAAAAGGAGCCTTCACGGAAAAGTCGTGAGGAATTGTAACTTCTTCCCAGGTGCTGTCATCATAGCCCTTGTACCATGCCTCTTCGCATTCGCCATAATGAAATTTCCAGTTATCAGTAAGAATTATTCTCTCAGTATCCATAGTTTCAGCCCAAATCCGGCTCGTCCTTCAGATCTATACTGTCTGCGCATTTACCGTCTGTTTCAAAGACGATGATCTCATTTTCTCCTTCCTTAAGAAGAGGAGCGGGAAGGTATAATCTCTTTTGTGGTCCTATCTCCCAGAACCTTCCGAGGTTAAATCCATTGATGAAAATGACGCCTTTTCCCCAGCCATCAAAGTCAATGAATGTGTCGCCCTTTTCATCCACATCGAATGTAAAGCGGTAAAACGCAGGAGTTCCCTCTTTATATTCCTTGCTAAAGTCAACCTTATCCACATTATCAAGGGGCAGTGTGTAAATGTCCCAGCCATTGTGAATATGGCCGTTGATCTGAACGCATCTTCCAATGCCCTTTCTCTGAAGCTCCATGCGAGGGCCGAAATTAACTCTGCCCATATTCTCAACGAGAACATCGAACTTTTCGTTAAGGCCGAGCAAAGATCCTGTGGAAAGTCCGGCCTCGCCAATTGCAGCCGGTGCCTGTTCGGGAGTCAGTCCTCTCTCCATCATAAACTTGCCGGCCAGCATCTGAGCAGGTCTGCTGCAGGCAAGATATTTCTCAAGAGGAATATCGTGCTCTGCATCCAGTTCATGGTCGTAGAGAGTAATGAGCGGATTTTCATCGACAAATACATTTGCTCTGTCCGCTGTCTCCCAGAGCCTTAGCTTGGCAATGCCTGCCTCGGAATGGAGCGTTGTCCTGTACAGGATATAGCCGTAACTCTGGTCAAGCTCCTCCATGTTTACCGTATATGGAAGGTGCACTGCTTTGCTGATATCGTCCACTACGTTAAACAGACTTACCTTCTCCTTGCATGTCACCTTGCCGTAGTTCTTTCTCTTTACCTCTACAGGAAGCTGAACCTGCGGAATATCTGCATATTTTGAAATAATCTCTTTGTACTTTATATACTTCTCGGTAATCCTGCCATCCTCTGTAAGGATTCCGTCATAGTCATAGCTCGTAACATCCGGGGTAAGCTCATCGTAATAATTAGATCCGTTTGTGAATCCGAAATTGGTGCCTCCCTGGAACATATAAATGCTCACATTTCCAAGCTCAAGCATCTTCTCAAGATCCTCACAGCTCTGGACGAGATTGCCTTTCATGTGTCCGCCGTTGCCCCAATGGTCAAACCAGCCAACCCAGAATTCTGCGCACATCAAAGGACCCTCAGAGGTATATTCCTTTAATACGTCAAATCTCTCTTTTGTCCTTGAGCCAAAATTGCCGGTAGGATGAGTACCCTCAGCATAACCGCCGCGATAGCTCTCATGGTATGGTCCGTCGGAGGTGATAAGCGGTACAGTAACTCCCAGTTTCCTCATAAGACTTACCATGAAGTTCATGTACTCATGGTCATTGGCATAGTATCCGTACTCATTCTCGACCTGCATGAGTATAACATTACCGCCATTATCTATCTGGTACTTACAGATCCTTGGCATCAGTACTTTATAGTAGTCTTCCACAGCTTCCATAAATGGTTTATAGCTGACTCTAAGGCGCATGTTTCTGTCCTTTAAAAGCCATGCCGGAAGTCCGCCAAATTCCCACTCTGCGCAGATATATGGTGAAGGCCGCAGTATAATGTAAAGTCCCAGTTCAGTGGCCAGCTTAATAAAGCTTTCAACGTCGCAAAGTCCTTCAAAATTAAACTCGCCCTTCTTTGGCTCTGTAAGGTTCCATGGAATGTAGGTTTCAACCGTGTTACATCCAAGGGCCTTAAGTTTAAGAAGTCTATCTTCCCAATATTCAGGCACGGTTCTGAAATAGTGAAAAGAGCCTGCTATTACTTTAAAAGGTTTATCATTCAGGTAGAAAGTGTCTCTGATCTCAAATTTTCCCATAATTTCTCTACTCTAATCAAAAGGAATACTGCTCCAATAATGAAACAGTATTCCTTTTTGATTTTTTCTATAGTTTATTTTTCGGCAGTTTATTACTTGTAAAGAGCATCAAACTGAGACTGAAGTTCTGCTGTTACATCCTCGATACCTGCAGTCTTAAGAGCTGCCTGCATCTCAGCTACGATATCCTCAGCGCTTCCGTTGTAAAGGCCATAAGAAATCTGCTTCATGTAGTTTGTATACTGTTCGTTGCAGTTATCGATCTTGCCCTGAATACTGTCTACATCAGGAACGAACTGTCCGTAAGGATAGTCAATCTTGATCTTGTCGTACTCAGCATAGAGCTTATCGATTGCATCCCAGTTTCTGGTAGAATCCTTGATCTCAAGGTCATCATTTCTGCCCCACCAGTAGTTGGTCATACCGTTGATGTTCTGAGTCTCTGAGTTGTATCCCTCAGGTGTAGTACGAAGTCCGTTGGCATCAAGATCCCATGAAACACCCTGGATACCATAGTTAAAGAGCTTGTAGCACTCAGGATCGTTTCTGATAAGGTCATAAACCATAAGTGCGCGCTCAGGGTTATCACTTCCTGCAGAAACAGCCATTGCACCGTGTGTGATTGAAAGTGCGATCACGTTTCCTGTCTCTTCGCCAAAGTAGAACATTCCAACTTCTGCATCAGGATCATCCTGGAAAATTGTGTTTGCAGGTGTTGCTGAGCAAAGATCTGTCCATGTCTGTGTGTGGTGCTGCTCAACAGCAACATCGCCTACACGGAACTCATCACGGTTACTTCCTGATGTGTTGTTAAGTACGTCTGTAGGCCATACACCTGCCTCAGCCCATTCCTTCATGAGCTTAGCATACTCAACAAGTGACTCTGTCTCTGTAAGAGCAGGAGTTGTGATTGTGTAAAGATCATCCTTAGATCCGCCCCAAAGAGCACCGGAGCAGATACCATCGATAGGCACGAAGTTTGTATGTGAAGCGATCCAACCGTTAGCCATCTGTGCGTACTGTGTTCCGTCTGAATCCCATACATATTTAAGATCTGTCTTGTTTTCTTTGCACCACTTTACATATGTTGTCATATCTTCCCAGCTATGAACACCATTTGAAAGTCCGGCCTCTTTAGCCCAGTCAAGACGATAGATCCAGCCGTGGTTAGTCCACTGTGCATAGTTATCCTCAGGCATCAGATAAATATCACCGTCATATTTGCAGAGCTCCCAGTGATCAGCAGGAACGCTTGCCCATGTCTGAGGTGCATAGGTCTGAAGCATCTCTTCTGAAAGCTCAAGGAAAGCACCGTTCTTAGCATTTGGCCAAGCATCAAGCCAGTCAGAAGCTGTTCCGACAAGGTCTACGCTGCCGTCCATACGTGCAAGTGTAAGGTTGTAGTTTGAAAGATAATCTGTCCAAGGAATATAGTAGATCTCAAGCTCTGCATTAACCTTCTCTGTAAGGATTGCATTGAGCTCATCAAGCATTGCGTTAAGGTTTGCTTCCTTCTCGCTTCCTGACTCCGGCGGATCTCCTGTGGTCATATAAGAGATAACCACATGCTCTGATGTATCGATTGCAGCTGCATCTGCCCCTGCAGATGTGTCTGTCTTTGCTGTGTCTGCTGACTGAGTCTGAGCCCCTGTAGTGTCAGCTCCGGTTGTCGTGCTGTCGGCTGTAGATGAACCACAGGCAGCAAGTCCCATTACCATGCTTACGCTAAGTAATGTTGCCAATAACTTTTTCTTCATTTCTTTCCTCCTTTAAAACTTTTCTTTTTATCATTTCTCCCTTGTTATAACAAGGAAGTTATGCTCTCGCTTTGCTCGCCATAACACGTTCGCACTAGCCTCGAAAATACCTCGGCAAGTGCTCTCAGCCAAGGAAGAGCTCTTAACCTTTAACAGCGCCAACAGTAATTCCACCGATGAAGTACTTCTGAACGAACGGATATAAAAGTACGATCGGACCGGTGGCAAGAACCGCGTTGGCCATCTTAACACTCTGCTCAGGAATATCCGTAAGAGTTACGTACTGTCCGGCAACTGAATTACGCAGAGCATCAAGCTTATTTACAATTTCATAAAGAGTGTACTGCAAAGGCTTAACTGTAACCTTGGCTGTAAGGAACAGTGATGACTGATACCACTCATTCCAATAACCAAGGGCCAGGAAAAGACCTATTGTTGCAAGCGCGGGTTTGATCATAGGGAGGATCAGATATACAAAGATTGTCATATCCCCCGCGCCGTCTATCTTGCCGGACTCCGTTATCTCATGAGGAATCTGCTTGATGAAATTCTTCATAAGAATTATCAGCCATGGCGACATCATAAGCGGCAGTAAAACCGCCAGATAGCTGTCGAGCAGCTTGTAGGTCTGTGTCATGAGCAGATAGTAGGGAGCAAGTCCCGCACTAAACAGGCTCGTAAAGTAAATATAGAAAGAAATTGCATTTCTAAACGGGAAGTCTTTTCTCTGAAGAGCATAACCTGTCATGGCTATGATCAAAAGTCCGCACACAGTACCGATAAGAGTCAGTACTATTGTAAGAAGATAAGACTTCCAGATATTTCCGCTTCCGATTACCATCTCGTAAGCCTTAAGAGTAAATTCCCTTGGAAAAAGCTGAACACCATGGGTTCTTATATATGACTCACTGGTAAATGAAGTTCCGATTATTATGAGGAAAGGAAAAACACAGGCTATGGCATAGAGTGTTACAAGAACATATCCAGTGCCTCTTACTATGTAATCCGAAGTCCCCAGTTTTATCTTGGAGTTTGAAGCCTCAAACTCAATTTCTTTATTCTTAGCCATTATTTTGATTGCTCCTTATCATCAGAATAGCGAGTAGTCAGGATCTATCTTCTTGACTGCGAAGTTAGCAAGCATTACGATCGCAAAACCAACCAGCGACTGATAGAAACCAACTGCTGATGCCGTTGAGAAATTAAAGTCTGACATGGTAGCTCTGTAAACGAAGGTCTCAATAATATCCGTTGTCTCATAGAGAACTGAGTTGGATCCGATGATGTTCCAGAACAATCCAAAGTTACCTCTTACGATTCCGCCAAGAGCAAACAGGATAAGGATTACAATTGTAGGACGAAGCGATGGCAGAATGATGTATCTGATACGCTGGAAAGCATTGGCTCCGTCAACCTTGGCAGCTTCAATTATCTCGGCATCAATACCGCAGATAGCAGCAAAGTAAACAACTGAGTTGTAGCCGGTCTGCTGCCACAAGTGAATCAGCACTATAAGCCACGGCCATACCGACGGGTCTGAATACGGCTGCCATTTAGCCTTGCCCAAAGCTACAAGTATCTCATTAACAAAGCCCGTATCATAGTTCAAAAGTGAGTAAACCAAAAGGCCTACAAGAACCTGTGAAATGAAATAAGGCAGGAACATCAGTGTCTGTGACACCTTCTTGAACATCTTGGCTCTGATCTCGTTAAGCAGTATTGCTATGATAACTGCTACGAGGTTACCAAGAATGATAAACGCCAGATTATAAAGGACGGTATTTCTGGTCAGGGAAAAGAGCTTTCCCGACTCTGCCAGGAATTCGAAATTCTGAAGTCCAACGAACTTACTTCCGAATATGCCCTTGCGATAGTTGTACTTTACAAAAGCAACCCAGATACCGGGCATTGGCATATAGCTGAACATAAAGAAAAAGACAATTGCAGGCAGACACATAAGTTCAAGGACTCTGTATCTCCAGAGTGTCTCTAAAACTCCACGCTTTTTAACTCCCGTAGAAGCCTTCTTACTCTTGTTGCTCATATCTTCCTCCCACTGCCATGTTTCCGATTGCCGGCGTAAATTATCACATGTATTGTGCATTATTACTATTTGCAACCGATTTCACAATTAGATTTAATCATGTTTGCACTATAAAAGTCAACAGTATTTCTGAAACCGATTGCAATTTTGGCGATATGCAACAAAAAGGCGAAGTCATTTTGTTGACTTCGCCGTAATTATTCACAATATCAAAAATCGTATGTCTGAATTATTTGCCGACCTCTCCCGAACTCTCCCTTATCACGAGCTTCGGTGTAATGATCTGAACCGCTTCCACCTCTTCTCCTCTGGCAGCTGCAATTGCTGTGTTGATCAGAACTCTTCCGTAGTTCTCATAATCATAGTCAATACTGGTGAGCTTGGGAATTGTAAGATCTGCAATATAAGTATTATCAAAACTGACCAGTGATATATCCTCGGGGATTCTAAGGCCATGTTCGCGGATACTTCTGACAGCGCCACTGGCAGCAAAGTCGTTTATTGCTATAATGGCTGTTGGTCTGTCTTCAAGTTCAAGGATCCTGTTGGTACACTCATAGCCCGTTTCCGGATCGTATGTACCGTTGATAACATATTCACCTTTTTCCTTGATTCCATGCTTTCTTAAGACTTCCTGATATTTCAGGTACTTGTAATAAGTTGAAGTTACCCTCATCTCTCCGCCGACCAGCGCAATCTTTTGATGCCCCAGCTCTATCAGGTGTTCCATCACCGCTTCCATAGCTCCGGATTCATCTATGACAACGCTGTGCACTGAAGTCTTATCAAGCTTACCTGTAACAACGACAGGAGTTTTCTCACAGATTCCTCTCACCTTAAGTGCATAGTTCTCATCCGTAATAAGGTCATCGACTCTTCCGCCCATCTGTATGATGGCGTCAACCTTCTGCTGCAGCATGATATCAAGCTGAGCCTTTTCTCTTTCAATTTCACCAAAGCTGTTGGAGAGCACAACGCTGTAACCGGCCTTCTCGGCAGCCATTTCACAGGCCACAAAAAGTGCTGAATAATAGGGGTTTCTGACATCAGCAGCTATAATACCAACGCTCCTTGTGGCAGTATCAGATAATCCCTTGGCCAGGGCATTGGGCTTAAAGTTATATTTCTCGATGAGCTTCTGTATTCGTTCTTTCTTTTCCTTGCGTACAGAAGCACTTCCGTTGAGCACGCGTGAAACAGTGGACGCAGAAACTCCCGCCTCCTCTGCTATATCGTATATCGTAATCGTCTTGCCATTGCCCGCTTTGTCTTTATCCATGATCACTCCGTCATAAGCTCTTTGAAACCGATTTCAAAATTAATATTACGGGATTGAATAAAAGCTGTCAAGATAGTACAAAAAAGAGGGCACAGAAACTGCGCCCTCTTGCTGTGTCTGATTTTACTGTGTAATTGAAGCCATTACAGGAACTCTGATAAATGCAATACTTCCATGGCGTGACATATTAACAACTACATGATCCTGACGAATCTCTACGACAGGAAGCTGTACCCAGTTGCCATTCTGTGCCTGATATGCAGCAATGTTGTCGCCGGGCTGAACGCCTGCCAGATAGAAGTTAACCTTAGCTGTTCTGAATGCAACACCGGGTGAACTTGTCTCGATGCAGCTAAGAAGATTTCCGCCAACCTTTCCTGCCAGGCTGTTTGCTGATGTGATCGTTCCACCTGCAGGTGCCTTAATGGTAAAGGTAACATTACTCTTGCCGCCGTTTATCTCAATCTTGCCGCCCTGATATGTCATGGTGCCGCCAAAATTAACATAGTTTCCGCCGCTTGATGGAGCTGACGGTTTTGATGAGCCGCCACCGCCGCCGCCTCTGTTTGCCTGTACAGCCTTGGTAAGATCAGAGACACTCTTTCTGAGCTCTGCATTTTCTTTTTCAAGCTTCTCGAGCTTTTCCATGATCTCTTTTGGCGTCGGACTCTGTACACTACTTACTTCATCAGCTGCAAATACGCAGATGGATGATGTGACAAACAGAACCGATGCAAGTGCAAGTGCTATGATTTTTTTCATTTTCGCGCCTCCATACTTTCTTTCTAGAATCTATATTCCCATGATAAGTAATATCATTCCGGCTCGGAGTAATCTATTTCCCTGTCTATCTTGCCCATTACATCGCCCACAAGACATCCCACAACAATGGTCTGCTTTGAGGGGTCAGTGCTGCTGCTCGCAGTCAGGGTTATGATGAAATTCTCAGGTGTCACAGCCCCTTCCCATCCGCTTCGAATGTTCTTGGTCATGGACCTGGAATTATAAATCTCATCCAGAAATGCCTGACAGCCCGATGCACAGGTAAAGTCGTACTCCTGCAAGAGCCTTGTGTTACTGCGGCTATAGGCTGCAAAGACATAGTATATAAGTGCATTTCCTTCCATATACACATATATGTAAGGATGTTCTTCAAAATACTTTCTGTCGAGAAACTTCTCAACATCCGCGAACATGGTTCCGTCCTCAGGTGCTGAGCCATGAAGAACTTCATTGAAATCGCACATGTTCTTCAGGTTTGCGCACTCGGTATATATGGCTCCCTTTGGATCTGCCTCTTTATCCACATTGTGGTTTATGTAAAAAGAGTCATCACCATCGGAGCTCTGCAGGACAGGATAATCGATTGAGGTGTTCGGAACATTTATCCATGCGAAGATATCTTCATTGGTCTCTCTTAGCTTAGCGATATCAACTTGGCTTTCCTCACCGTTTTCTGCTTGTGCATCTTGTACTGTGGCTTCCGCGCCCTTTGCACATCCTGCAAGTAGCGATAATGCCATAAGTACAGCAAGTATTTTCCCGAAGGCATACCTATCTATATGTTTGTATCGGCATATTTTCGACATTAGTTTAGTCCAGGTAATCAATTTTTTTGTAAAATGTCTCGATGATGGTTTTGTACAGGTCGTCGTCATCTACGATAAATTCATCATAGATGTCATTTATCTGTGTTTTTCCTTTTATCATCTTGAAATCAGTATCATCAAACTTATATTTGGTAAGGTCCGGTGCAAGATAGCTGATCTCGTCCACCGTTATATCCGTAACCATCTTATCTTTAATAGCCGTAAACAGTTCTACAGCCGCATTGGGATCCTGAAGGCTCTTTTCCCTGGCTGCATCAATAAAGGCATTGAGGTACTGGCGCTGCCTTTCAAGCCTTTTGTCGCTTCCGCCGGACTTGGACATATCTCTGCACTTAAGATATGTAAATGCCTGCTCTCCCGTCAGGTGAACCTGCGCGCCTTCATAAAGAGACTTATCCCACTTGGTCATGTCTTCTATTACACTTACATCAACTCCGCCAATCTGATCATTGATCTCGGGAATCGCACTCATGTTGATGGCCGCGTAGCCGTGGATCGGAAGCTGATAGAACATGCTTGAAACAGCCTTTACCTGATATTCACAGCTCTTTTCCATTCCATCGCCAAAGCCGTGCTGGATTGCAATCTGCGCCACAATTGTG
>JAGBMP010000026.1 GCA_017634825.1 Butyrivibrio sp.
AGCAATATGCTTCGGAATCTCAGCTTTTTCCGGAAAGAGCAAGATGGGTATGGGACTTGGAATTGTGCTGCTTTGCTATGTGTATGATCTTATGGGACGTGTTGTTCCGGACCTTAAGGATTATCTCTTTATCGGACCATATTCTTACGCGAACGCATCTGAGATTTTCTCCGGAATCGAGGTCGAAGCTGTGGCTCTTGTTATGGCAGCTATAGTCACCATCTGCTGCGCAGCCCTTGCGTTCATTGTGTTCAATAGAAGAGACCTCGCCAGCTAAAATGAGCCCTTGACTCCGTCCCTAGAGCTCATTCGCCATGCGCGACGAGGAAGCGGAACTTCCTCTCCGCGGGCTGGCGCCCTATAAAAAAATAGATAATCCGACTCGATTGTGAGTAAACTCCCACGAGTCGGATTATCTATTTTTTTGCACGGCTTGTAGCCTTCGCGAGTGTTCCCGATGCGATTCGAACGCACGACCTTTCGCTTAGGAGGCGAACGCTCTATCCTGCTGAGCTACGGAAACATGCACTAAGTATATTATCACAATGCGCTTTGTAAATCAAGGCAGGTATGTAGTAGAATAGGACCATGAGACATGGTAAAAGAGATTTCGGAAAACGCCTAAGAGCCATAATGACAGCGACTTTACTAGCAGCAGTGACGCTGCTTCTTTCGGCGTGCGCAGGATCGGAGAGGAAGCAGGAGATAGAGGAGCTCTCAAGCAGCTATGCTGTACCTCAGGAGAAGCAGCTTATTGTCTACACATCCCATAAGGAAGAGGTGTATCTGCCGATCATTCGGGAGTTTGAAAGCCGCACAGGGATATGGGTTGAGCTTCACACAGGCGGTACAACCCAGATGTTTTCTGAGGTAAAAGCGGCGTCTGAACAGGGTCGCTGCGACATTATGTTCGGCGGCGGTATCGAGAGCTATGAGGCGGCAAAAGATCTTTTCATGCCCTATGAGCCTGTTGAGAGGAGCGCTCTGGATCCCGACTATGTGGATGATGAGGACCGCTGGATTCCTTTTACCGAGCTCCCCATTGTATTTGTCTACAACAAGAAACTGGTATCCTACTCAGAACTCCCCACTACCTGGGAGGAGCTCTTTGACAGCAAGTGGAAGGGGCAGATTGCCTTTGCTGATCCAAATAGTTCAGGAACCAGTTATACAATACTATCCACCATGGAGCAGCTCTTTAATGAAGAGCCACAGAGCCTTGTACCGAGGTTTTATGAGCAGCTGGAAGGAAGGATCCTCCCTTCCTCAGGGCAGGTCATTCCCGAGGTTTCGGATGGAAGCTTCCTTATAGGAATTACTCTGGAGGAGACAGCCAGGAAAGCCATGGATCAATATGAAGATATATCCATGCTCTATCCGGAGGACGGAACCAGCGCAGTTCCCGACGGCATTGCCATGGTAAAGAACGCTCCCCACAGCTATAACGCAGGCAAGTTCATTGACTTCGTGGTTTCCTATGACACCCAGAGATACGCCACCGAGAACTTCTACAGAAGATCTGCAAGGCGTGATGTAGGCAGCAATCGTGGAAACACTGAGACCTTCATTAAATTTGATGTGGAAAAATCCGCCAGGGAAGAGGGTGAAGTCTTTTCCCTCTGGAATGCCCTCGCCGGGCAGGAAGGAGAGTGAGTATGGGCTTTGTGAGACAATCCTTCAAGCGGCAGATTTTTGTGGTGTTCCTTGCAGTGACTCTTTTCCTCGTAATATTCGGAGGCATACTGACAATCCAGGGCTTCCAGGCTAGGATAAAGAGCGATTACGAAAAGCGAGATGCTGAGCAGGAAGCCGTAGCAATAGGCAAGATAAATGACATTTTGACAAAATCAGAGCAAACTCTGGATGCCATTGCAGACAGTGAGGTACTCATAGATTCCTTCTATAAGGGAAGGAAGAATTCCATCGCTATCTATGCCGATCTCTACGAGGCAACCAGACAGGTGCGTTCCTTTGCGCAGGTGGATCTTTACATGGGAAGTCGCTGCATGTATTCAACTGCCAGCGGCTCTAAACCCGCAGCTCTTCCGGAATATTACGGTGTGATAAGGCAGGCAGTGCAGGGAGGAGGCCATACAGTCTTTTCCCAGGATATAAGTAGTAGCACAGGAGACGAAGGAGATTTCCTCATTGCAAGACTGATGGTGGATAAAGAGGAGCCGGGAGTAGCGCTTATCAGGATCGATCAGCAGGTGCTCAGAGACCAGCTCTCAGGCGCCATAAACGCCAGAGACGGCTTTATGCTGACGGGAAGCTTTCTTGAGCCATTCTGCCTGGTGGGCACAGCTGAGGATGGAAAAGACCTTTCAGCGATCCGCAGCAATCTGCAAAGCGGAAAGCTCTATACCGAGGGTTTTCAGAAGAATATTTACATAAAGCAGCTAGGGAACACAGAGCTTCTCGGAATATACGTTACGCCTCCGGTCTTCGATGAATCCGCAGTAAGGGCCAGTTATCAGATCATCATTTTCCTGGCTATCATCAGCGTTCTTATCTGCCTTATAGTTGCAAACCGAATGAGTAACTATGTGGCAAAACCCATTGGCACACTGGCAGCAGGCATGAGGCGATTTAGAAAGGGAGACTTCGATGCCAAGATAGAGCTGAGCAGAGAGGACGAATTCGAGCAGCTTGCTGTTGGCTTTAACAAGATGACTACCCAGCTAAAAGACACTATGGAAGAGCGAGTGGCTGCTGAGAGAAAGGTCAATGAGACCAGGATCGAGATGATGCAGGCACAGCTAAATCCGCACTTTTTGTATAACACCTTAGATACCATCAAGTGGGTTGCCAAGGCAAATCATGTACCGGAGGTTGCAACCATGTCGGCGTCTCTTGCCGGGATCCTAAGGACCAGTATTTCCCAGACTCAGTTTGTAAAGCTCTCTGAAGAGATCAAGCTGATCCAGAACTACTGCGACATTCAGAGGATAAGATTTGACGATAAGTTTGACATTACCATAGATATTCCGGAGGATGTGATGCAGGCTATAATACCAAAGCTTATCCTGCAGCCCATCATAGAAAACGCCATTATTCACGGCATGGATGATATGGACAACGGCCATATTTATGTGGCTTCCATCAAAGAAAAGGGTAAGGACGGATCCCCTGATCTTCTTAAGATTTCCGTTCAGGACAACGGAAAAGGCATCAGCGATGAGATGCTGAATGCCCTTAACAACGATGATCCGGAAACATTAAAAGGACATCTTGGCCTTAACAATGTGAACACCATCATTAGACTTTACTACGGCAAGGAGTACGGAGTTATGGCCGTAAGACCGTCAGAGGGTGGAACCATCATGATAGTTACAATTCCTTATTCGGAAAAAGAGCCGGTGAAGGAAGAGGAGAGAAATGACAAAAGTACTGATAGTTGATGATGAAAAATATGTGCGCATGGGAATAAAGAGTGAAACCGACTGGGCCCTTATAGGGTGCGAAGTTGTAGGAGAAGCTGCCAATGGAATTGAAGGTCTTGAAGCAGCAGAGACTCTGCGCCCGGACCTTGTGATCTCGGACATCCGCATGCCTAAGATGGACGGCATAGAGATGGCTGAGAAGATCATTGAGAAATGCCCGGGAACAAAGGTGATATTCCTTACAGCCTACAATGAGTTTGAGTATGCAAGGCAGGCCATACGTATCGGCGTGTCGGATTATCTTTTAAAACCCTTCCAGGACGGTGAGCTTGAGGGCTCAATCCAGAGGCTCCTTCATTTGCACCCCAATGCACCGGCATCAAACGCTGAGCTTGAGGAGCAGCTGATTCCGCTTAAGACGAAAGATGAGGTTTCAAACCGCTACGTTCAGACAGCAATAGAATATATCGAGAATAACTATGTTGACTCGGGCTTTAGTATCACCAAACTTGCCGAGTCCATGAGCGTAAGTGAGGGGCATATTTCAAGGCTTTTTAAATCTGAGACCGATCATTCCATAAATAACTATCTCACCAGGTACAGGATAAAAAAGGCCATGGACTATTTGAAGGATGTAAACGTGAAGGTCTACGAAGTCGCAGAGAAAGTGGGTTATTCTGACATCGCCTACTTCTCCAACACCTTTAAAAAACTTGTGGGCAAAAACCCTTCTGACTATCAGACCAAGGGGCTTGAATAGCATAGGTGATAATTTAATAAAATTTGTCATTTTTTTACAAATAATATCAGAATTGTCATCTCAAAATAATTATAAACAAAATCTAAAATGTACTTACAGAGCAAACAAATGCCCGTAAGTACATTTTTTTGTACTAAAACAAAGGGTTAATGTAAAAGGAGGAAATGAAAAGTGAAAAAGAAAGTATTATCTACAATCTTAACTTTCACAATGGTAGTTTCAGCGCTGGCTGGTTGCGGAAGCGCAGCAAGTACACCTGCAGCTACAACTGACACACAGGCAACATCTGATGCAGCACCTGCAGCAGACAATGCAGCACCTGCAGCAGACACAGCAGCAGCTGAGAGCGCACCTGCAGAAGAGCTCACAGGAATCGATGCCATCATCGCTGAGGCTGAGGGCATGACAATGGAAGAGCTTGCCAAGAAGGCTATCGAAGAGTCAAACGGAAAGACATTCTACGGTGTAGGAAACAGTAGCCGTGGTAAGTCAGCACTTCCTGTTTTCATCGAGTATCTTCAGTCTATCGATCCTTCATATTCAATGGAATTCGAGTGGCAGCAGCCCAAGAACAACAAGATCTTCGAGCAGCTTACATCTGATTCACTTAAGAGCGAAGGCACATTTGCCATGACTCTTATCCAGGACGGTAACCAGATTCAGTCCAAGATGGTTGACACAGATATCCTTAAGACTTTCGTTCCTAAGGAGTGGGCAGAGGCTAACGGAACAACAGCTGATGCTTACGAGGGATTTTTACCTCTTCAGACTCTTAACAAGGTATTCATGTACAATAACCAGGGAACAGCTACATACACAAACTGCTGGGACTTCGTATATGAAGGTTCACACCCTCTTTTCATGGGCGTTGACTCTGAGATCGTAGGAAAGAACTTCCTTATGATGCTCACAGAAGATAAGTACGCAACATGGCTTAAAGAAGCTTATGACAAGCTTGACGATACAAAGAAAGCATACTTCGAGCCCACAATCCAGGAGATGCAGGCAGATGCCAGCGACCTCGGCCTTGGTGCAAACGGCGCTTACGCTCTTGCATGGATCAAGCTCTGGGTTAACAACTACAACGAGCAGACTGATGACGGCCCTATCTGCAACACACTTGTTGATGCATCAGCCAAGGATCAGTCAGGACTCCTTGTTTACTCAAAGCTCCGTTCAGTTGAGGAGTCAGCTACAGTATCAGTTAACAACATCAACGTAGCAGCTTACCAGGATGGCTACACAGGAATCGGCGGATATGGCTACTGCCACTACCTCTTCCTTACAAAGAATTCTCCTCTTCCTTGGACAGCATGTGCATTCATCGCATTCATGACATGCACAGAGTCAGGATTTGAGCCTTGGGGCAAGGATATGGGTGGATATTCATCAAATCCTAACGTCGCAAAAGAGGTTGAAGAGAAATTCCAGCACTCACAGGGCGGCGGAGATGAGTTCCCTGCAAAGAACGACCGTGGTTATGACTGGTGGACAACAGACGGCGAGCTCGTTCTTGAGGATCCTGCATATTGCTCAGAGGTTTCCTTCACAGTAGGAAGCTGGATCGACGTACTTGATCACTACGCTCCGGGCGAATAATAAACAACCATATGGTCACAAGGGCTTAATCAGCCCTTGTGATTTTTAAAAGAAGAGGAGACAACATGCAGACAATCGCAAAACCAGACAAAAGTGCGATTTTCAAGAATAAGGTAAAGACATGGTTTTCCCAACCTCAGAATATAATACTTTTGCTGTTTGGGATTGTTCTGACCTTCAGTACTGTCGCACCTATCATCGCAATTGTAAAAGACACCTTTGCGATCCATCCCGGAACCATTGATCAGCATCTGACCAAGAGAGTATCCGGATACACAATAGTAAACTACACAGATCTTTTCACAAGTAAACTTGCAAAGACAAACCTCTGGATACCGCTTCTTAACACGGTTATCCTCTCAGTACTTACCTGCTTTATATCAATCCTGTTCGGCGGACTTTTCGCTTTCCTTGTAACAAGAACAGATATGAAGTTTAAAAAGTACTTAAGCTCCATCTTCATCTTCCCTTACATCATGCCTCAGTGGACACTGGCTGTTGTATGGCAGCACATGTTCTACTCAAACAAGGTTACGGGAACATCCGATGGACTTCTGGCAGCGATCTTTAATGTGTACTTCCCACACTGGTGGTGCCAGGGAGTATTCCCAAGTGCCATGGTACTTGGACTTCACTATGCACCCTTTGCCTATATCCTTATAGGCGGTATCTTCAAGAACATGGATGCCAACCTCGAGGAGGCAGCAACCATCCTTGATACACCGAAGTGGAAGATCATGTTCAAGGTAACGCTTCCAATGATCAAGCCGGCTATTCTTTCAACAATCCTTCTGGTATTCGGAAGTGCGATGGGAAGTTACCCGGTACCACATTATTTGAACCTTACAACACTTTCAACCAAGTACATCTCCATGAACAGTAAATACACCGGAGAAGCTTCAATCCTGGCAATCATCATGATGATCTTCGGAGTACTGATCCTTGGAATGAACCAGCTCTCACTAAAGAGCCGCAAAAACTACACCACTGTAACCGGTAAGTCAGGTCAGCTCACAAAGCTTACGATCGGTAAAGTCGGAAAATACCTTGTGGGAATTATCTTCATCATCATCACATTCTTCACAAGTATCTGGCCAATCGTTCTGTTCGCTCTTGAGACCTTCCTTCCAAATCCGGGTGATTACAGCTTCCTCTATACAGGAAACCTTGCACACCTGACAAACAAGTGGTGGGTAACAAACGAGAACATTACAGAGAACGGTATGTACGGTCAGCCTGGTATCCTCTATAACAATACCATCTGGCATGCGTTCTTCGGAACATTGTTCCTGGCAGTTGTCTGTGCACTTATCGCAGGAACCATCGGAACTCTGATCGGATACGCCGTAGCAAAGAAGAGAAGAAATAAGTGGGCCAACTATGTAAACAACGTAGCATTCCTGCCCTACCTTATGCCTTCAATCGCAGTTGGAGCAGCGTTCTTCATCCTCTTCTCCAACGAGCACATCAATCTGTTTAACACATACACACTTCTGATCATCGCAGGTGTTGTAAAATACATACCATTTGCTTCGAGAAGCTCACTAAACTCAATGCTACAGATCTCTAACGAGCTTGAGGAAGCAGCGATAATCATGAACACCTCATGGATAAAGAGAATGACCAGGATCATCATTCCTATCCAGAAGTCCTCTATCATAAGCGGATATCTTCTTCCCTTCATGACATGTCTTCGTGAGTTGTCCCTGTTCCTTCTTCTCTGCACACAGGGCTTTATCCTTTCAACTACACTTGACTACTTCGATGAGATGGGTCTTTACGCATTCTCAAGTGCCATCAACCTGATCCTCATCGTAACAATTCTTGTATTTAACACATTAGTAAACAAGCTGACAGGCGCCAGCCTTGACAGCGGCATAGGAGGAAAGTAATCATGCCGGAAATCATTTTAGAAAATATAACAAAGCGTTGGGGAAAGTTCTTCGGCGTAGATAATGTAAGCCTCAATATCCCGGACAATTCCTTTATTACACTTCTCGGACCTTCAGGCTGTGGTAAGACTACAATCCTTCGTATGATCGCAGGTCTTGAGACACCAACAGAGGGAAGGATCACCATCGGAGATAAGGTTGTCTTTGATTCAAACGCAGGTATCAACGTTCCTGCCAACAAGCGTAAAGTGGGATTTCTTTTCCAGAACTACGCCCTCTGGCCTAACATGACAGTTTACGAGAACATCTCTTTTGGTCTTAAGAACATCCACGAGGAAATGCCTGTACTTGACGTTGAAGCCAAGCAGGCCGGAGACCTTATAAGAGCCCTTCAGAACGGTAATAAGGTAAAAGAGATTATTGAGGAGTGCCGTGATAAGAATGGCAAGCTCGATGAGAACAAGGCTTACGTTAAGCTCATCGACAACTACAACCTCTCTATCTATACAGCAAAAGAGCTCTATGCTATGGGAATTCATACAGCTTCCGATGCATCAGCTGTTGCAAAGACCAAGCTTTCAGAGTATGAGAGCAAGCTCTCAGGCATTAAGAGCAGATATGAAAAAGAAGGCAAGAGCCTCAATGACAAGTACGAAGTAACAAAGAACGGAGAGCCTGTGATCGAGAACAGAAAACTCTCCAAGGAAGAAATAGATTCAAGGGTAAGAGCATGTTCAAGGATAGTTAAGATCGGTATGTTCATGGACAGATACCCTGCAGAGTTATCAGGTGGACAGCAGCAGAGAGTTGCTATTGCCCGTACCCTGGCTCCGGAGCCACAGGTTCTTTTCATGGATGAGCCATTATCAAACCTTGATGCCAAGCTTCGTCTCGAGATGAGATATGAGCTCCAGAGACTCCATGTTGAGACAGGATCAACCTTCGTTTATGTAACACACGATCAGATGGAAGCTATGACACTTGCAACCAGGATCTGTCTTGTAAGCAACGGTGTGCTTCAGCAGTACGCTGCTCCTCTTGAAGTTTACAACAGACCTGCAAACCTCTTTGTTGCCGACTTCGTAGGAAATCCTTCCATGAACTTTGTTGATGCAAAGGGAACACAGGGAAGTGACGGAAGTCTTTCTCTTGATATCCTCGGCGGAATCAAGGCAAGATTCGTTCCTACAGAGAAGATGGACCTTACAGAGTGGAGAGCAGCAAGGGATAAAGAGGCAGCAGATAAGGCTGAGTTCGAGAGACAGAGACTCCTTCAGAAGGGTGCTGTTGAGAAGAGCAACAAGGACGAGGTATTCAAGTACCATGTACAGAAGGTGGAAGAGCAGGATGATTCAATCGTTGATGAGCCTGTTATCACTGATGAGGACTTCGTTATCGGTATCCGCCCTGAGGCAATAGACATCGATCCCAACGGAAAGATCGACACAACCATCTATGGTGCGATGCCAACAGGTATGGAGTCAACCCTTAAGCTTAAAGTAGGTGAGTTCCTTCTTACCAGTGTTATCTTCGGTGGCGTGATCTATCAGATCGGCCAGGAAGAGAAGATCAATATCAATGGAAAAGACATCCTCCTTTTCGATAGAAGATCAGGTAAGCTCATCTGCGCAGGAAGTATTGAACTGTAATAAAAAGACGCCAAGTAATTCTATAACCATAAAAAGAGCGGAAGGCCAAGGCCTTTCGCTCTTTTAAAGTGTCACTCTTTTTCTTTCTTTCTGGTAGTGTCTGCCATGAACTCCCTCGCCTTTTTCATGGATCTGAACTTTGCGAGGTACATATATTTGCCCATTACCTTCCAGTCATTCTTTTCCATCAGTTTGTAGACTACGATGGATTTGCCGTACTTTTCCAGCACTTCTTCATGACTGAGGTCGTAGGTAAACCTGTCTTTCCTTCCGGTGTAAACGCAGTAGTACTGCTTCTGGATCTGAGGCTCTTCTTCCTTATTGCCGCTGACAATCTTTGCGTAGATGTTGTAGACATCGCAGGAACCGGCATAGTTCATCATGTCGAGAGTATAGCCTCCCGGCGGACGCATGTTGTGTTCAAGGATTGAGAAGTCACCTTTCTTGCCGATGCCGGGATAGTCTCTGTCAAGGCAGATGAGCTCGATGTGGGCAAAGCCTGCTTTGGCCTCCAAAGCTTTGATAAGCTTTGTGCATAGCATGCGTACGTTATATGGAACCTCCGGAATTGTTGTGTAAACAAGATCCTCATCGTTGGTGACAGCATCCAGTATAGGGTCGCAGTCCATAAACTGCTCAAATACGATATCGCCGCTTTGGTCAATGATGACGTTATAGGCGTCGATTCGTCCGTAGAGGAATTTCTCCATAACGTAAGGGACTTCGGGAAGGTTTTTAAAGAACTTCTTTACCATCTTGTCGTTTTCCAGCTTCCAGGTGGAGGAGGCACCAACACCGATATCGGGTTTTACAACAACGGGATAACCCACTTTGTTTGCAAACTTAAGGGCACTCTCAAGGTCTGTTACGTTGATCTGAGGAGCTGTAGGAAGCATCTCATGTATATAGATCCTGTGCATCAGGGACTTCCTTATGTAGCGGTAAATGCTATCTCCCTTTACACCGGTGTTTACATTAAAGTCTTCTCTGAGTTTTGCATCTGACGGAAGCCAGAATTCATTGTGGGAATCGATCCAGTCTATCTTGCCGTATTTAAAAGCAAAGAAGGCCACGGCTCTGTATACCTGGTCATAATCCGCAAGGGAATCCACTTTGTAATACTCAGTAAGGGACTCAATGATCATAGGAGATAGCTCATCGTAAGGAGCATCCCCTATACCAAGCACGGTCACAGACTGCTTGTTTAAGCAGTTGCAGAAGTTTTCATAACACTTTGGAAAGTTGGGCGATATAAAGATATAATTCATAGGCTTCTCCTTTGGTCAGATACAGGCCCGAAACTGATCCACTCTTTTACCGGATCGTCACCTTTATCAGCGTTTAGTTTTATATCAATAGCTACCCACAGGATGCAGATGATCTCACATATCGGGAAGGCGTACCAGGCGCCGTTTATGCCCATGATACTGATGAGGATTACTGCAAGAGCTGCGATCATGAGATTCTCTGCAATGGAGAGTATGTTTACAAGAGTTATCCTCTTCTGGCACTGATAGACTCTGAGCAGGATCGTCAGTACCGTGTTAAATACCAGAAATGACGGGAAGATAAGAAGCATGTCCCTGGTCATCAAAAAGGCCGGATCACTCTTGTCAAAATAGAAGGAGGATATCAGGTAAGATCCCGCCATAAGGAGAATTGCAAGAAAGGCGGACAGGATGATTCCTATTTCCATTGCAAACTTAAAGGCCTCTGAAAAGGTCTTTTTATCCCTGCTTCCAAAATACAGACTTCCAAGTACCAGGAAGGTTCCGCCGCATCCCTGTGGCACAGCTCCAAGGAAGCTGCAAAGAGAGTTCTGTACATTGGCTGTAGCAATGGCGGAAACACCAAAGCTCTTCATGAGAGCCCAGTTGAGCACGTAGGCCTTTATTACGGTACCAAGAGTAAACATGAGGTTTGGAGAACCAAGCTTAACTGCTTCAGCCACGGGCTTAAAGCTAAGGAGCTTAAAGTCTATGCGAAGCATTTTTTCAGGATTTATAAATCCCGGTACCAGAAGTAGTGCCGATAATATGTAGCTTACAGAGGATGCAAGGCCCATTCCGAAGACGCCCATATTAAAGAAGATGACCGTTATGAGATCGAGGGCCACATTTGATACGATAAGGGCCGCGATGCCGACATAAGATCTTTTTGTGTCGCCGTTTAGCGGAAGGAAGATCATCATTATCGCCATCAGAACATCGCCGATAAAGCCCGGTGAGTAGCCGAGAATATAATCAGCAAGAAGGACCTCTGTTGCCGGATCGGCTCCAAGAAGGCGCGATAAAGGGAACCTGAAAACAACGCAGATAAGCGTGGTCAGGATACATAAAAGCCCTGCAATGAAGATACAGGTGGAAAAGAGTGAACTGGATTTCTCCTTATCTTCTTCTCCTAGAGCAGTACTGCACAGGATCTCAAACCCGGTTATCAGGATCATGAAAAATCCGACAGCCGAGATGATGGGGGCAAACAGACCAATTGCTCCAAGAGCTTCCGATCCTATGTACCTTCCGGTGATGATACTGTCTATAAGAGCATTTGTGGCAGATACCACAATGCCCAGGATCTGGATGGGAAGGAGCTTTAGATATTTATTTATGACCTCTTTTGAGATATGTTTCATTTCTTTTTAGGCCTTTCTGCAGGCTCTGCAACAAGTATGACAAGGCTTCGGGATTCGATATCAATATAGCCGTCGTCGCCGATTTCGGGCTCTTCTTCATCGGCTGTATAGGCATATATGCTCCAGGTCAGGCCCTCCGGTATGATGGGAAGGCGAAGGCTCTGTCTCTCCCAGAAAGCATTTACTCCGCAGTAGATAAAAGAGTCCTCTGAAGGTTCGCAGTACATGAATCCGAATGTCAGAAAAGGAGCGTTTTCATCAAGGCTCCAGGGCTCTGTCCCGTGGAAGGACAGATCGGGATATCCGCCTTCTTTCAGGCTGCTTTCCGGAGCTTCTTTTCTGATGATGGGATGGGCGTTCCTAAGAGTCGTCATCTTTTTATAAAAGTCCAGCACGTCTTTATGCTCGTCCATATTTTCCCAGTTGATCCAGGAAATCTTGCCGTCACGGCTAAAGACGTTGTTGTTCCCCTGCTGGCTGTTTCTTATTTCATCTCCTGCGAGCATCATGGGAGTTCCGCGGCTTAGCATCAGGAGGGCAAAGAAGTTTTTTACCTGTCTGTTTCGAAGTGTTTCTGTTTCAGGGTCATCTGTAGGCCCTTCTACTCCACAGTTCCAGCTGTAGTTCTCAGCGATTCCGTCGCTGTTATCCCACCCGTTTTCAAGGTTGTGCCTCTCGTTGTAGGAGACAAGGTCGTTCATGGTAAAGCCGTCATGGCAGGTGACATAGTTAACGGGACTGTGAGGGCATGTGCCTCCAAATATATCCGGAGAGCCCTTGATCCGTCTTATCAGCTCAGGGCCGGCATCAGCATCACCCTTGATAAATTTCCGGACACAGTGGGAGAACTTGTCGTTCCACTCGCCCCAGTGACCGGGAGCAGGATAGGAGCCCACCTGGTAGAGGCCTGAAGCATCGATTGCCTCTGCAATAAGATAAGATGAAGACAGGATGGGATCCAGGGAAATAGCTTCAAGAACCGGAGGGTGCTCCATAGGGGTTCCGTCAACTGATCTTGAAAGCACAGCGCCCTCGTCAAATCTAAAACCGTCGATGTGGTACTCGGTTTTCCAATACCTCAGGCAATCCAGTATAAATCCTGTAACCAGCGGGTCGTTGCACTTAAAGGTGTTTCCGCAGGCGGTAAAGTCCTTGTACTCCCCGTTTTCTCCAAGGATGTAGTAGGTTCTGTTATCAATTCCCCTGAAGTTGTAGGTATCTCCCAGAGGCGGAACATATTCGGCAGTGTGATTAAAGACCACATCAAGGATTATCCTGATGTCGTTTTGATGCAGCTTTTGCACCATGGTCTTAAACTCTGAAACTGCCTTGGTGGCTTCTCTTCCTTTTGCGTAGGCAGCTTTGGGGGCAAAAAATCCTACAGTGTTATAGCCCCAATAGTTGTATAAAGTCTTTCCTTCAAAGGTTCCGTTGTATTCAAGGTCATCAAACTCAAAGGTTGGCAGAAGCTCAATACAGTTGATGCCCAGCTCCTTTAAGTAAGGAATCATCTCAACAATCCCGGCGTAGGTCCCTTTGTTTTTTATCATGGAGCCACAGTCCATGGTAAAACCTCTTACGTGTAGCTCATAGATCAAAAGGTCATCAAAAGAAAGCTCTTTTAGAGCATCATCCTTCCACTCAAACTCCTGCGTCAGGATCTTGCCCCGAAGAGGCTTTGATATGCCTTTTTGCCAGATCTCTCTTCCGGTGATTATTTTGGCGTAGGGATCCAGAAGACAAAAAGAGGGGTCAAATCGAAGTCCCAAGGACTCATCGAATTTTCCCCCAAAGCGATACGTATATGATATTTTTTCCGGATCAAGTCCGTAGATGGTTACTGCGTAGTTGCTTCCGCTTTTAAACTCCCCCGGAATCTCAATACTTGCGAAAGCTTTTCCGCTGTCCTTATAAAGCTCTAGCGTGCAGGACGTTGCGTCTCTTGAATTTACGGAGAAGTTTATTCCTCCGTCATTTGTGAGACTGACACCGAACGGTAGCGGATTTCCGCGCTTACATTTAATCCCGTCTATTGTTTTATACATAGGCAGATCTGCCTTTCTTTTAAAGTGCGACCACTATAATTTTATCAAGCTATGGTAATTTTATCCACGAATAAACAGTAAAGTTTATAGTATGTTTATATATCGCGAATGTGATAAAATAGCTATGTACGACAATCTTTGACAAACGGGAGGCTATTATGGAAAACAGACCTGTAGGTAGAAAGAAAAATGTCACCGAAGGCGGCTCCGGAGTTCATAAAAGAGGCGAAGGACTGGGCACAGGCCCTGTCGGTAACAGTGCAGGTTATTCATCGGGATCATCAGGATCGGGCGGAGGCGAAGGCCCCCAGAGATCCGGCGGCAGAAGTCCGTTGTTTATGATCATCATCGTTTTATTCTTGGTACTCGGAGGCGGTGGAGGACTTACGTCTTTCCTTGGAGGCGGAGGCAGCAGCATAAGTGATACTTCTCAGTACACAGCTCCTGCTCAGACGACGCAGACAGCGCCGGCCACAACTACAACCACAACACCATCAACATCCACCGGAACAGGACTTAGTTCCTCCGGATCATCAGGCATGTCCATTTTGGGATCTCTCCTTGGCGGCGGATATGGATCATATTCAGGCGCAAGTTCAGGTTCATCGGCAGCCTGGAGTTCAGATGCCAACACAGGAAGGCTCAACACATCTGTATCTCCCAAGGCCCGCGCTAAGAGAACAGTAATCAAGGGTAATGGCGAGGATGTAGTAACCATCATGGTTTACATGTGCGGAGCAGATCTTGAGTCCAGAAGCGCAATGGCCAGCAAAGACCTTCAGGAGATGATCGGCGCAAACCTCGGCGATAACATCAACCTCATCGTATATACAGGCGGAGCAAGACAGTGGCAGAACAATGTTGTATCAAGCTCCACCAACCAGATATATCAGATAAAGAACGGCAACATGAAACTTCTCAAGGACAACCTCGGAAATGTTGCCATGACCAAGCCTGAGACACTTTCAAGCTATATCAGCTGGGCATCCAAGAACTTCCCGGCAAACAGAAATATCCTTATCTTCTGGGATCACGGCGGAGGATCCACCGGAGGATACGGCTATGATGAGAAATTCCCTCAAGCAGGTGCAATGTCACTTGGCGGTATAAACAAGGCCCTGAAGGACAGCGGAGTAACCTTCGACATGGTGGGCTTTGATACCTGCCTTATGGCAACAGTAGAAAATGCCCTTGTTGTTTCAAATTATGCAGATTACCTCGTGGCTTCCGAGGAGACTGAGCCCGGTATTGGCTGGTATTATACAAACTGGCTTTCAGCTCTTGGCAAGAACACTTCCATGGAGACCACCCAGATCGGTAAGAATATCATTGATGACTTTACCGATGCCTGCGCAAGAAGCTGTCCGGGACAGAAGACCACTCTTTCTCTCATAGACCTCTCAGAGCTCTCAGAGACAGTACCTCAGGAACTGGCAGATTTTTCCAGGGATACATCGGAGATGATAAACGGAAATGACTTCCAGACTGTATCAGGTGCAAGGAGCAGCACAAGAGAGTTTGCTCAGGCAAGGATCGATCAGGTTGACCTTGTGGATTTTGCAACCCGCATGGATACCACAGAGTCAAAAGAGCTTGCATCAGCCTTAAGGGATGCCATTAAGTACAACAGAACCAGCTCCAACATGACAAATGCATACGGC
>JAGBMP010000027.1 GCA_017634825.1 Butyrivibrio sp.
AGAGCTGTGGGGAATATCGGCCCATCCAAGCGGTGATGTAACGGTGAAAAATGGAAAGTATAAGGGTATGCATTTGTCTGAACTGTGGGAGAAGCACAGAGAGCTCTTTGGAGATGAAGAAAGTGATGTGTTCCCGCTTCTGGTTAAGATCATTGATGCCAGAGATGATCTCAGCATACAGGTTCATCCCGATGATAGGTACGCTGCAGAACATGAAAACGGAGCTCTTGGAAAGACCGAATGCTGGTATGTTCTTGACTGTCCGCCGGAAGCAAGTCTTGTCATCGGGCACAGCGCCAGAGACAAAAGTGAACTGGATGAGCTTATAGATCAGGGCAGATGGGGACAGCTTATAAAAAGAGTTCCCGTAAAGAAAGGGGATTTTTTGCAGATAGATCCCGGAACGGTGCATGCGCTTACGAAGGGCTGCCTTATTCTTGAAACTCAGGAAAACAGTGATATCACCTATCGCGTCTATGATTACGACAGACTTGAAGACGGGAAGAAGAGGGAGCTTCACCTTGAGCAGAGTAAGGACGTCATCATGACTCCGGCAAGACCAATAGAAGAATGCCTGGTTCCTGCATGCAAAAGGGACAGAAGAGCAAACACCCTTCACAGTATTTACGGATGTGAGTATTACCACGTCTATGAGATGAAGGTTGAAGGACGGGCACAGATTTTAGGTGTGTCTGAATTCATGCTGGTAAGTGTTGTGGAAGGATACGGAGAAGTGGATGGATGCGCCATCTCAAAGGGAGATAGTTTTATCATACCAAAGGGATATGAGAAGGCGGTCTTTATAGGCAACATGAAGATCATAGCATCAACACCGGGACAGAAGGAACAGAGGAGAATAGGATGAAAAGAGATTGAGGAAAACATGACTACTGTGGTATAAAAGTATTATGAACACTTATATGGTTGAAAAATACAGACATCTGAACAGAGGCGTCAGGAAAGGCCAGATTCTGTTTGTGGGTTCGTCTCTTATGGAGCACTTTCCTATCAATGAGATTCTGGTAAACAGGGGACTTGATCTTGCAATTTATAACAGGGGCATAAGTGGATATACTATTCCTGAGCTTCTTGAGTCCATGAATGAGCAGATCTTTGACCTTGAGCCTTCTGTCATCTTCATTAATATCGGTACCAATGATATCAGCAGACCTGAGGAGACCAAGGAGGATCTGTACAGGGATTATAAGGAAGTTCTTTCTCAGATAAAAGAAAGACTCCCTTTGGCTTTAGTTTATATGATGGCATATTATCCGGTAAATCCCGCTCTTGCCAAGGAAATACAAGCCTGGCCTGAGGCGCCGGAGGCAGCAAGACTTAGAAAAGAGCGTCTACCATGGGCCAATGATGTTGTTAAGAGGCTTGCTGATGAGTTTGGGCATGAGTATATAGATGTTAACGAGGGGCTTTTTGATGAAAACGGAGAGCTAAAGCGTGAGCTTTCAACTGACGGAATTCATATGTGGCCTGAGGCTTACGAGATTATTTTTGACAACATGAAGGATTACTTGTCAAAAACAGTTGAAAAATGATTAAGGATAGTTTATACTATCTTAGTTGTTTGAGTTATGTATTTTAGGAGGAATATTTATGATTTCTGCAAGTGATTTCAGAAATGGTGTAACCATCGAGATCGATGGCAACGTATGTCAGATTATTGAATTTCAGCATGTTAAGCCTGGTAAGGGCGCTGCTTTCGTAAGAACCAAGCTCAAGGATATCATCAATGGCGGTGTTAAGGAGACAACCTTCCGCCCTACTGAGAAGTTCCCTGCAGCTCGTATTGATAAGAAGGATATGCAGTATCTCTATCAGGATGGCGACATCTTCAATTTCATGGATTCAGAGACTTATGAGCAGATTGGTCTTACTAAAGATCAGATCGGCGATTCTCTCAAGTTTGTTAAGGAGAACGAGACTTGCAAGGTTATGTCTTACAACGGCAACGTATTCGCAGTTGAGCCACCTATGTTTGTAGAGCTTACAATCACAGAGACAGAGCCTGGATTTAAGGGTGATACAGCTACAGGTGCTACTAAGCCTGCTACTGTTGAGACAGGTGCTAACGTAGCAGTTCCTCTTTTCGTTAACGAGGGAGACGTTATCAAGATCGACACAAGAACCGGTGAGTACCTCTCCAGAGTTTGATAATACGTAACCATATCTGACGCAGTAAAGGTCATATTTTAATAGAAACTAATTAAGACAATAGGATTTTCGGAATTAAGCGCCGAGGGACTATTGTCTTTTCTTTTGCAAAAAAATTTGATTTTAAAGGAGATTATTCAGATATGGAAATTAAGGAATTTAGCCGTGTAATGGCAAGAGAAGTAAGTGATAAATTGGGTGAGGGGGTTCAGATTGAGTGCACCGAGGTTTTAAAGAATAACGGAGTTGTGTACCACGCTCTTACCATCAGAAAACCGGAGCAGAACATTGCTCCCACGATTTACATCGATCATATGCTTGAGAAGTACAACAGAGGAACTATGCTCATGTCGCTGGTTGATGACGTGGTAGGTATGTATAACCAGTGTGCGCCGGCTGCAGATACAAAAGTGGACTTTTTTGATGATTTTTCAGTGGTTTCAAAGCATCTTTTCTTCAAAGCGGTGAATTATAAGAAAAATGAGAAAAAGCTTGAGAATGTGCCTATAAAGAGAGTATTGGACCTGGCACTGGTTCCCCTTGCACTGTTTGAGCATCCAAGCCTGGGATCGGGCACAATAATGATTGAGAATTCACATCTTGATATATGGGAGATTACAGAAGAGGAGCTATGGGAGAATGTAATTGAAAATGCTCCCGGATTTCAGCAGGTCAAGATAAAGGGAATCATGGATGTACTTGAGAAAATGACAGGGATGCCTGCTCCGATGCCGGGCGGAGGGGATGAACTCTGTGGCATATATGTGATATCAAATAAAGAAGAGTGCCTGGGGGCTGCCACTATCTTTTATCCCGACGTACTTAAAGGCCTTTCTGAGGACTTTGAGAGTGATATTTTTGTTATACCCTCATCGATCCATGAATGTATTGTGATCCCTGATACGTTCCTTGGACTTGATGTGGAATATCTTAGAAGAATAATTCATGAAGTCAATGTAACTACAGTGGCTGATGAGGAGATCCTGAGTGATAATCTCTACAAATACGACAGGGACAGTGACAGACTCTTTATCGTAAAAGAGGCATGAAAAATGCACCCGACTGGACTCGAACCAGCAACAAAGGCGTCGGAGGCCTACGTTTTATCCATTAGACTACGGGTGCAACATAGATTATAATACCACACAAATGAAGACGCGTCACTAGTGACGATTAGCATAATAGAGCCCTCAAACTTGACTTGACCTGGGTTTACCATTAAAATCATTTTGGTGGTTTGCGCCAAACCAAAATTTCGAGGTTTTATTTTATGAGAAAAAAGAAGAACAGTGTAACAAATTGGAGAAATGAAAAGAAGGATATATTTGCTATCCTTGGTGATAATAAGAAATTCCTGATGCCGGCTATTTTAGTTATTGCAGTGGTCATCACAGTAGTGATCGCAGTAAGTGCCAATCACAGAGCGACAGAGATCGCGGCAAACACTGCTGCTGAGGCAGAATCTACTACCTTTGAAGTAACAGAAGCTGCAATGGAAGAGAATGCTCATCCCGAAGTTAATGCCCTGGTTGAGAAATACTATGAGGCTTCCGCTGCAGGAGATGCAGATACTCTTAAAGAGTTATACAAGGGGCTTGATGAGACAGAGATCCTAAAGGCTGTTGCTACTTCAGAGTATATTGAGAAAATCGATAACATAACAGTATATACCAAGCCCGGTCCTGTTGAGGGAAGCTATGTTGCTTACGTATACAATGAGGTTAAGCTCTTTGATTATGAGGGCAAGGTACCCGGTCTTGAGACTTTGTACATCTGCACCGACGAGAACGGAAATCTCTACATCAACGGTGATATTGCCGACGCAGGCGAGCTTGATTACATTAAGCAGATAAGTGTACAGGCAGATGTTATCGACCTTAATAACAAGGTCGCTTCAAGCTATAACGAGATGGTCAGCGGGGATGAGGCTCTTGCAGAGCTTCTTACCAAGATGCGCTCAGGTGTTCAGGTTTCCGTAGGAGAAGCTCTTGCTACATCAGAGGCTACAACTCCCGAGGATAATGCTACAGAGGAAACTTCGGAAGAGGAGACAGAGCCCGGCAAGACAACCATTACCACAAGGATCATCAAGGCTACAGATGTTATCAATATCAGAAGCTCCGATTCAGAGACTGCGGATATTCTGGATAAGACTACACAGGGCCAGGAGTTTAAAGAGCTGGAAGCTCTTGCAAACGGCTGGAGTAAGGTTGAGTATAAGGGCAAGGAAGCTTATGTAAAGACTGAGTTCTTCGAGGTGGTTTCTGAGGAGACTACAGTAGTTGATAACAGTGAAGAGAGTACAGAAGAGGCTGATAATTCATCTGCCGCATCTGAAGCTTCATCTGCAGATTCTTCTGCTGCAGCTTCTTCATCAGCATCAACAGAGACTTCAACCAAGGTTTCATCAGCCAAGACCGGTAAGATGACTGTTACTGATTCTGTTAAGTTCCGTAAGGGACAGAGCACTGACAGTGAGGCTATTACAACAATTTATGCCGGATCAACTGTAAATGTTATTGAGCAATATGCCAGCGGATGGGCTAAAATAGAGTATAATAATAAGACAGGATATATTAAATCCGAGTTCCTCAAAGACTGATAAATACATATTCCTTCCAAGGAGGTAACATCTATGTTTGGACGTTTGAAAGTAGCTATCATGGGAACCGGCAAAATTGCCGGAACAATGGCAGAGACACTAAAAGAAACCAAAGGTGTTACGTGTTATGCAGTTGGATCACGAACATTAGAAAATGCCGAGAAATTTGCCAAGGACTATGGCTTTAAAAAGGCCTATGGTTCTTATGCGGAGCTTGTTGCAGACCCGAAGATCGATCTTGTATATGTTGCAACCCCGCATTCAGAGCACTTTGAAAATGTTAAGCTTGCTATTTCCGCAGGCAGAAACGTTATCTGCGAAAAAGCTTTCATGCTCAATGAAAAGCAGGCAAAAAAGATCTTTGAATTTGCTGAGGAGAAAAAGGTTCTTGTCACAGAAGCTATCTGGACAAGATATATGCCCATGAGGACAAAGCTCATGGAGATCCTTGCCAGCAATGTCATCGGTGAGCCTACTATGCTCACAGCTAATCTCAGTTACAATATCGCATATAAAGAGAGAATCCAGAAGCCTGAGCTCGGTGGGGGAGCCCTTTTGGATCTTGGTGTTTATTGCCTTCATTTTGCATCCATGGTATTCGGAAATGATGTAAAAGACATTGCATCAATATGTACTTTTAACAATCTCGGAATGGATATGCAGGACAGCATCACCCTAAGATATGCTGATGGCAAGATGGCTGTTTTAAATGCAACAGTTCTTTCTACGGGAGACAGAAACGGTGTCATCTACGGAAGCAAGGGCTTTATCGTGGTTGAGAACATCAATAATCCCGAGGCTATTGCTGTATATGACAATAACTACAACAAGACTGCCTATTACAAGAGACCCAAGCAGAAGACCGGCTATGAGTATGAAATCGAAGCCTGCGTTAAGGCTATCGGAGAAGGGTGGCTTGAATGCCCGGATATTCCTCATGCCGAGACTTTAAAGATCCTTAACATGATGGACTTTATCAGAAACAACAACCATATCGTATTCCCTGGTGAAAACGATATTACTGATGCTGTAAAATTACCGGCTGCTGAGCCTGTAGAGGAAAAAGAGGCAGAGCCGGAAAAAGAGGCTGAGGCATCTGAAGAAATTTCAGAAGCAGTGGAGCAGGGAGAGTATGAAGAAGAAGTTAATTCTGGGGATGATACTTCTGGCACTGACGTTTAATCAGTTTTCTTTCGTCAGTTTCGCAGATGAAACTGATGATGCTATTTCTGAGATGAGGGAGAGGGAGGCCGAGACACAGGCAGCCATCTCCAATCTTCAGAAACAGACCAAGGAAACAAAGGAAGCAATCAGTGCCCTTGAAGGACAAAAAGAGCAAACACAGCAAAGCGTTAGCAATCTGGAAAGCCAGAAGAGCTCTCTTCAGAGCACCATAAATGGTTATTCCAGTAAACTTGAGACGCTTAACAGCGAAATTGATGAGGCTGAGGCAGCAATGGCCGTAGTCTCTTCTGAAATTGTCCGCCTGAATAATGAGCTTGCAGAAGCTCAGAAGCAGGAGGCGGACAGATATGCACTTCTCAAAAAACGTCTACAGTCTACCTACGAGAGTGGTGGCTCATCGGGACTTATCCGTGTTCTGCTTGAATCCGGGTCTATTGGTGAACTTCTGACCAAGTTTGAGTATCTAAATGCAATTGTCAGATATGATCGCACGAAAATAGCTGAATATCAGGGACTTCAGGCTCAGATCGAGGAGCAGAAAAGAGCTGTTGAGGAAAAGGAAGCGGAGCTGGATGCTTATCAGGAACAGCTTGATGAGAAGCACACAGAACTGTCAAACCTCACCGATGAAGTAAAGGGACAGCTCTCTTCAACCAAGAATTCGCTTTCGAATGAGAAGAACAAGCTATCAAGCTATGAAGACCAGCTAAAAGAGCTTGATAAGAAAATGAAGGATCTCGAAGCTCAGACAGCAGCAGCTCAGGCAAAGCTGGCTCAGCAACTGGCAGAGCGTCTTGCACTTTCCAAGGAAAACCTGGGCGGTTCATATGATGCCAGTGAACAGGAGCTTATCTGGCTGGCTGCTACAATACAGGCCGAGTCGGATGGCGAATCATATACAGGTAAACTTGGTGTCGGCTCAGTTATCATGAACAGAGTAAAGAGCTCGGCTTTTCCCAATACAGTCATCGGAGTTATTACGCAGCCTATGCAGTTTGCGCCCTACAGATCGGGCAAGGTTGAGTTCATCATTGCAAATGGCCCCAATTCCACCTGTATAAGGGCAGCACAGGAGGTTTTGGCCGGTGCCCGTATCGGAGACTATCTTTTCTTTATGACTCAGTATTGGGCCGATTATTACAGAATAAAGAACTATGTTATGATAGGTCATCATGCCTTCTTTTATCGTTGGGAGACCTATGATCCGCCGGCAGAGGAAACACCATCAGAAGACCCTGCACCACCTGAGGAAAACCAGGACAATGGCGGCGGTGAAAATACAGAGAATACTGAAAATACAGAAAACCAGGAACAAAATTCCGAATCCTCAGAAGGTGGCGGCGAGAACAGCGAGAGCAGTGAAAGCAGCGAGGATGGCGGAGAAAACAGTGAAGAAAGCTCCGGAGACGGAGGATAAATTAAGCCCCATTACAGCTTAAAAACTGTAATGGGGTATATTTATAAAAAACTATTGCGCTTTAAACCATCAAAGTGTATAATTGTATACAATTATTGATGCTAATGAAATATAGGAGGAAGTAAAGCTATGTCATACGTAGATGAAGTCTACAACTACGTTGTAGAGAAAAACCCGGCTCAGCCTGAGTTCCATCAGGCAGTTAAGGAAGTGCTTGAGTCACTTCGTGTTGTTATTGAGGCTAATGAAGAGGAGTATCGTAAGGACGCTCTCCTTGAGAGACTTGTAACTCCCGAGAGACAGATTCTTTTCAGAGTGCCATGGGTTGATGATAAGGGACAGGTACAGGTTAACAACGGTTTCCGTATCCAGTTCAATTCAGCTATCGGACCTTACAAGGGAGGACTTCGTTTCCATCCTTCAGTAAACCTTGGTATCATCAAGTTCCTTGGCTTTGAGCAGATTTTCAAGAACTCACTTACAAGCCTTCCGATTGGCGGTGGTAAGGGTGGATCTGACTTCGATCCTAAGGGCAAGTCTGACAGAGAAGTAATGGCATTCTGCCAGAGCTTTATGACAGAGCTTTTCAGACATATTGGTGCTGATACTGACGTACCTGCCGGAGATATCGGTGTAGGCGGACGTGAGATCGGATATATGTACGGACAGTACAAGAGAATCAGAGATACATACGAGGGTGTTCTCACAGGTAAGGGACTTACATACGGCGGATCACTTGCTCGTACACAGGCTACAGGATACGGCCTTCTTTACCTCACAGAGGAGCTCCTTAAGTGCAACGGCTCTGACATCAAGGGCAAGACAGTAGTAGTTTCCGGCGCAGGTAATGTTGCAATCTACGCTATCGAGAAGGCTCAGCAGCTCGGTGCCAAGGTTGTTACATGTTCTGATTCAACAGGATGGATCTATGATCCTGAAGGAATTGATGTAGCACTTCTTAAGGAAGTTAAGGAAG